>CALLYM010000210.1 GCA_937858155.1 uncultured Phycisphaerales bacterium | reverse complement strand
CGCGAATAGCGCCTGTTTTCCCCTCTTCTCTTCTCTTCTCTTCTCTTCTCTTCTCACGCATGGACCTGTCATGCGTCTGACCTATGTCAGGTTCATGTCTGACATCCTTCTCGTTAAGATATTGTTTTTCCTCAATTGACGTCCAGGGCGAAAGTGGGAATTTCGGGCGCATTGAACGAAGACGTTGACGAAAGCGCGGGATGTGAACGTAACGCTCATCATCGACTTCGTAGAACCGCACCAGGTCTTGATCGACAAGCTCGCCCAACCACTTGTCCATCCGCTCCGGAAGGATCGCTTCGCCAGGAAAACAGCGCGCGCGGATGGTGAAGTTCTTCCCGCTGAAGTTGCCAAAATCGTCAGCGGCCAGCAGCAGGTGGCCGCTGTTGGTGTTGCGCGCCCGGCGGGGGAAGTTGCTGCTGGTGATGTCCACCTCGATCCGGCTGCCGGCGGCGAAGGTGTGGTGCAGCTCGCCCAAGGCCACCACCACGGTCACGGGCCGGCCCGGCTGCAGCGGGACCGGCGTGGCGCCACCGTCGCGCAACATGGCGCGCTGCACGCCGTCCATGAGCAGGATGGCGGCGCCGTCGGCGCGGCGTTCGACGAGCTTCACCACGACGTCGGTGTCGGGGCAGTCCGAGGACAGCTGCACCGTCGCGGTGGCCGACCCGGCCAGGGTGAGCGCAGCGGGCAGCTCGGCCCCGAGGTAGATGAGCCCGTACCCGTCGGTCTGCTGCACCGGCCGCTGATCGCGCGCGCCGGCGGTGATGAGCAGTTTGTTGTCGAGGACAAAGCCCATGGCGACGGCGGCGAGGCCCGCGTAGGCGTTGAGGATGGCGATGACGGTGGGCATGTCGGCGCCGCCGATGGGCATGACGAGCATCCAGCCGAAGTTGAACGCGAGGAAGACTAAGGCCGCGAACACCCAGGGGGAGTGCTGGTACGAGGGATTGATGATGAGCGCGAGTCCCAGCACGACGGCGGCACCGAACGCGACAAGGTTCACGAAGTGCTGGCCCTTGTACACCCATGGGCGCTGCGGCAGCCACTTGACTTCCTGGAGTTTCGCTGCGGCGATGAGGGAACCGGTAAATGTCAGGAATCCGAGCAGGACTTCAAAGACGATGGCGCCCATGCGGAAGCGCGTCAGCTCCCCTGGGTCATGGTGGAACCAGTACAAGAACTTCGCCGTGCCCACCAACCCAGCCGCCAGGCCACCAAAGGCGTGCGACAGCGCCGTGCGTTGCGGCACGGCGGTGAGGGGGACGTGGCTGAGCCAGACACCGGGCCCCACGGCGAGCGCGATGGGCACGAGCACCCACCAGTGGCGCGTGACATCGGGCTTTGCCCATGTCGCGAGGACGGCGATCGCCATGCCGAAGACGCCCGCGTAGACGCCGCGCCGGGCGGACTTCGGGTCGCCCATCCAGTGCAGTGAAAGGATGAACAGGCCTGCGCCGAGGAGGTAGGCGAGTTCGACGACGACCTGCAGCGGCCCGTTGGGGACGGGCGCAGGGTGGGACGCGGCGACGTTCTCCGTCGCCTGCGCCAGCATGAGGAGCGGGGCGCACAGGGTGGTCATCCGTGCCCCCCTTGCTTGCCCGGCGCGTCGCTCTTGAACATCTTGAGCATGCGGTCGGTGATCATGAAGCCCGAGACGATGTTGGTCATGGACGCGAACAGCGCCACCGCGCCCATGACGCGGATGTACGTGGGGTACTCGTGCGACCCGCCCGCGACGAGCACCGCGCCCACGACGGCGATCGCGGAAATCGCGTTGGTGAGCGACATGAGGGGCGTGTGGAGCAGTCGCGAGACGCGCCGGATCACGCCTAGGCCGATGAAGGTCGAGAGCATGAACACGAACACCAGGGCGACCAGGTCCAGCTGGGCGTTGGAGAGGGTCTCGTGTGCGGCGGGGATCGGCTCAGCCGGCATGGGCGATTGCCTCCTTCGTCTTTGCGTGCACCACCTGCCCCCCGTGCGTGATCAGAGCACCCTTGACGATCTCGTCGTTCATGTCGAGCGTAAATGTCTTCTCCTTCGTGTTGGTGTACGCCATCACGAAGTTGAACAGGTTGCGGGACCACAGCACGCTGGCGTCGGTCGCCATTCCCGCCGCGATTCCGAGCGGGGCGAGGACTTTCACGCCGTTCTCGACCACAGTCTGGCCCGGCCTCGAGAGTTCGCAGTTGCCCCCGCCCTCGGCGGCGAGATCGACGATGACGCTGCCGGGCTTCATGCGCCGCACAATGTCCGCCCCGATCAACTTTGGAGCAAAGACTCCTCCGATGAGGGCGGTTGTCACGACCACGTCGCTGACGGCGCACTGCTCGGCGAGCATCTGACGCTGGCGTGCCTTGTCCTCCTCGCTGAGTTCCCTGGCATAGCCGCCTCCGGCCGCGGCGGATTGCGCAAGCTCGATCCCCACGTACTTGCCGCCCACGCTTTCGATCTGTTCCTTGACCTCGGGGCGGACGTCGGTGGCGAACACCTGCGCGCCTAAGCGCTTGGCGGTCGCGATGGCCTGGAGCCCGGCGACGCCCGCGCCGATGACAAAGACCTTTGCCGGGAGGATGGTGCCCGCGGCGGTCATGAGCATGGGGAAGTACTTGTTCAGTTCGACCGCGCCCATGAGCACGCCGCGGTAGCCCGCGATATTGGCCATGGAACTGAGCGTGTCCATTGCCTGGGCGCGCGTCGTGCGGGGGATGGCGTCGGTTGAGATGGCTGTCACACCCTTGGCCGCCAGCGCCCGCATGACGGCGGTGTTGCGGGTGGGCATGAAGGATCCGATGACTACCTGACCCTCGTGCATCATGCCCACTTCGTCCCGGGAGGGGGGCATGGCGGGTGGGCCCACCCTGAGGATGATCTCTGCTCCCTGCACCAGTCCTGCAACATCGTCCCCAATCACGGCGCCGGCCGCGGTGTATACCGCGTCCTCGAAGTGCGCCGCGACGCCCGCGCCTTTTTCCACCGCGACGGCGAAGCCAGCGGCGGTCAGTTTTTTTGCGGACTCCGGGACAAGCGCTACCCGCTGTTCGCCCGTTGCCTGCTCCTTCAGCACCGCGATCTTCATCGCAACCTCGATTCACCAGGGCCGGGCACCGGCCGAAGCCGGTACGGCCAAGAGCGGCCCGCGCGACTGTGGCGGGCGGGTGCGCAGTATACTGCGCGGTGGGATGCACGCGCGGCGTCCGAGTGCACCGGTTTCCGGAATTCGCCCTGCACGCGGTGCTGTCCATCGGGGTGGTTTGTTGGGGGGGGGCGCAGAAACGTCGCGGTTGCGAGGGAAACCCATCTGTAGAGACCAGGTTTGAATCAACCCCGGGAGTCACCATGCCGACCATTGCACCAGATGCTCTGCTGACCCAGCTCAGGTGGCGCTACGCCGTCAAGAAGTTTGACCCGACGCGTACGGTGCCTGAAGCGACTTGGAACGCGCTTCAGCAGGCGACGATCCTGGCCCCTTCGTCGTACGGCCTGCAGCCCTGGCGGATGGTGGTCGTGACGGATCCGGGCGTCAAGACCAGGCTCTCCGCTGCGTCCTGGGACCAGACGCAGCCGCGCGATTGCTCGCACATGGTGGTGTTTGCGGCGAGGACGGGGATCAACAAGTCCGACGTCGACGCGTACCTGGCGCGCATCGCACGGGCTCGGAACGTTGCCATGACCGATCCAGACCTTGCCACCTTCGGAGGCCAGATGATGGGCACGATCCAATCGCTTTCCCGGGAAGCGGCGGACGCGTGGTGTGCACGCCAGTGCTACATCGCTCTTGGTTTCCTGCTCTCCGCGTGCGCCGCGTTCGGCGTGGACGCGTGCCCGATGGAAGGGATCGTGCACGACAAGTATGACGGCATCCTCGATCTCCCGACAAGGGGATACAAAGCGACAGTGGCGGCGGCGGTCGGTTACAGGGCCACTGATGACTGGCTCGCTCCGCTGGCCAAGGTGCGCACAGACCCTGCGGAGATCGTGATCCGCGTTTAGTCGCGCGTTCCAAAGGGGGCCTTCCCGCGTGCCCGCACTTTCGCTCACCGACACCATCTGCGCCCTTGCGACCGTGCCTGCACCGGCGCACCGGTGCGTCGTCCGGCTCTCCGGCCCGGGCGCGTTTGGCGTGCTGCCTGGGGCGCGGCCCACCACTCGCTGCGCGCTGCGGGCGGTTCTCTCGCTCCCGGGTGCGGTCGCATCCTCCGTCGTTCAGGTCCCGGCGCTCCTGGTCTGTTTCCCGGGCCCACGTTCGTTCACGGGCGAGGACGCCGCGGAGCTCTCGTTCGCGGGCAATCCACACCTGGCGGAGCGAGTGCTTGCGGAACTTGTCGCGAGACCGGGTGTGCGGCAGGCGCAGCCCGGGGAGTTCAGCGCCCGCGCTTTTCTGAACCTGCGGTATTCACTGGACGAGGCGGAGGGCATCGCGGCCACCATAGCGGCACGGACGGACGAGGAGCTCTCGGCCGCGCGGCACCTGCTGTCCGGAACGACGGGAGAGCGGTACCGGCGCTGGGCGGATGAGTGCACCACGTTGCTTGCGCTGGTTGAGGCCGGGATCGACTTTACGGATCAGGAGGATGTGGTCGCGATCAGCCCGATGGACCTGGCGGCGAGAGCGGTCGCGGTTGCCGTTGAGGTCCAGGCACACACGGGCACTCGGGCTGGGGCGGAGGTCGGCGGCGCGGTTCCCACCGTGGCGCTCGCGGGCAGGCCGAACGCGGGCAAGAGCACGCTCTTTAATGCGCTCCTTTCACGCGACCGGGCGGTTGCAAGCCCAGTGGCGGGCACGACGCGCGACGTGCTGCGCGAGGAACTGGACCTCTCGCGGGAAGCGCCGGGGGCGGGTGTTGTGCACCTGCTCGATGTTGCGGGGCTCTCCGAGGACGCCGGCCGCGGCACGGACGCGGAGGCACAGCGGCGTGCACTGGAGGCGATCCTTGGGGCGGACGTTGTGCTTTGGTGCGATCCTTCGGGTGAGTTTCGAGAGTCCGATTCGCCGCTCCATCGACATGGGTCGACCCTTAGACATCTGCCCACGGTCATACGCGTGCGGACGTTCGGAGATCAGCCCGGTGGGCAGAAAGCTCTTTCATCCGGCATTGCGGTCTGCGCTCTGGACCATTGGAACCTTGGGGCGTTGCGGCGGGCGATCGCGGACCAGACGTGCTCGGCGCGGGGCGCGGGGGTGGCAGCACTCCTTCCACGCCATCGGCGGTGCCTGGCGAGCGCGCACGGACACTTGATGGCCGCCGCGGCAGGGGCGAACACGCCGGAATTGGCGGCGACAAGCCTGCGGGGTGCGTTGGACGACCTGGCGGAGCTTGTGGGCGCGGTGTCACCGGACGATGTCATCGGCCGGGTATTTGCGATGTTCTGCGTAGGGAAGTGAGACGTTCATCGGGCATCGGGCGCGAGGGTGTAGCCGCACTCGGGGCACACATTCGATCCCAGGCCGTCGCGGGAGTAGCCGCATGAGGGGCATGCGAAGTCGCGGCGGTGGTGCTCGGCCTGCCAGCCGTTGGCGCGGGAGCGGGGCTTGCGGAACACGACCCAGACGGCCAGACCGATGAACAGCACCCCCGTGCCGACTGCGGCAACCACAGCGCCGGGGAACCAGTGGTTTGCAACGACCCCGCCGGCGGTCGTGAGGAACAACGTGGCCATAGCGGCAATAAGAAGTGTGGGTGGGCGCTGCGCCATGACCCCTCCACTATGCAGTCTTGGGCGCCTTGTAGAACGGCATGGGAGTAACTCTCGCGGAGAGCACACCCTTGCCAGTATCCACCTCAAGGTCTTCGCCAATGCTGCAGAGGCCCTGCTCGAGGAAGCACATGGCGATGGTGCCCTGGAGTTGGTCTCCCAATGTGGGGCTGGGGCAGCCGCTGGTGACAACACCGACTTCCTTGCCGCCCTTCAAGACCTTCGCGCCTTGGCGTGCGGCTCGCTTGCCGGGAAGGACGAGCCCGGCGAGTTTGCGGGGTGGACCACCCGCCGCGACGGTCGCTTTGAGTGCGTCGCTGCCGATGAACGGGCCTGCCTTGTCGTCGTCCGCTTTGTCCACGGCGATGGCAAAGTCCACACCGCATTGGAGGGCGTTGATGTCTTCACCGAGCTCGTGGCCGTACAGCGGCATGCCGGCCTCGGTGCGCAGGGTGTCGCGGCAGCCGAGCCCGGCGGGCTTGAGGATGGCGTCGGGCTTTGTCATATCCACGTCGTTGAGCAGGAGCTTGAGGGCCATGTTGGTGGTGCCCGCGGGGAGGATGACCTCGACGCCGTCCTCGCCGGTGTAGCCGGTTCGGCTCACGATCAGCTTGATGATCATGAGGTTCTTGGTCACAAATCGGTACTTCTTGAGGGTCGGGATCTCCTTACTGAACTTGGAGATCAGGGGCATGACTGCCGGCCCCTGGAGCGCCACCATGGAGGTCTGAAACGTCTCGTCCTTGATGTCGCAGGTGAGGTCGGCGGCGCGGCGGGCCTGGTCGAAGTGCGGCAGGAGTTTTTCTCGGTTGCTGGCGTTGACCACCATGAGAAACTCGTCGTCGTCCAGCCGGTACACGATGACGTCGTCCTTGACGCCGCCATGCTCGTTGCACACCAGGGAGTACCGGCACTGGCCGGCGACCATGTCGTGGATACGCCGGGTGCAGAGTCGCTCGAGGAGCTTGCGCGAGTGGCGGCCCTTGAAACGCACGCGGCCCATGTGGGAGACGTCAAAGATGCCGCCGCTCTTGCGGACCTGGTGGTGCTCCTGCGTCAATCCCGCGTAGTAGAGGGGCATGTCCCAGCCCACGAAGTCGACCATGTGCGCTTTGTGGTCAAGGTGGAACTGGTGCAACGGGGTTTTGTGCATGCGGCACGGTATGCGGGCAGGCGTGGAGCTTGGGCGGTTTCTTTGACCAAAACGGTCACGATCCCCACATGGCACGGCCCGTCGCTGTGATGCCGTCGCCAGCCTTTGAGAGGGCTTCGGCACGCTGCGCGGGCGTCAATCCCAGGGCCTTGGCGACCTGCTCGAAGAGTTCGTCCTGCGTGGGCTCGTGGAGCGGGCGGCGACGGAGCCAAAGGACGCCCAGGGCGGCGACCATCAGCCCCGCGAAGACGACGCCGCCCGCGAGTGTCGGGGCGACCCATGCCTGGAGGGGCTTGGGTGTGGCCTGCGTGGTGGCGGTGTTCTCACCAGTTTCGATGCGAAGCGTTCCGGGCGTGCCGTCCATGGCGGGGCTCCTGTTTGGCTGCTGAAGCGTACCCTCTTGGATGCACTTTGACCTCGTGGATCACGTGGTGGAGGTATCTGCGACCCGCATCGTCACGCTGAAGCACGTGAGCAGCGCAGAGGAATATCTGCAAGACCACTTCCCGACATTTCCAGTACTGCCGGGCGTGATGATGCTGGAAGCGATGGTGCAGGCGGCGCGGAGGTTGGTGCGGCATAGCGGCTCGCGGGAACGTGTGGTGCTGGGGCAGGTGCGGGCGCTCAAGTACGGGGCGTTTGTCGCGCCGGGCTCGTCCTTGCGTGTGGAGATCGATCTGCACAAGCAGCTGCATGACGGCAGTTGGGAATTCAAGGGGCAGGGGTTGCTGATTGATCCTGCACGCCCGGTGGGCGACACGCCTACGGCGGTCTCTGGACGGTTTGTGCTGCGACCTGTGAAGGTGGGTACGCACGCCATACAGGGTGGCTGAGCGGTCAGGGAAGCGCCAGGCTGGGAGCGCCGGGGCGCCCGATCTGCGTCTACTATGGCGGCTTGGCAAGGATTCGGCTTATATCAGGGATGACGCATGACACGTGACGAGATATTCAAGAAGGTGCAGACGCTGCTGGTGGACGCCTTGGCCGTGGACGAGGACGAGGTGACGATGCAGGCAGTGCTGACAAAGGACCTGGGAGCGGAGTCCATCGACTTCCTCGACATCGTCTTCAAGCTGGAGCAGGCGTTTGGCATCAAGATCGCTCAGGGCGAGCTGTTCCCTGAAGGCGGCGCGCAGGACCCAAAGTTTGTGAAGGACGGCAGGGTGACGCCAGAGGGTTTGGCGAGCCTGAAGGCGCGCATGCCGCACGTGGACTTCTCGAGTTTCGAGAAGGACCCGCAGATTGCGCGCGTGGGTGAGTTGTTCACGGTCGAGACGCTGGTGAAGTTTGTGGAGTGGAAGCTCTCGAAGAAGTAGGCACCCCAGAACCTCCCCCATGCGTTGGATGTGGATTGATCGCGTCGTCTCGCTGGAGCCCGGCAAACGCCTGGTCGCGGTGAAGCACGTCTCGCTCGCGGAAGAACACCTGCACGATCACTTCGCGGCGGATGATCTGGGCCCGGCGCTGCCCGTAATGCCGGCGAGCCTGATTGTGGAGGGGATGGCGCAGACCGCGGGCATCCTCGTGGGGCACAGCGAGGGCTTCCGGGAGAAGGTCATTCTGGCCAAGGTGGGGAAGGCGGAACTCGCAGAGGATGCCGGGCCGGGCGCTACGTTGCGGTACACAGCGACCATCGTGCAGATGGACAAGAGCGGTGCGAGCACGAGCGGTGTCGTGGAGCTGATCGAGCCGTCCGCCGGCGCGGCGAACCCTGCGCGGGTCATCGGCCAGATCGACCTTATGTTCAGCCATATCGACAACAACATGCAGGGCTTGTCGTTCCCGGCGCACAACTTTGTGTTCGGCGAGGGGTTCAAAACGCTGCTGCGCACGAGCGGTGTATCTTGGCAGTAAGGATCACACCCCTGCGGCGGCTTTCCGCGCGTCGCTGGCGGTCGCGAGCCGGAGGATGTTTGCCTGCGTCAGGCCTTCGCCGGTCAGTTCACCGGTGATAGCGCCCTCGCACATGACGAGTACCCGGTCGGAGAGCGCGAGCAGTTCGGGCATTTCGCTGGAGACCAGCAGGATCGCGCACCCGGCGTCCGCCGCCTGACGGATGAGGCGGTACACCTCGTTTTTGGTGCCTACGTCGATGCCTCGCGTTGGTTCGTCCAAGAGCAACACGCGTGTGCCACGTCCCATCCACCGGGCGATCAGGAGTTTTTGCTGATTCCCGCCGGAGAGCTCGCCCGGGAGGCTGGATGGGCTCGCGGCCTTGACGCGGAAGTCCGCGAACTTTTCCGCCACTACACTCTGTTCAGCACCTCGCCGACGGAACCCCAAGGCGCCGGCCAGCGAGGGCATGAACGGCAGCACGGTGTTCTCTCCCACGCCGAGCAGAAAAAAGAGCCCCTGGTTGCGGCGGTCCTCGGGCACGTAGCCCATCCGTGCCGCGATGGTGCCGCGGGGTGAGGCACGGTCGACCAATTGACCCGAGACGCGCACCTCGCCGTCCGCGAGGGGGTCGAGGCCAAAGATCGCATCGAGCAGTTCGCTGCGGCCGGCCCCGACCAGGCCCCCCACTCCGACAACTTCGCCGGCATGGACCTGGAGGGAAACGCCCTTCAGCCGTCCGGGTGCGGCGACGTTTCGGACATCGAGGACCACTTCGCGGTGCGCCGCTTCCTCCGCGCGGGCAGTGCGGGCCTTTCCGAACTCGCCACGCCGGGCGGTCTCGATGCGGCGGCCGATCATCTGCTCGACAAGGGTGGGCTCATCGATCTCTTTGACGACGTTCGTGGCGACAAACTTTCCATCTCGCAGAACGGTGACACGATCGCAGACCTGGAAAATCTCACCCATGCGGTGGCTCACGTAGATGACTGTGATGCCGCTCTTCGCGAGTGCCCGCGTGATTTCGATGAGCCGGTCGGCCTCGGACACGGACAGGGAGCTGGTGGGCTCGTCGAACACAATGACCTTGGGGCGGCCCTTCGCCTTGCTCCCGGGAGAAGAACCGTCGTCGAGGGCAGCAGCGATCTGGCAGATCTGGCGTCGCCCGGGGCTGAGGAGGCCCAGCGGGGCTTCGACATCAATAGAAGGGTCCAAGGCGTGCACGAGGCGCGCGGCGCGCTCTCGCATGGCGCGGAAGTCCACGAGGGACACGCCAGAGCGTCGCGCACCGCCGCGGACGGGGATGTCGTGGAGGCAGAGGTTTTCAGCGACGCTCAGGTTCGGGCACTGTGCGAGCTCTTGGTGCACCAGCCTCATCCCCGCGTCGAATGCGTCGTCCAAGTCGCCTGGAATGAGCGCGCGGCCGTCGAGCGTGATGGTGCCCGCGTCCTGCCTGTGCAGGCCGGCGATGCACTTGCCCAGCGTGCTTTTCCCGGCGCCGTTCTCGCCCATGAGGGCGTGGACTTCACCACGTTCGAACGTCACTGAGACGTCGTCCAGGGCCTGCGTATGGCCGAATCGCTTGGAGATGTGGGATGCGGTGAGGAGGGGCATGGACAGAAGCACAGCGGTTGGATGCGGTCAACTCGGCAACAGAGTCTTAGCCATTGAAGTCGTGGGCGACGATGGCGTCGGCTTCGATCTCGACGAGCATGGCGGGATCGATGAGGCGCGAAACTTCCAGCATGGCGGTGGCCGGACGGATGTGCGCAAAGACATCACCGTGAACACGGCCGATGGCCTCCCGCTGGGAGATGTCGGTGACGTAGATACGCCGGAAGAGAAGTTCTGGCGGGGGATCATGGCGGAGGGTACGGGTGCTGCGCCCGCGGGTAAAAAAACCCACGGTCGTGCGTGGGCTTCACTGATCGATTGCTGGAATGGGGCGTTACTTGCCGCTGGTCCACTTCTTCCACATGCCCTCAAACTCAGCGACATTTTCGGCGGTCACGATGTCCACGGGGGCCTTGATGACCGGGGTCGCGGGCTTCTTGCCGTTGTGAACAAAGTCGTAAAGGATCTTGACGCTCTCGTTGCCCCAGCCCCAGCAGTTCTGTCCTACGAGCATCTGGACCTGGCCGCTCTTTACGTACGCGAGCTCGGTGTCCACGATATCGATGGCAACCACCTTGACGCCCTTGTCGGCGACGCCGTCCAGCGCCTGCTTGCTGAACAGGGGCCAGCCACCGACCATGGCCCAGCCGGTGATATCGGGGTTGGCGTTCTGAACCTGCTGCACCTTGGCAACGGCCTCCGCCGCGGTCTCGACGTGGTAGTAGGTATCCTTGACGGTGATGTTCTTGTAGTGCGAGAGAGCGTCCTTCACGCCGCGGACGCGGGACTGAAGGTTGGTCGCGTTCTGGTTGCCCGCGAGGATCGCGACCACTCCCTTGACGCTCTTGTCACCCTTATCGCCCATGGCCTTTGCCATCTGCTCGCCGAGCTTCTGGCCGGACTCAAAGTCGTCCATCCCGTACATGGCAAATCGCTTGCTGTCGGGGGCGTCGCTATCGAAGCAGACCACGGGGACGCCCTTGTCGACCGCCGAGTTGATGGCGCTGGTCAGCACCTTGGCGTCGGTGACGCTGATGGCGATGCCGTCCACGCCGCTGGTGACCAGTTGCTCGATGTACTGGGCCTGCTGCTGGGCATCCTCGTTGTTGGGCGTGCGCCAATCCACGGTGACTTCGATGCCGTCCTTCGTGAGTTCCTTCGCGGCGTCCATCGCGCCCACGCGGGCGGCCTGGAAGACCGGGTTGCCCTGGCTCTTGGCGATGACGCCGAAGGTGTACTTCTTGGAACCCGACGGCTTGGTGGCGGGGGCGGAAGGCGTCGACGGCTTTGTGATGTCAGGGTGCCCTGCCGGGAGTGCGGGCTTGGGCGCTTCCGCGGGGGCCGCGGCGGGGGCCGGGGCAGGTGCGGGGGTTGTCGGCTTGGCAACCGGCGGCGGTGCTTTCTCTTCGCACGCGGTGAGGCCCGTGAATATGCCCAGTGTCAGCAGAAGGGTGGGGGCGAGGCGGGTGTGTCTGAGTGTTTTCATGGGTGGTGCTCCGTTGAGGTTCAACGGGCATGATACCACCCTGGGAGACGATTGAGTGGGCGGACGTGACGCGCACGATTCGCACGGACGCAGCGGCCCGTCGCTACATGCGCGATGCAGGCTTGGTTGCGCTGATGTCCACGCTCGTCACGTAGTCGCTCACCCTGCTCCCCGCCGGCAGCGACGCGAGGATGCGCTGGTAGAGCGGGTCGCCGGCCTGCACCATTACTTCGACATACTCAGACTTGGGTGAGAGGCGTATCCCGTCAAGCCCCGCGGACTGCATGTGATCTCTCATCTCGGTAATCAGGCTCGCGCCCGCGATGCAGCCCACCAGAGCCTCCACATCGGCCCGGGCAGCTTCCGGGAGTGGGCGGAGGAGCGCAATGTCACTCACCGCGACACGCCCGCCGGGCCTCAGGACTCGTGAGACTTCCTTCCACACACGCGCCTTGTCGGGCGAGAGGTTCAGGACGCAGTTGGAGATGACGACGTCGACACTCGCGTCGGCGACGGGCAGGTTCTCGATTTCTCCGAGGCGGAACTCGACGTTTTTCAGGCCGACACGGCGCGAATACTCAGCAATGCCCGCGCGGGCCTTGGAGACCATCTCCGGCGTCATATCAACGCCGATCACGCGCCCCAATGCGCCCACCTTGGGCCCCGCCAGGAAGCAGTCAAAGCCCGCTCCGCTGCCAAGGTCGAGCACGATGTTCCCAGGTTTCAGCGATGCAATGGCCATCGGGTTGCCGCAGGAGAGACCCAGGTTCGCGTCCTGCGGGATGAGGTCGAGTTCATCGTTGGCGTACCCGATTGCGCGAGCGAGGCCTTCGGGCGTCCAGCCTGCGCTGGGGCCGCAGCACCCACCTCCGGGCGAGCAGCAGGAGCCATTACCAGCGGCATCTCTGGCAGCGTTCCACGTGCCATGGCGGGCGATGTTTGCATACCCCTCACGGACCTGACGGAGCGTCGCGTCGTGGTGTTGCGTGGCATCATGGGTCATGATGCCCTCTTGGATGCTTGCCGCAACCACGAGTGACCTACTTCGCCTTCACCACACGGCGCCCGACGCTGTAGTACGTAAAGCCCTGAGATTCCATCGTTTCCAGACGGTAGAGGTTGCGGCCATCGAAGATGACCGGGGACTTCATGAGGCTCTTGATCTTGGCGAAATCGGGGCTCTTAAACTCGTCCCAGTCGGTGGACACCACCAGGGCGTCGGCGCCCTTGATGCACTCGTACATGTCGTTGGTGATGGTCGCCGTAGGACCGAGTTCCTCACGGCCGTTGTCGTTGGCGACGGGGTCAAAGGCGACGCAGGTCGCACCGTAGCCGTTGGCCTTGCGGATGAGCGTGAGGGCCGGTGCTTCGCGGATGTCGTCGGTCTTGGGCTTGAAGGCGATGCCCCAGAAGGCGATTTTCTTGCCTTGGAGCCCCGCGACGCCGCCGCCGATGCCGGTCTTGCCGCCGAAGTGGGCGGTGATCTTGTCAAAGAAGCGGTCGCGTTGCTTCTGGTTGACGGCGTGGACAGACTTGGAGAGTGTGGCCTCGATGCCGCACTTGTCGCCCATCATGATGCAGGCAAGGGTGTCCTTGGGGAAGCAGGAGCCGCCGTAGCCCAGGCCCGGGTAGAGGAAGGCGCTGCCGATGCGTTTGTCGCTGCACATGCCCTCTCGCACGCGGTTGATGTCCGCGCCGTAGGCCTCGCAGAGGTTGGCCATCTCGTTGATGAACGAGATCTTGGTGGCGAGGAAGTTGTTGGCGCAGTACTTGACCATCTCCGCGCTGGGCACGTCCATCAGGAAGATGGGGTGGCCGTTGCGGACGAAGGGGTCGTACAGCTCCTTGAAGACCTTGCCGGTTTCGGCGTCCTCGACGCCCACGACCACGCGGTCGGGCTTCATGAAGTCCTCGATCGCGGCGCCTTCCTTCAGAAACTCGGGGTTGTCGGCAACCTTGAAGGGGATGGACGGGCCGACCTTGGCACGGATGTGGTCGCGGACACTGAGCGTCGTGCCGACCGGCACGGTGCTCTTCATAACGATGACCTTGGGCTTCTGGTTCGGGCCCAGGGCCTTGATGGCGTCGGCAATGTCATCCGCCGCGCTGAAAACGTACTTGAGGTCAGTCTGGCCATGCTCACCGGTGGGCGTGCCGACGCAGATGAAGATCATCTCGGCGTTCTTGTACGACTCGGCTTTGTCGAGGGTGTAATGGAGCCGGCCGGCCTTGAAGTTGTGCTCCATCATTTCTTCGAGGCCGGGCTCGTAGATGGGGCAGACGCCCTTCTTGAGCTTCTCGATCTTGCGAGGGTCCACGTCGAGGCAGGTCACGTCGTTGCCGGTGTTGCTGAAGCACACGCCGGTCACTAGCCCCACATACCCCGTGCCCACCATGGTCAGACGCATGTCTTGCTCCCACTCTGTCGAGAGGCCCCGAGGGGCCGTTGGTTCATTGCCCACGCTGTCGACGGCCGGATGACCGCGGATCGCGCAGGGTCCGAGTATAAACACGTGCACCGACTACGGGGCAGTATCGGCAAATGTTCGCGGGGTGTTCATGCGGGGTCGGGCGCGGACTTTCCTACGCCGGTCCCGGGCGATAACCTCGCCCCCTTATGGCGAAACGACGCGTCCGGACGACTCGACCGAGGGGCAAAGCCCGCAAAGGACCGGCAAAGCGGGCCCGGCCCGCGAAAGTGGTCCGGCGCGGCGATATCGACAAGCGCAAGATGTACGAGCTGGCGGTGCAGGGGGTGGAGCACGAGATCGACTTCGTGACCCGCGAGTTCAAGAAACTGACGGGGCGCGACCTGCGGTTCTTGAGGGAAGACTTCGCGGCGTCGGCGGCGGCGGCGTGCGAGTTTGTAAAGCGACACCGCGGGAACCGGGCGGTCGCCCTGGACATCGACAAGCCGGTGCTGGAGTGGGGGCGAAGGCACAACGTGGGAGCGATGAACGAAGATCAGCAGGGGCGGATCAGCCTGCTGCTGCGCAACGTGATGACGCCGGGCAGGGAGGCCAGCGGGGTGGACGCGGTCGCGGCGATGAACTTCTCGTACTGGGTCTTCGACACCCGCGAGTCGCTGCTCAACTACTTCAAGATTGTGCACCGAACCATGAAGCGGGACGGCGTGCTGTTCATGGACGCGTATGCGGGGTGGGACGCGGACAAGCTACTGACCGAACGACGCCGCGTGTACGCCAAGGGCTCCCACTTCACCTATGTGTGGGACCAGGCCGAGTTTGACCCGTTCACGAACCGCATCGTGTGCAAGATTCACTTTGAATTCCAGAAGGGGCCGGCGCTCCGGAACGCGTTTGTGTACCACTGGCGGCTGTGGTCGCTGGCGGAGTTGTTCGAGTTGCTGAAGCTCGCGGGGTTCAAGAAGACCACGCTCTACCAGGAGGGCGACGACAAGCGCGGCGGGGGGAACGGGGTCTTTTCGCCGACGCGTGGAAAAGCAGAGCACTGCGCGTCGCAGGTGGTGTACCTGGTTGCAGAAAAGAATGGGCACACCCGGACTGAAAGTCCCGGAAACCCGAATGGCCTGATGATAGCCGCTGCGGACCTGCTGGACAGCCTTTCCCGGTTACTCCGGGAGGCCGGTTATGGGGATTCAGCAGGGGGCCGCGGGGGCGGTTCCGGATCGGGCGGCGACCAGGCCGCAGGATGACTTCACGAGGGCACTTGTTGAGGGGGCGGAGGCGCTCGCCGGCTGGGCCGGTCAGGTCTACCGGCTGTCCGGCCGCGTCACGGGGGACAAGCTGCTCGACCTGACGTCGGGCTTCTCGAACGTGCCCGACGCCGACAAGGCGGCCTACTTCCAGGCCGTGTTCCCCGGGACGCCCGGGTACGAGCACCGGGTGGGAGCGATCGTCGCCCTGCACTTCGCTCAGCTGTACGTCATATGGGCGATCGAGATGGGGGCGTTGGGGAACCGCCGCGCCTGCAGCGATTCGCTCAAGCGGGCGGACGGGTACCTCGACGAGGTCCGGCACCACCTGCACGACATCATCGACCGGGCGGAAAAGCGCCGGCCGCACCCGAGCCTCCTGCTGGTCCGCCGGTATCACGCGGAGCACATTGCTGCCGACAGCGCACGGCTGCTGAAGGTCTGGGGCGAGATCCACGACATCCTCGACGCCCAAGACCTGGAGAACCTGAAGCACAACCCGACCCTCGCTGCGCGGTGCGGCTTGGGGCACTTAATCGCGCCGGGCGAGGTTGTCGTCAAGAACCGTGACTCGACCTTCGTTCACGTCCCCGGTGAGGGAACGAAGGGCGGTGCGGCATGACGCACGAAGAGCGCATCGCAATCCCGATCGGCTCCATCGTTCAATACAAACGCGACGGCTTCACGGGTTACAGCACGGGAAGGCTTGTTGCGCGGAAGCAGGTTACCAAACGAAGCGGCCCGTGTTGGAAGGCAGCGATCGAGAACGACCATTCCGGCCGCAAGTGCTGGATGTCTCTCAGCCGCGTGCTCAGCTTGCACCTGGATGGGAAAGGCGGTGCGGCATGAGCCTGCGCATCTACCTCGCGTCCTCGTGGCGCAATCCCCACCAGCCCGGCGTCGTCGAGCGGCTCCGTGCCGAGGGCTTCGACGTCTATGACTTCCGCAACCCGCCGCACGGCCGCGGTGGGTTCTCCTGGTCGGACTGCGACCCGGATTGGAAGATGGGCGAGCATGTCACGCCGCACCAATGGCAGGCGATGCTCGCGATGCCCCCGGCCGTCGACGGCTTTGCTTCTGACTTCGACGCGATGAAGTGGGCCGACGTCTGCGTCCTGCTACTCCCTTGCGGCCGCAGCGCCCATCTTGAGCTTGGGTGGTTCACGGGGCAGAACAAGCCAACCTGCGTGCTCGCGCTCGAACCTACTGAGCCCGACCTGATGGTGAAGCTAGCGGATGTGCTGGCGTCGTCCGTCGACGACTGCGTCGCTTGGCTCAAGATGCGTGTGTTCGGCGGGCCCGATGGGCTGAGGATCGAACGCCGCGCCCGTTACATGAAGCTGCTGCACGACGCGACGCACGCCGAGCGGGCATCGCTGCACGAGCACTTCGCCGACATGGAGCTCGCGTGCGCAGCCGACGCCGGCGAGCGGTGGGACAACGCGGCGCAGGACGAAGACCACGAAGAGGTGAAGCGCAACACCGGGTACGTGACAAACCACGTCATCGCCCAGGTCGAGCACGAGGCGCAGGCTCGGTATGAGCGCGAGTGCGCCAAGGTCGCGGAAGGCGGTGCCGCATGATGGGCCGCGACTTCCACCCGCAGGTGGGCGAGGTTTACGACCTGACTTTCCCGGTGCGACCCGACTATGGCGTCGTCCGCGTCGAGATCGTGGCTGCCGACCAGCCGACAGCGACCACGCCGTGTGGCGCTGAAACGGTGCCGATTCGCATCCTCAGCGGTCGCATCGAGCGGGCCAACCCGCACCGCTGGATTGGGCCCGGCGAAGTCACGAGCATCGCCGTGTTCATCCCTCGTTGGACGCGAGTGAAGGGTGGTGGCTCATGAGGAGCACCAAGAAGCCTCGCCGCGGCGTCTGCGGCGGTTGCGGATGCACCGATAGTTGCGGCTGCTCGTGGGGCTGCTGGTGGGTTGACAAGGCCCACACCAAGTGCTCCAGCTGCTTTGACGAGAACGGCCGGCCGCTCCGTGGCGAGGTCGCTTCGGTGACCGCCCTTGAGCGCGAACGCGACGCCGCGGAGCGGAAGGCGATCGACGCCCTCGGTCGGTACAAGTTCACGATGTTCGGATATTGGGCCGGGCTGTGGGTCCATCTCAACAACTGCTGCCCGAAGCGCAAGTCGAGCCCGTTCGCCCGCCTGGTCAAGGCGGCCCGGTCGATGGGCGTGCGGAAGGCGGTGCGGCGTGGGTAGTGGAAAGAAGCCTTCCCATCTCTGGATCGGCAACGAGAAGTTCGTGCCCGCGGTGTTCCGCGTCGAGTCGTTCGATGAACAGGGCCGGCCTGAGCGGCTGACCCACGTTCCTCACGACCGCACCGTCGAGTTGTCTCGCGACAAGAACGACAACCACTTCCTGATCGTGTACGCAAACGAGAAGTCGATCGCACCCAACCCCGAGCTCGCCAATCACGGGCAGGAAGGTGGTGTCGATTGACGCAGGTCGCGCCCACCACCAACTACCTGCAGCCCCCGCCGGAGCTCACGTTCTTCGCCGACGTCCGGAACGCCGGCCCAAAGTACTGCCACGTTGTCTCGATGGTCACCGGCCGCCCGGAGGTCTACGCCCAATGCGATGGTGAGACCTGGGCGGAGGCCGTCGCGAAGGCGATGGTGCTCGCCACCTGCTGCAACGTCGCCGACCGCCTCGACCGTGACGGCGTGTGCGGCGCGTTCATGGTCGGCAGCGATCCCATCGCGAAGGCGTTCATCGAGCTCGGCAATCTCACGATGCTCGACGGCTTCCAGCGGGGCATGCAGGCGTTCGCGGACTACTACGACCGCACGAATGGCGCGACGCGGCCGCAGCCGAAAGGCGGTGGCTGAATGGGTAGCAAGGACGCGCTGTTCGGGGCAGGAAGCCACCGGGACGGAATGGGATACGGCTACGGCGACGTCGTCATCGAGCGGATCGGTGACAACGAGACCGCGACGAAGGCCCGCACGGTGGTGGTTGAGGAGCGCATTGTGCGTTCCGGCCCGAACCGCGGCATCGAGCTCGTGAAGACACGCAGCGGCCACTGGTACCACGCGTTTTTCGGCATGGGCCGGAGCGTCGACGGCGGGAGCGCGCCGTACTACCGGAGCATCCGCAAGCTGACGGACGCGGAGCGAGACGGGGGGGCGCTGCCATGAACGAGCAGAACCGCCCTGCCGGATCATCCCTCCCCGACTTCGGTTCCGGGGCTGTGCTGGTCGCCACGATCGAGGAGTGGCCCGCCGGCGACGCGATGAAGGCGCAGCGCCTTGGACGCATCGTCGTTGGGAGCGACGGCCAGCGGGTCCAGGCGGCCGTGTGCCACACCGGTATCTACGTCAACCGCACCGGTCCGTGGCGTCAGGCGGCGATGCCGGCGGCGGACCTGTCGGGCGGGTGCTACTCGGTCACTCGGCATGCCATCGCTCTCTGCATGCAGCGCCGAGAGCAGTGGGCCGTGCCGGCGTCGATGCGGCCCGCGCTCGGAATGGTGGCCCGTCCCGCGGGCTCATCCCGCTGTCAGCGGTCGATGTCGGCCGCCTGTCCGGCCAAGGCGCCGGAGGGTGCGCGGCTCGGCGAGCGTGTCCGCTTCCACCAGGACTGCCTGCGTTCGATCGAGAATGCGGACCAATACAGCCCTGCAGAAGCGGAGTATCACCGCGCTCAGCTGGTCGGTGCTCTGCAGGACTTGACGGCGCACTACGAGGCCACGCTCCGCAACATGGCCTTGTTCGAGAACCGCGGTGCCGCCGAAGCCCTTCGCGAAGCGGGGGTGGACGCATGAGCCGTGTTGCAATTCATCCCGCGCCGACGGTCGAGGACCTGGACGCCGTCCAGCGGTTTGTGTACGACGAGCGGATGGGCGTGGCGATCGACCAGGGCATGAGCGAATCCGCGGCGCACGAGGTCGCGATGCGCGACGCGTTCCTCGCCCCGATCACCGATCCGGCCGCGCAGGACCTGGCTGCGCACGCCGCTAACGAGCTCGGGGCCGTGGTGGTGCTCGCCGGCGGACGTCGCCGCGGTCCCGATGGAAAGCCGCTCGACATCATCGCAGAAACGACGCGGCTGATTCGCGAGCACAACGCGCGCGTTGCGGGGCGCGACGTGGAGCCGTTGCCGCCTCCGGCTTCCACGCCCTCGCCCGTTCCGTCGCGCACGAAGGCCGCGCCCGCAGAGAAACCCGTGAAGGCACAGTGGCGGCGGCCGCCCGGTGTCGGAGGTGCTCCGTGACTCAGGAAGAAGCGGTCCACGCAATCGTTCACCATGCCTTCGCGCTCCTCGTGGCGGCGAAGACCGGCGGCCAGCCGTGGTGCTCGCTCCACGAGCTCCGCGTCAAGATGAGCGAGCTCCCGGACTTCGTCGCGGTGTGCAAGGCGAGGCCCAACGCCGACGACCTGCTCCGCGCGGTCGAGCGGCTTGTCGAGCTCGGCGTCGCTGATCAGCAGGGTGGATGGCACGGCGTCGGCACGTACCTCGTCTGCGCTCGCGACGGCGTCCGCCTCACCGGAAGGGAGGACGAGTGATCACCTACTCCGTCATCGTCTTCGCGATCATCGTTCTGGCGTCCCTCGTGGTCGCTCTCCGTTTCAAAGAACCTCGCGCGTATGCGCTGGTTGTCAGTCTTGACCCGCCGCGCCCGGCGTTCGTGCGCGACGTGGTTGGTCGTTCGCTCGTTCCGTGCAGCTGCACGACGGGCGGCGGGTGGAGGTTCTCCGCCCGGAAAGGAGTCCAAGCAGTGAACCCGGTTGCTCAACTACGGGCCGGCCAGGAGCGTCAATTGGCGCACCTGACGGCGGAACAGACATTCAACGGCACCACGTCGCCGGCGGTGATCCAGGGCACGCCCGAGTGGCGTGTGGACAACGGCGGTGCGGTCGCCCTTGAGCCGCAGAACGACGGCCGCGACTGCGACCTGGTCGGCGTCGCCGAGGGCTCGTTCACCGTCACGGTGACCGCCACGGTGGACACCAACACAGGCCCGCAGCCGCTCACCACGACGTTCACCGGCACCGTGACGGCCGTGCAGACCGGGCCGACCTTCGCCCTGAAGGTCACGCTCGACGCGCCGCGCCCGATCGTGTAACGAGCCCCCAACCGGGCCGGGGGGCTTAGCCGCAAGGCGGCCCCCCGGCTCTCCCGCCGCGCCCGTCGCGATAACTGCAGGTGTCCGGATCATCGCGGCCCTGCGGAGGAAAGGGCGACCCGAGCTTCGAGGGCTCGGCGCGGCATTCACAAGGAGACCCCCGCATGGACGCGAACACAATTCAACGGTGCCTGCTGCGCGGCGACGAGATCGTCGGACGTTTCGACGCGTGGGTGGATCGCAAGCCCCGCATCGCCTGGCCCGTGCTCATTCTCTGGCTTGCCGCCTCGGTCGTGGCTGCCTGGCTGATCCTCGTCGGTGCGTGCGAGCGTGCGTCCGCGCAGCTTGCCGCGCCCCCGCCCTGCGACTCGATCGACTTCAACCGCGACGGGCTCTTCCCGGACACGGCCGACATCGACGCGTTCCGCGACGTCCTCGGCGGCGCGCCGTGCGCCACGGGCGGCTGCGGCGACATCGACTTCAACAACGACGGCGTGTTCCCCGACCCCGAAGACCTGCAGGCGTTCCTGCGTGTGTTCTCCGGCGGCCCGTGCTGGCCGCCGCTCCCGGTCTTGGGTCCGGACTACGTCGAGCGGGTGAAGGACCCGGCCGACATCGACATCCACGTGAGCTCGAGCGCCGGCGACGACCGCAATGACGGCAGCGCCGCGTACCCGGTGAAGTCGCTCGCGGTGGGCTACGCCATGCTCCGCCACGGCACCGGCGATGGGCTCCTGCTCAAGCGAGGCGATGTGTTCCCCGACTACATCGGGATGCCCCAGGGCTCCGCGAACAAGAGCGGGGCGGGCGAGGGTCGGCGTCAGTGGATTGGTGCCTACGGCGACCCGTCGCTGCCGCGCCCCGTGGTGCGTGGCGGTTCGGCGAGCTCGAACCCGAGCGGCGCTGCTCTGCGATTCCAGAGCGGCGGCGGTGTCCGCCACGTCGTGGTCGACGGCATCGTGTTCGAGTTCGTCGCCGGCGGGCCGGGGAAGGGCATCAGCTACTGGTCCGAAGGCGAGGACATCATCGTCCAGGACTGCCTCGTCGATGGCTTCGCCGGCAACATCTCGCTTGAGGGCATCGGCTCTGGACTCTCAAACGCCAGGCTGATCGGCTGTGCCCTGCTCGACGCAACGCCCGCCGGCTCGCACTCGCAGGGCCTGTTCATCGACAACACGACGGGCCGCGCGGAGTGGTGCCTGCTCGATAACAACGGGAAGTCGATCGCGGGCGACGGGACAATCTTCAACCACGACGCGTACCTCACGCTGAAGGTGCCCGAGTGGGAGTTCTGGTACTGCGTGGTTGCCCGCGGCTCCGCGACCGGGCTTCAGCTTCGCGGCCGACTCCAGTCCGCCTGGTGGTGCCTCGCGCTCGACAACCCGCTGGGAATTACCACGGGTCACGCGCAGATTGACGGCAACCGCACGGCGGGCGCTGACGGCGTGATGGGCACGGCAGACGACGTCATCTATTGGGGCCCCATGTGGCCGGAGTGGTCCTGGCAGGGCATCGTCGCGTATTGCCTGATCGTGGGCGGCGGCGACATCGCGCCCAACCAACCCGACCGCTTGCCTCGCGGCTTCCAGCTGGGCATCGGCTACCCGGGCCCCGGCGCGCGGTACGTCGAGAACATCGTCGTGCAGGTAAGCGGCGGACAACCGCGCCCGCTGCAGCGGGGTGGCCGCCAGGCGAGCGACTACGAGTTCCGCGGCAACATCGTGTACGGGCCGGTCGGGATTCCGTTCGAGGACGACCTGTCGCTCACGCCGCTCGCGAACCGCAAGCCGCTGGGGCCCGGCAACGAGATCCACGAGGGCCTGCAGCCGCCGGCGACGGCGACGTTCGAAGCGTGGCTGGGAACGCTCGGCATCGCCAACCGCGCTGAGTACATCGCCGCGTGTCGCGCGTCCTGGTCAAAGGCGGCGTGGCGGCCCGAGCTCCAGTCGCACGAGGCGTATTCGTACGTGAAGGCACGTTTGGCGGAGGCCGATCGGTGACCGCTACTACGGACTGGAAAACGGAGGATCGCGACCGCGGCGCGGTTAACGGCCGTGCCTGCATCTTCGCAGCACTGCTCCCTGCCCTGCGGTCCAAAGCTCGCGAGCTCGGCTACGCCCTTGGGCTTCACGGCTCGATGGTGCGAGACCTGGACCTGATCGCTGCGCCGTGGGTTGACGAAGCGGTCGAGGCCGACGTCCTGGCGAAGGCGCTGCAAGACGTCCTCGGTGGATGGGTACCCCGCGAAGGCCACGAGGTTCTGCAGTGGGCGGAGGTAGCGAAGAAGGGCAAGCCGCACGGCCGCGTTGCGTACACGCTGCGATTTGGCGGCGACGACCTGATGCACGTGGACCTGAGCGTCATGCCAAGAAGGGACAAGGCACATGGCTGAGCAAGCAGCGCTGTCATCTATCGCACCGTACTACGGAGGAAAACGCACGCTCGCTCCGCGGCTGCTCGACATCCTGCTCGAGCGCCTGTCTGGCAAGAGCGCCCGCGACGGACTCGGCGTGCTGCAGCAGTACGTCACGCCCTTCCACGGCTCGCTCCCCGACGTCCTGGAGCTCCGCGGCCGCGGCTTCGCCGGGACGGTGATCGCGAACGACGCGTACGGGTACATCCACAACCTGGCCGTCGTTCTCACCAGCCCGCGTACGGCCGAATCGCTCGTGAAGCAGCTGGCACTCTTCCCCTTCGGGGAGGCGACGCACGCGCAGGCGTGCCGCGAGCTCGGGCTATGGGAGCACAACCGCCGCGACGACGTCGAGCGCGAAGGGCTGGGCGCGCCGTTGTTCGGGGCCATGACGAATGAGCAGCAGGTGCTCATCGCTGGCTACTGCCTCATCGCCTGGTGGATGGGACGCAACGGCGAGGTTGCCGGCACGGACGCGGCGTGGGACGACCTGGTCGGCTCGATCGGGCGTCGCTTCACGCTTGGCGGCGGAGATCCCGGTCTTCGCTGGGAGAACGTCAAGGCGAGCATTCCCGCCTGGTACGCGTCGCTCGCGCTGGGCAAGACGACGCTGATCAGCGAGCGGTGCGAGAAGTGGCTGCCGAGCGTTCAGGGGTTTGCCGGCGAGATCGTGTACCTCGACCCGCCGTACCTGGGCGCGCCGGGCGCGCGGTACGCGGAGAAGGTCAAGGACGGCACCGGCTCGCTCTTCTCCGCGGACGACTTCCACGCATGGCTCGCTGAGCAGGCGCACCGCATTGCGCGCGAGGGCGCTGTGGTCGGCATCAGCTACTACCGCCACGAGCGGCTTGCCGAGCTCTACCCGTCCGCCTGGTGGGACGTCGTCGACCTGGATGTGCAGAAGAACAGCCGCAACGCCGGCGACGGCGAGGCGGCCAAGGCGCCCGAGGTCCTGCTGGTCAACAAGAGGGACACATGATCGCTACCGATACACGCATCATCGTTGCCGGGGAGGGATTCGCGACGCTCAGCGACGCGATGGACCGTGCGCGCCTGCTGAGCGACCGCGTCCGCGGAGCAAAGCGGGCGCTGCTGGCTGAACGCAGGGCCCTGGGCACCTTCCTCATTGCGCTACGGCCCCACGTGCGTCACGGCGAATGGGAGGAGCGCCTGCAGGCGGCCGGCGTGCACATGTCGGTGGCGAAGAAAGCTATCGCTCTCGCGACGAAGCTCAGCGCGAGCCCGCTCCCGCCCGGCGCGCCCGAGCCGAAGTCGCTCCATGAAGCCGAAGTGCAAGCGGGCGTGCGGGTGCTTCGCGCGCCGAGCTCATCGTCTACACGTATACCCCACGTGAGCGGGGATGGCGGCTCCCCAAGCGGTAAGCCGCTGGGGCGGGGAATCGGCCCCGCCCCCGGCTGGGGCCAGGCTGGGCCCGCAATCGCCCTCAACCGTCCCGCCGTCGCCTTCTCGCCTTCGCCCAACGTGGGGCATCGTGGCGCGTCTGTGCGGGTCCCGACGCTTGCGCCCCGTGTGGTTGCCCGCGGCGCGGCCGACGCCCCCACCTTCGCAAACCAGCAGCGTTCGCAGTCGCGCGACGTCGCCGGCCAGCTGCGACTCGACGGGCTGTACCACGCCGCCGAGAAGGCCGCGGCCGCGATCACCGACCTGGTGACCAAAGCGAAGTCCGGAGATCCCGATGCCTTCTCCCGCCTCGAGCGCGTGCTCGCGGCGTTCCAGGGCGTCGTGTAGTTCACCCCGTTGCCCACAGGGCAAGGAGTTCCCATGAAGAGTCGCACGTGCCTCGTTCCCATCCTGCTCGCCGCCGCGGCCACGGCCGCAACCGCGGGCGATCCCGCTCCGCCGGCTGCAGCGCCGTCGACGACCGATCCCGCCAAGCCCGCTGCGAAGAACAACCCCGCGGTGGGGCGCAAAGTCTGGTACAACCCGCCTAGCGGGACCGGCCTGACTGCTCGAAAGGGCCAGCCCTACTCCGCCACGATCACGCACGTGTGGGGCGACAACTGCGTCAACCTCGACGTCAAGAACGACGGCTCGTTCCCGCTGCCCGCCGGCCTACTGAACCCGACGTCGGTGATGCACGGTGCCGGCGAGGGCCAGTGGCGATGGCCCGACAAGGTCTGACGCTCCGAGTTGAAGGACCGCCGCGGCGACGTTGCCGCGGTGCATGAGCGAGCGGCGAAGCGGACGAAACAGGCCGTACGCCGCTTTGGATGGATGGCCGAGTCGGGGACTCGGGAAAAGGATGGCCGATGGCTACAACTTCCGCATGGCAGCGTGTGAGCGCACGGGCGCGGTGTCCTATCTGCGGCTCGGACTCGTGGTGCGCGACGCACCCGGAGAGCACGAACACACAGACGGGCGAAGCGCGCCCGCCGTTTGTGAAGTGCATGCGCCGCGGGGTCGGCGACGCTCCCGAAGACACGGCGTACCGGTGCACCGGGTCTATCAAGAGCCACGAGGGCCACAACGGAACAGCGTTCAAGTGGGTGAAGGCCGAGGACATCGAGAGGTACGGCGGCCGCAAGCTGAGCCCCGAGGAGCGCGAGAAGCAGCGGGTGCAGTGGGCCGCGGAGAAGCAGCGCCGAGAAGAGCAGCGCCGGCGGAACGACGAACGCAGGGCGAAGTTCGTGGGCGCGACGTGGGGATCGTGCGAGGCTGAGACGTACCGCGACCACAAGCTGCTGAAGCAATCCCGCGCGGCGATGAAGAAGGCGGGCGAAGAGCCGCCGGCCGCGATCGAGACGGGCGAGCTCACCGAAGGCGCTGGCATCGCTCTCCGATACCTCGCGTCCCGCGGCGTCGACCTGCTTGCCCACTACGGCGGCCTGCTCACGTGCCTCCGCTGGCACGGCGCAGCGCCGGACGTCTACGCGCCGGATCGTCGCGAGTGGGACGGTGCGCCGGCGATGGTCGCCAAGGTGGTTGGGCCCAAGGTCGACACTCCCGGCGCGACGACGCTCCGCGGCGTCCATTGCACCTACATGACCGTCAGCACCGAGACGGGCGAGATCCTCCCGACCAAGCGTGCCGGCGACCTGGGACGCCGCAAGCACGGCCGCACGAGCGGAGGCGCTGTGCGGCTCCGCGAGGACTACGGCGCAGGCGTGCTGGTGGTGGGCGAGGGCATCGAGACGACGTTGTCCGCCGCGATCGGCATGAAGAAGGTCGGCATTACACCCGCCGCGTGGGCCGCGCTCGACGCGCCCAGCATGGAGGCGATGGAGCTCGACCAGGCCGTGTTCGGAACGACCTTCGCCGGCGAGCACGTCGCGCCGGAGGCCCGCGGGAAGATCCACACGCTGATCATCGCCGCGGACCTGGACGAGAACGACGTCGGTGTCACGGCCGCGACCGTTCTCGCGGAGCGTGTGCGCGCAGCGGCCCCGTGGGTGACCGTGATTGTGCGGCCGCCGTGCGCGGTGTTCTGGCCGGAGCTCATCGAGGTGCGCGACGGCGTAGCGCACGCGAAGAACGGCAAGGGAGTGGACTGGAACGACTGCCTGCAGCTGGCGATCGACAAAGGCGCCGGGGTTGAGCTCGTGGGGCTCGCGATGATGGACGGGCTCCGCCTGAACGAGCTCCTCGAGCGCAAGGCCAGGTGGCGGCCGTCGCAGAAGGGCGTGGCGGTGGGCACGAAGAAGCCGAAGGCGAAGAAGGGCAAGCCCGAGGAAGAAAACAGCGACGACGGGGGGGGCGGAGACGAGGAATTAGTCCCCGAGCAGCCGGAAGACGACCGCACGGTTCTCACGAAGAACCCGCTCGCCCAGGCCAGGCACTTCCTGATCGCGATGATGAGCCCGCCCGACGACGTCGGCCCCGATGGCGTGTCGTCGAGATCCGGGAGCCGCTTCTACCTCACGTATTGGAATGAGTCATGGTTCGAGTACGTCGGCACGCATTGGGAGCGGCTGAAGGAAGTGCACCTGGCCGCGCGCGTCCAGCAGTATCTGAACGGCTGCTGGACATGGAATAGCAAGCTGAAGATCGTGCCCTTCGTCCCGACCCCGCGCGCCGTCGCCCAGGTGATCGAGAGCCTGAAGACCGATTGCGCCGTACCCCCTCCCGCGCCCGGCCGCGACGATCGCGTGCCTTGCTGGCTGCCGGCGACGTTCGGGAGCGACGGCGCTCCGGTGTGGGGTGTCGCGGCAATCCCGCCGCAGCACGCTCGCAACCTGCCGGAGGCGGGGAACATCATCGCGCTCCGCAACGCGCTGATGGACGCGGACGAGTGGGCCCGCGGCGCGTTCGTCATCTACCCGCACACCCCCTGCTACTTCTGCCTGTCGAGCATGCCCTTCGAGCTCCCGATCGACGACCTGGAGGCGGCCGTCAATGGTGGCGAGGAAGCGATCCTCGCGCTGTTCGAGCGATGGTGTCCGCAGTGGCTGAAGTTCCTGCGCGGTGTGTCCGGCGAGGACGCGTGGGGCGAGTGCCTGCAGGAATGGTTCGGCTACAGCCTGGTGCACAGCACCGTCCTGGAGAAGGCCCTGCTCATTTGCGGGCCCAAGCGAACGGGCAAGGGCACGATTCGCAGCGTGTGGCAGGCCGTGCTCGGCAAGCGCAACGTGGGGACGACGTCCTTCGCGCTACTCACTGAGAAGTTCCATCCCGCAAAGCTCATCGGCAAGCACCTGGCCGTGATGAACGACGCCAGCATGGGCAAGTTCACGGACATGAGCCAGGCCGTCGAGGGGCTCAAGGCGCAGATTTCCGGAGATCCAACCCACTGCGAGTGGAAGCACGTGAAGGACACGCCGGACGTCGAGGGCACGTGGCGCTTCGTCATCTACTGCAACGAGATCCCGAACATGCAGGACGCGAGCACCGCGCTCGCCGACCGCTTCGTCATCCTGGAGATGAAGCACAGCCACGCCGCAAAGCCGGACCGCACGCTCAAGCGCCGCCTGGTCAAGGAGGCGCAGGGCGTCATGCTGTGGGCGCTCTTCGGGCTCCGCCGGCTGTGGCAATCACTCGAGGCGGGCGAGGGCTTTACGCTCCCCGACTCTTCCAAGGAGGCGCACGAGGAGTTCAGCCGGGCGAGCTCGCCGGTGTTCTGCTTCTACCAGGACTGCCTGGTGTTTGAGCAGGGGGCGGAGACCGCGGTCAAGGATGTATTCGGCGCGTGGGGTGATTACTCCAAGGCCAACGGCCACCATCCAGGCTCATCGCAGCTTCTGAGCAAGCGCCTGCACTCCATCGAGCCCATGATCGAGACGGCGCAGAGGGTCAGTGTTGCCGAGCCCGATCCCGGCATGCC
The DNA here is from genome assembly GCA_937858155.1 of uncultured Phycisphaerales bacterium. Classification (GTDB taxonomy): domain Bacteria; phylum Planctomycetota; class Phycisphaerae; order Phycisphaerales; family UBA1924; genus BJHL01. Next base: position 10,893 of record CALLYM010000210.1, on the reverse strand, counting down.
CGCTGACGAGAGCAAGAAGGTGCGGACGAGGGTGTTCCTCAACGTCCGCCTGGTGGATGGGCTGAAGCCCGCCCTGAGCGGCACAAAGCCCTCCCAACCCCCGCAGGACCTGCCCCCCTATTGACCGCATGAGCGAGCGACCGAGCCAACACGGGCCGCTATATCGCATCACACACGCACCGCGGCCGGCCGGCCCCTCCCTCCCCTTCCCACCAATGAAAGTTCGAGAAGAACGCGTGAGCATCCACGCGGCGTTCTTCTCTTCCCCTTGCCTTTCCAATCTGTCTGAAATGTCACCTTTGACTTTCGTTCAATGCCAAAGGGAGAACAACGCGTGCTCATGCGTGCGGGGCGCGGTCCGCGCGCACTTGAATAGGGGGGGTGCGCACTTGGATAGGGGGGTACGGACGTTAGGGGTAGGTACTCCGGCGGGGGGTGCCGGGTTGAAGTGGGCACGAGGCGACGGGCGCGCGGGTGGCCGGTTTTTCCCAAAACCGCTTCCCGCTTGGCGTTGCCCGCTTGCTCCCCCGGGTGGTCTGGAGCTCCGCCAGGCGGCCGCGCGGGCCACCCGGTGTGCCACCGGGACCCGGGCTTGAGGCTTTACACTTCGATTAGGAGCGCGTGCGTGCGCTCCGCTCTCGCGGGGGGAGGGGGCGGCGGGCCGAGAGGGCGCACGCGTTGCGCCAATTAGTTCCGGTCGGAACCATTTCACCGCTATAGGGGGGTGGTCGCGAATGCTCGGCGGTAGTGCAGTTGCGTGCGGGCGCTGTTCGATATAGACTGTTGCCACCTTCAACCGGAGCGCTTCGGGCGACTTGCCCAGGAGCGCACGATGGAGTTCTCTTCCCTTCGCAGGCACGGACGTCTTGCTTCACTGGTGTTGGTCGCGGCGATCGCCGTGACCGTTGTGGGCTGCGCCGGGTTCGGCGACTTCTTCGCCGGTGAGCCCGCTCCGGAAGAAGCGCAGGCATCGCCGGACGTCGCGAATCTCGCCGCGGTGCTCACTGAAGTTGCCGCAGAGTTGAAGACGTCGCGCGAGACGTTGGAGGCCGCGCGTGCTCCGCAGCCGGGCGGACCGCGGGTGCCGGAGACTGTGGACCGTGGCGTGCGCAAGCTCGAAGGTGCGCTCGCGAAGGCGGAGCCCGTCGTCGCGCAGGCGGCGGATGCGGCGAACGCGATTGCGACGACGGTGCAGCAGGTTCGCGACGCCGGTGGCGTTGGCAATATGACGACCGAGCAGCGCACCGCCGCGATTCAATCGACGGGCGCCGCGCTTTCGGTGGCGATACCACCCCTCGCGCCGTACATCGCGGCAGGAACAACCGTCGCGTCGATCGTCACGGGACTGTGGGGCCTGGTTGAGAGTCGCCGGAAGAAGGTCGTGAAGGCAAAGCTCGCGAAGACGACGAGCGACGCGAAGAGCATTGCGGTTGCTTTCGAGAAAGTGAAGCAGCTGCCCAGCGGCAAGGCCCTGTTCAACGACAAGGAAGCGGCCCTCGTCTTGACCAAGCACATGACCGACGGCGCGCACGACCTGGTCGACGAGGTTCAGAACAAGAAGGTGGCGGCCTAAGTGCCGCTCGCCTCCCTCCTATTCGCGCAGGCAGGCAGCACCCCGTCTTCCGACTGGCTGCTGCCTGTATTCATTGGCGTGCTGACGTCGCTGCTCGTCAGCGGGGTGGTGGCGATGGTCTCGCTCGGCGTCAACTACGCCGTGCTCGCGTGGCGCATGGCGCGGGCAGAGAAGGATCGGGACGAGGACCGCAACGAATCGCGCGAGGAGTTCAAGTCGCTGCGTAGCGAGATCGGCAAAGTGAACGAAGGGATGACAGAGCTAAAAGAGCTCGTCGCTCGCATCGACGAGCGGCAGGAAGGAAGCGGCACATGCAAAGCGTGAATCCGGCAAACGTCAACCCCCTGCTCATCACGGCGCGAGGCGCCGGGCTGCCGACGCTGCCGACAGGTCCTTTCAAGGATGTCGATGAGCTCAACGGGCTCCTCGTGTCCTCGGGGAGTCGTTTCGGCGTCGCCGGTGCCTTCGGGGCCGCCGGTTCGCTGGGGCCGAAGTCGCGGGTGTTCTCCATTCTCACTGAGGAAGACCAGAACAACCCATCGGACTCTCCGCTGCCGGCAGAGTTCTACCTGCTCCGCCCTATCAACTTCGGGAAGAGCACGATGTTGGAGCCTGTGAAGGCCGCGGACATCAGCTTCAGCGAATTCACGACCGCAGCGCCCATTGTCGACGGCGCGTCGGGCGGACTCAGCGAGCCGGCGTACGCCACGGCGGTCTCGGTCACAGAGAACGGGCTGCTGCTCAACCAGACCGGTTGGGCGTTGCGGGCCCGCGGAGGCACGCCCGCCACCGTCACGCTTTGGGAGCCCGGGCCGTACCTCGGGTGGCTCTTCCTCATGCAGTGCCCGGAAGACACCATCCAGAAGGCGGCGCTTTGTGAGCAGTCCTACGGGGAGTCGTGCTAATGCCGGCCCTTCCTCCCCCGATCTGGAACGCGCCCGCATTCATGCTGCCCATGCTTGATGCGCAGCGGACGAACGTGCTCTGTCAGATCGGCGATAGCCAGAGCACGGACGCGGGCAGCAACGGCAATGGGCCGTACGGGATGCACCGCACCTGGAAGCCGGTCGCGGTGCACGGCCGCGGTGTTCACGTGCACAGCGGTCCGCCGGCGTGGGCGGGGACGATCACCATTGATACCGGGAGCGGCGCGGCGACGGCTCCGAACCCGGGCGCGGTCACTGGCGCGGGGGGCGCTGGCGTCAACCCCATCATTGCCTTTAAGAAGGCGTACTCCAGCAACCGTCCGTGGTTTGCGCCAGCGGATTGGAAGTGCGTTCTTGCGGACATCACAAACTACGCGAAGAACGACGCGGGCGGTACGCATCCATTCAGCGGCGTCCACGTTATGGCGCGCGTCATCTTCCTCGCGACCGCCGCGAGCTTGCCGAACGCTCGCTTTTGGGGCCTGCGTGACGCGTCGACGCAGGGCTCGGCGACCGTCGTCAACATGACGACGAGCCCCAACACGATCCGCTGGGTCGACGTGCCGTGCGGCAACGGCACCGGCGTGCCGGGCGTGCAGTTCATGGTGGACCCGGCGAACAGCCCGTCGGACTACGACGAGACGGGAAAAGAGATCATCATCCTCGGCGTGCTCTTCCGCACTCACGACGGCTCGATGAATCCGCTCCCGGGCACCGCGTGGTGCGATTGCGCCCAGGGCAGCGACAACATCGACAACATGCGGGCCCGCCTCGGCGGCACCGGCTCGCCGACCGTTTCGTCTGCGTACGCGAGGAAGTGGTTCGAGGGCATGGCGATCAACATGCTGTCGGTACGCGCGGGCCAGAATGGCGTGGGGGCGCACTCTACCGAGCTCGACGCCGGCGGATACCAATTGTTCAAGGCAGGGCTCCGCGACCTGGTGCAGCTGGGCATTGACCACGTGCGTTCGTACACGAGTCTCACGCCGCCGGTGCTGCTCCGTAATCCATTCCAGGGTGGCAACAGCGGCGCGGCCGGCTACACCGCCACGCACCGCGCTGCTCGCGCGTGGGCGTACTACGAGGTGGCGCAGGAATTCGGCGCGACATTCGTCGACGAGGATCAGCTGTGCGCGAACGGCCCGGCAAACCAGCAGAAGTGGTTCCTCTTCGACGGCGCTCACGCGAGCGGATCGCTCAACTCGCCGATCGGCGGCGGCGCTGAGTACATCGAGGGCAACGTGTGGAACGGGATGCTCGGCGCGACGCTGGGCATGCAACAGGCGGGCGGGCCCAAGTGGCGGTACCCGGCCGGGTAAGCGAGGAACCGTGGACCTGCAGGACGCGGGACAAGTCGGTTCGGACCCAAGTGGCGGCGGAGGCAACACGGACGGAGCCCCCGCCGCTGTCCCGGTGGCAGCGCACGAGGCGCTGCCATCATCCGCCGACCCGGCCTGGCGATCGAAGGTACTCGCGTGGGACGACACGGCGAAGCTCGACGGCGTGCCGGACGGCGCATGCACGAGTTCTCAGCTGGCCGACGCGAAGTTCCGCACCCGCAGGTGGGTGCAGGACTGCGTGCACGAGGGCGCGCCGGTGCTGGGATGGACGACGTGCCGCGGCGGCAAGACGTTTGTATTCGACCCCGTCGCGTTCACGCAGTGGATGGGCCGCGCCGGCAAGTCCGTAGGTCGGCCGCCCGCGCCCCCGGGGAGCCCGCAGGACGCGTCCGACTCGCCTGGTCCTTCCAGTGCGGTCCCGGCGGCTGCGAGGGCAGAGAACGGCTCCACGCTTGCGCCCGACTCGATCCTGGGCGATGACGGCCGCGTGGACTATGACGCCCTCCTCGAGCGCGCCGTGGTCGAGCTCCAGAGCATCCTCGGTCAGAAGCCCCAGGGGCTCGACGCCATCGGCGGCGTCGAGAAGTGGTCGAAGGCATTCCAGGCCGCCTCCAGCGAAGTCGCCAAGATCCAGGACCGCCGCGACGAGGAGGCCCGCCGGCGGGGCGAGTGGATGCAGACCAGCGACGTGCGGGGACTGCTCGAGCGCCACGCCGAGATGGTGGTGAGCGACTTTGACCGCCTGCAGACGACGATCCCCGACCGCATCCTCGCGGCGTTCGCCGAGGGCGGCGTATCGGTGGACATCGAGCGTGCGCGTCGCGTGCTCGTTTCCGCGGTGCAGGTCGTTGTTGTCGAGGCCCGCGAGACGAGAACGAAGGAGCTCCGGGACGCGGCGGCGCGGGCAACGGCGGCTGCAGGAGGTGTGGCGTGACACCCCTGGAGGCGCCGTATCTGTGGTTCGGGGGCAAGAGCCGGTGCGCGGAGACTGTGTGGTCCCGGTTTGGCGAGGTCGACGCGTTCTCGGAGCCGTTCTACGGCACGGGCGCGGTGCTGCTCGCCGCGCCGTGGTCGCCGGGGTGCCGGCGGTTCGAGGCCGTGAACGACATCGACGCGTTCGTTGCCAACTTCTGGCGCGCCGTCCAGGCGGCCCCGGACGCCGTCGCCGCGGCGTGCGACTGGCCGGCGAACGAGGTCGACCTTATTGCGCGGCACAAGTGGCTGGTCGAGGTCTCGCGTAAGGCCGCGTTCTGCCAGCGGATGCTCGACGATCCGGACTTTTACGACGTCCGCACGGCTGCGTGGTGGTGCTGGGGTATCTGCTGCTGGTTCGGCAGCGGTTGGTGCCACGGCGTGTGGCATGGTCCGGGCAGCGGCGAGAAGGGGTTCGTGAAGAAGCCCGTCGCGCAGCACCAGGGGGCGCTCCGGCCCAACGCGTGGCCCGTCGCTCTCGACGTCGCCGCGGCCGCCGCAATCAGCGCCGAGATGGACCAGAGGCGGGAGGGCATGCGGTTGTGGTTCAACGCCCTGGCGGCCAGGCTCCGCGACGTCCGCGTGTGCTGCGGTGACTTCGCGCGAATCTGTACACCGAGCTACACGTTCGAGCGCGGCGACGTGGCGGCCGTGTTCCTCGACCCGCCGTACGCGCAGAGCACCGGCAGAACGATGGGCATGTACCGCGACGACTCGGGAAGCGTGTCGTTCCGCGCACGGACGTGGGCGATTGAGAATGGCACCAACCCACGTCTGCGAATCTGTCTCGCCGGCTACGACGGCGAGCACGCCATGCCGGACAACTGGCAGTGCGTGTCGTGGGTCGCTCAGGGGGGCTTTGGCAACCAGGGCGAGTCGAACGAAAACCGGCGGCGCGAGCGGCTGTGGTTCAGCCCCCACTGCGTTGTGCCCGACGAGGCGAGGTCGCTGTTTGACGCATGACAACCGCCGCGCTCCCATACCAGCGCCGAGTCAGGCCCCGCGCGGCCCCTGCGTCTGCGCGCGTGTGGGAGGCCGTGGCGAAGGTATATGAGCCCAGGCGCCGCGTCCGCGTCAGCGAGTGGGTCGAAGAGAACGTGCACCTTCCAAGCGACATGAGCGTCGAGTGGCCGGGCCCCTACCGCTGCAGCCGGCTCCCCTTCCTCCGCGACTTCCACGACCTGCTCTTCAGCCGCCCCGGCGCGAGGGGCATCCTCTGCGAGAAGTCCAGCCAGGTCGGCATCACGACGGCGTTCACGAACGTGATGCGCAGCATGGTGGACACGGACCCCGCGCCCATCCTCTACCTGATCGATGACCGCGACAAGGCCGGCGACTTCGCCGAAGACTTCCAGCGCGGCATCAGGCACAACGAGCGCCTCATGCAGCTGTTCCGTGTCGCCGAGATGGAGCGCCGGAGCCGCGTGCGCCGCCTGGTGTTCCCGGGCGGCCGCATCGACTTCGCCGGTGCCGGCAGCCTCGGGCCCCTTACCAGCTACCCCTACACGTTCGTATTCCTCGACGAGTACGAGCGGATCATGGACAACTTCCCCGCGGGCCTGACCGGCAACGCGTGGCAGGTTGCTCAGGGCCGTATCGCGAGCTCGCCGAGCCGCGGCCGCATCTTCGCATGGAGCCACCCGCGCCGTCCGGGGCTCGGCATGAACGCGCTGTTCATGGACCTGTCGGACCAGTCCGAGTGGGTCTTTGATTGCCCCCATTGCAAGCACCCCGTTGCGCCGCGGTGGAAGCACGTGCACTACTCCGGCACGCTCGGCGACGGCCGCCCCGATCCCGAGACGGCGAAGTTCATGTGCCCGCACCCCGACTGCGGCCGCGAGATTACGGACGGCGAACGGCAGGTGGCGATGTGGTCGCCGAGCGAGCCTGGGCACAACGGCGGCTCCGGCAGATTCCTGTCGCCGCTCCCGCCGTCAGTGGCCGCGCAGCGCGAGTTCATCGGCTGCAAGCTCCACCGGCTCGCGATCGACCCGCGCGTCAGCATTGTTGGCCTCGCGCGACAGCTCTCGTCGTGCAAGTCCGAGGAGGACCGCTTCGGGTTCTTCACGATTGTCCTGGGAGAGACGTACCAAAGCTCAACAGAGCCCGTGTCCGTCACGATGGTCGACGATGCGGTGAAGGTCGTGAGCCGCCTGGTCGCGCCGAGCTCGTGCCGGCTGCTGACCGTGGGTATCGACGTGCAGCACCCCAAGCACAACCCGACGCTCGTGACGCGGGTACAGGCGTGGACGACGGACGGCCACGAGTTCACCGTGGGCTTGGTCCCGCTGGCCGGGTGGGATTCGCTCGCGGTGTATCTGCGGGACTTGGTGGTGCCGCTGGAGGGCAGCGACGAGCGCCGCGCTGGCGAGCTCACGCCCAAGGGCGTGGGCATCGACTGCGCCTTCCTCACAAAGCAGGTGCTCGACTTCTGCCGGCAGACAATCGTGAATGCGCACAGCGGGAAGAGGATTCCGCTGATCCCGATGCGATTTCAGGACTACGTCAAGGAGGAAGAGGCCGCGGTGCTCGCGAGCGAGCGCAAGCGCCGAGACCCTGGGCGGCCGAGGCTGGGCCTGGTCAACCTTTGGGACATGAACCGGCACGTGTGGGTCGACCGGCAGATGCGCCGGCTGCTCGAAGACCGCGTGACGTTCCTGGTTGAGCGGGTCCCCGAGGACTTCAGGGACCACTTGACGGCGAACGTCCTGGTCCCCGTGAAGGAAAAGGGCGGCTGGGACCGGGGGAAAGAGCAGTGGGAAGCGATTCGGAGGGACGATTGGGCTATGGCGGGCGTATATGGCGAGGCCGTGGCGTCGCTGGAGTGCGGGCTCGATCAGCTGGCCCGCTACCACCGGTTCGGTCCCGGCCAGGCGGAGGACCAGCGGACGCCAAGCGGGAAACCGGTCGGCAAGCGGGAAAAGGGCGACGACTATTGGAAAGTTCGTAACAGATCGCGCGGAGGGTGGTGGTAAATTGCAGCGCGATCGGCTATGCTGACGAAGACTGGTTTCGCACATCTCACTCAAGGCCGTCTGAAGCGCGAAGGACTCGCACCGTGGCAAAGACACCGGAAGAAATGCTGGAGGCTCTGCAGGACGGCGTCGTGAACGCCGCCGTTGCAAAGCGGTACAAGCAGCCGGATGGCACGGAAGTCGAGCGAGCGTCTCCGGCGGAAGTGGTTCAGGCGATGCAGCAGGTGGACGCAATCCGCCGTGCCCAATCGCGTCCGCTCTTCCGACCCGTGGTCCTCAAAGGCGGCACGTAGCGCCTGACCACGCCGGCGAGGGCTCTGGACCCCGGCCGTGCCTCCAGTTCCAGCACAACGCAGGCTAAGGGCCCGCAAGTCCAAGCGGGCTGTTTCCGCGCCGAAGCGGACCGTCGCCGGCTACGCGGGCGGCCGCACTCGCCGCGCGGACGCGGACTTTTCGCCGCGCCGCCTGGGCCCCAACGCCCTCGCGGACATGAGCCTCGACATGCTCGCGTGGCGGTGCCGAGACCTGACGGACAACAACCCGATCATCAAGGGCGCACGCGACACGATCGCGAACAACGTTGTCGATACGGGCATCGTCACGCGGCCGAACACCGGCTTCCCCGAGCTCGACGTCGAAATCGAGAAGCGATGGAGCGAGTACTGCGAGGCGGTGGACGTCGCCCGCAAGGAATCCATCGGGCGAGTGCAGCGGCAGTTCATTGAGGAAGTTTTCAGCGCGGGCGAGGTCGGCGTGCACAAGCCGGTCGTGCGTCCGCGTAACGGCGTTCCCCAGCACGTGGCGTTAGAGCTCATCCCCCGCGAGCTCATGCCGCTGTCGGCCCCTTTCGGGCTTGGCGCTCAGGGCCGCATTTCGGACGGTACCGTGGTCCGGCAGTCCGTCGAGCTCGACGAGGACAACGTGCCGATCGCGTACCACGTCCTCGACGAGGACCCCTTCGACAGCGGCATGTTCGGGCTGGGCAGCTTCGGCAAGGCCCGCCGAATTTCGTCGGAGGACATGGACCTGTGCTTCGTGCCCCGCCGGCTCCGCCAGCTGCGCGGCGTGCCCTGGCCGTGCGCCGTGGTCAATACGGTGCGCGACGAGGACCTTTACTCCGAGGCGTACCTCATGCTCGCTCGCGCGGCGGCGTGCCTGGGCATCGCGATCGAGGGCGCTGATACCGACGAACTCGTGCCGCAGGGCGAGGCGGACAGCGGCTTTGTCGATGGCGACGGCCGCAAGCAGGACGCGCTGCAGCCCGGCATGGTCGGCTACCTGCCCAAGGGCGCGAAGGCGCACGTGCTCGCCCCGAACCTGCCTCCTCCCACCGCGATCGACACGCAGCGCATGCTGCTCCGCAAGTGCGCGGCGGGCATGAACATCTCGTACGCGCCCCTCGCCCGCGATTACAGCCAGGAGAATTTCAGCGCGACGCGTTCGGGCCAGCTGGAGGACCGTCGCGGGTACCGCTGGCAGCAGCTGTTCGTGGTGAACGCGACGAGCGTGCCGCTCTACCGGCGCTGGCTTGCCCTCGAAGTACTGGCCGGGCGCATCAGCATGACGGCCGACCAGGAGGCCGCGTACGCGAAGGACTACCGGCGCTTCAGCCGCCTCCTCGCGCTCCCGCCTGGTTGGGATTGGATCGACCCGCAGAAGGAAGCCAACGCGACGCAGACCGAGCTCGCGATGGGCATCCTGTCCCTGCAGATGGCGTGCGCCGCGAAGGGCCGCGACTTCCGCGAGGTCCTCCGCCAGCGCATCGAGGCCGAGAAGCTCGAGCGCGACATGCGGGCGAAGGAGGGTCTTCCCGAGAAGCCCGCAGCGCAGCCGGCTTCGCCCTCCCTCAAGCTCACCGACCAGGAGCCGGAAGACGAGCAGACGGGCGAGCAGCAGGACCGTCGCCGCCGGCAGAAGGAGCAGCCAGCGTGAAGCTGATCGAAGCACTACAGCGCGCCGCCTGGGGCATGGAGCCCGAGTATCTCCGCAAGGTCGCGCACGTGATCGTGCAGCGGCACCTGGAGGGTCGGGAGACCATCATCGCGAAGGAAGACCTGCGCGAGTACCGCGGCGGAGTGGCGGACGGGAACGAGGACGCGCCGCCCGCGCCGTACAGCGAGGCCGTCATGGGCCCGCTCTACAACGTCCGTAACGGCGTCGCCGTCATCGGCGTCGGCGGCATCCTGAACAAGTACTCCCGCAGCGTGGATACGGCGTCTGGGGGCCGCGGCATGAGCTACGAGCGGCTCCGGAAGGCCGTCGCCGGCGTCAAGGGATTGTGGAACGACGGCAAGATCCACACCGCACTCTTCCACATCGACTCGCCCGGCGGCGAAGTCTCCGGCGTCGAGCAGCTCGCGACCGACATCACCGACCTGCGCGAGTCCGGGCTGCGGACGGTGGCCCTCGCCGACGATACCGCGGCCAGCTGCGCGTACTGGATCGGCAGCCAGTGCGGCGAGTTCTACGCCACCCCGCTCGCGATGGTCGGGGCCATCGGCGTGTTTACAGCCGTCGTCGATTCGTCGCGCTGGGCTGAAGACAAGGGCTTCAAGGTGCACCTGGTCCGGTCGGGCCCCCACAAGGGCGTCGGCATGGACGGCGTGCCGATCAGCGCCGAAGAGATCGCTGGCATCCAGGCGGAGGTCGACGCGCTGGGCGCGAAGTTCAAGGCGGCGGTCATCCGCGGCCGCCGCGGCCTGGCGTCGTCGCTCGACAAGCTGGCGGACGGACGCGCCCACGTGGGCTCTGAGGCGGTGCGCCTCGGGCTTGCGGACGGCGTCGTGCAGAGCGCCGAGAAGCTGCTCGCACAACTGCAGAAGGGCCCGCGGCAGCGCGTCGCGGTCGAGCCCGCACACAAGGACAAACCCGCAGGTGGTCCCGCGATGGTCGCGGGCAAGCCGGCGGCGGCAAGTGCCGGGACACCCCCGCGCACAGTTACGGAGTCAGGTATGCTCATCAAGAACAAGGCGGCCCTGCTCGCCGCTGCTGCCGGCGGCCTGCTGCTCAAGCCGGACGCGGAACCCACCGGCGGCGACCCCACCAACCCGGAGCCCCGCCCGGAGCCCGAAGCGCCGGCCGATCCCCCGACCGGTTCCGCCCGCGCT
>CALLYM010000209.1 GCA_937858155.1 uncultured Phycisphaerales bacterium | reverse complement strand
GGGTTGCTCATGGACGCGCCGGATAGCAGCAACGCGGGCCGCGCTCAACCGGGACTCGCACGCGGTTCCGGTATCGCCAGCCCCTCTTTACCGGCGCGCCATCCTGCCGCATTGGGGCAACATGACCGATGCTCCCGCGATCTCGATCCGCAATCTCGTCAAGCGTTATGCCCCCAGCGGCGAAGGCCCCGGCAAGCTGTCTCCCTTCAAGGCCAGAATGGCAATGGCTGTCCGGTCTGAAAACCCGCACTCGAAGATGAGGGAGATCGTTCGCAGACACTGGCTGGAGGCTGGCGCACGCCACGGTGTCATCACTGAGGACGGGAGGCATGCGCAATATGTGGTCGATGACCTGGTGTATCAAACACCGCAGGTGATCGACACGGTGACGTTCTATGAGGAGTACTGGACGCGGCCGCGCGGCAAGTACCTGATCCAGGTGTGCCGGAGCATCGCGTGCGAGTTTTGCGGGCACGAGAAGATTACCAACGCAGTGCGGGAGAAGCTGGGCATCGACGTGGGTGAGACAACGGACGACGGCATGTTCACGCTCATTGAGCTGGAGTGTCTTGGGAGCTGCGACACCGCGCCGGTGGCGCTGGTAAACGAGAGCCTGCAGGAGAAGCTGACGCCCGAGGCGATTTTGCACCTGATCGATGAGGTGCAGGCGGGGACGTGGAAGGGCGGCGGGCACCACTGAGGTTGGCGCGCGGGCAAAAACGATGAGGCGGGCACTTGAAGCGCCCGCCGCACCGGAGGAGAGAGAAGAGATCGTCCAGAAGGTTGGTTGCCGGGCTTTCCGGCCCGTTTCCAACCCGGCTTTCCCTTCGGCCCGCCGTTCCTGCGTGCGTCAAGGAGCCAAGAGAAGTACGCCCGCATACGAACAGAAGTTCGCGGGGCTGGTGCCGGGAATTGAGCGTTTTTTGGGCTGGAATCGGGGTTGGGGCCCACCTGATTGGACGTTGCCCGCTTGCATGCGTGGCTTTTTCGAACGGGCGGGGGGATCGACTGGTGGCGAACGGTCCTTTGGGTGTCATGACCGTGCGGACCACTCTTGCTGTTCAGGTTCGTTCTCGGCCTTACCCGCGGAGTCGTTGGACCGTCTTATTGAGCACCAGGTGAGCGACGGGCGTCACGATGAGCGTGAGCAGCAGCGAGAGCAGCTGCCCGCCGATGACAACGACGGCGATCGCGCGTCGTTCTTCCGCGCCTGGTCCGGCCCCCACCGCCAGCGGCAGCATGCCACCCACCAGCGCGAGCGTCGTCATCAGGATGGGCCTGAGGCGGTCGAGGCTGCCTCGCACCACGGCTTCCTCAAGCGGTGCCCCCTGGGCGTGGAGGCGGTTGATGTGGTCCACCTGGAGGATTGAGTTCTTCTTGACCACGCCGAAGAGGACGAGGATGCCCAGCGCCGAGTAGAGGTTCAGCGATTCGCCCGCAATCCATAGGGAGAGGAACGCGAAGGGGACGGAGAGCGGGAGCGAGAACAGGATGGTGAGTGGGTGGAGGTAGCTCTCGTAGTTGGACGCGAGGATCATGTACATGAAGATGATGGAGAGTGCGAAGGCGATGAGGAACTCGGCAAAGGTGCGCTCCAGTTCACGCCCGCGCCCGAGCGTGCGCATCGTGTATTCCTCGGGCATGCGGAGCTTCGCGGCTTCGGCCCGGACAGCTTCCAGCCGGTCGGCGAGCGCGTACCCGGGACCCACGGATGATCGCACATTTGCCGCGCGTTGGCGGTCGAGCCGGTCGATGCGTGCGGTGGTCAGGGCGCGCTCGACCTCGGCGAAGCTGCGCAGCTCGACGACACGGGCGTCGCCTCCCGCGGGCACCAGGAGGCGTGGGAGTTGCTCTGGGTCGCTGCGGTCGCGGCGTTCAAGGCGGAGCTGCACGTCGTAGTCCTCGTTGGCGCTCTCGTCCCGGAACCGGGTGACCTCGTCCTCGCCTCCGACCAGGATGCGGAGGGCCGTGCCGATGTCGCGCGGGGACACGCCCAGGTCCGCGGCGCGCTCCCGGTCGATCACGACGCGCAGCTCGGGCGAGTTGATCTTGAGGGTGGTGTCCGCGTCGGGCAGGCCGCCGAGGTCGGCCGCGCGGGCGCGGAGGGTTTCGGTGTATTCCGCGAGACGCTCCAGGCTCGGGCCGCGGATGGCGATGTCGACGTCGGAGTTGCCTCCCCCGATGTTGAACGCGGGGAAGGGCCTGACGGAGACCCGCAGGTCCTGGAACGAGCGCAGGGACCGGCGGAGGCCCTGCATCACGTCGGTCTGCGAGTAGTTGCCGTGGAAGGCCGCGAGGGGTGAACCGTGCAGCGTCTCTCGCCAGAGTCGGCCGAGGGAGAAGCGCCGTTGCTCCAGCGGCGCGATGCGCACGTAGATTTCTCCGCGGTTGACCTGGCCCAGGAAGGAGCCGCCGACGGAGGTCTGCGTGGTCAGCACCGCCGGGTGCTTTGCGATGCGGCTCTCTACGTCCTTGACGGCTTCATCGAACGCCTCGAAGCTGACCCCTTCGGGCCCCAGCACGTTGATGCTGAACTCGGCCTCGTCGACGTCGCTGGGCAGGTAGTCTTGGCGCAGGACGCGGTAGAGGGGCACCGACGCCGCGACCACGACGGCTGCGACCATGAGTGTCGGCCAGCGCCGCTTGATGCAGAAGCGCAGCGATCGCTCGTAGGCCGCGTCGATCCAGCGGTAAAAGCCACGGCGGGACGCCGCCGCCTTGTGCTCGCCTCCCGCAACGGGCCGCAGCATGCGTGAGGACATCATCGGCGTGAGCGTGAACGACACGAGCAGGCTGACCAGCACGGCCACGGCGGCCGTCACGCCGAACTGGTAGAGGAAGCGGCCCGAAATCGAGGACATGAACGAGACGGGCACGAAGATGACGACCAGCGAGAGGGTGGTCGCGAGCACGGGCAGCGCGATCTCGGAGGTGCCCCGGCGTGCCGCCTCGATGGGCGGGAGGCCTTCTTCCTCGACCACCTTGAAGATGTTCTCGAGGACGACGATCGCGTCGTCGATGACGATGCCCACCATGAGCACGAGCGCCAGCATGGTGACGCTGTTGAGCGTGAAGTCCAGGGCCCACATGACGCCGAATGTCGACACGACCGACGCGGGGATGGCGACGCCGGCGATGAGGGTGGACCGCCACGACCGCATGAACGCGAGCACCACGAGGGTCGCGAGCACCGATCCGATGACAAGGTGCGTCTCGATTTCGTGGAGGGCGGCGTAGATGTACGCGGACTGGTCGCGGATGACTTCCAGCTTTGTCCCGGCGGGAACGACCGCGCGCAGCCCGTCCAGTTCCCTGCGCACGCCTTCGATGACCGCGACCGTGTTCGCGCCCGACTGTCGGCGCACTTCCACCGAGACGGCGGGCTTGCCGTTCAGGCGCGCGGCGCTGCGTTGCTCGCGCGTACCGTCCGTCACGTGCCCCACGTCCTGCACACGGATTGGGGTGCCGTTGACGACGGCGATGGTGATGTCGCTGAAGTCCTCCGGCGCGCGGAGGCGCCCCATCGTGCGGAGCACCTGCTCGCGCTGCTCCTCCGTCACGTTCCCGCCCGGGATGTCCGCGTTCTGGCGCACGATCGCGTCCCGGACCGCCGTGATCGGGATGCCCAGCGCGGCGAGCCTGTCGGCGTCGACGTCGACGTTCACGGTCCGTTCAAGGCCTCCGACGATGGACACCTGCCCGACGCCCGCCGAGCGCTCGAGCCTCGGGCGGATGATCTTGTCGGCGACTTCGGTCAGCTCGCGGATGCTCAGCTCGCCGCTCAGCGCCACGGTGAGGACGGGGGACGAGTCGTTGTCGAACTTGGACACGACGGGTGGTTCGGCGTCGTCGGGCAGGCGTCGTGCGGCCGCGGCGACTCGGTCGCGGACGTCCTGCGCCGCGGCCTCGATGTCGCGGTTCAGGCTGAATGTCGCGATGACGATGGACTGACCCTGGCCGGAGATCGACCGGAGTTCGTCGATGCCCTCGACCGTGTTCACCGCCTCCTCGATCACCTGCGAGACCTGGGACTCCACCTCCTCTGGCGAGGCGCCGGGGAGCGTCGTCCGGATGTTAACCGTCGGGAGGTCCACCGACGGCAGCCGGTCGACGCCGAGCTTTGTGAACGCCACCGAGCCGACCACGACCATCGCCGCGATGAGCATGACCGCGAACACGGGGCGGCGGATGCAGACTTCGGCGAGGGCTTGCAAGGCGGTCCTTTCGGTTCACGGCTGCGCGGGCGCCCGGTCCAGGAGCGGGGCGTCCGGCGGTGTCAGGAGTTCGGGTGGGGTGGGAGGGATGCTCGACCCTATGAGTTCGCTCGACAGGAGTCCGCACGCCCGGGAGAGCGAGAGGTACGCGGTCTTGATGGCAAACTCCTCGCTGGCGGCCTGCAGCTCGGCGTTGAGGAGTTCATCCTGCGCGGTAATGCGTTCGAGGTTGGTGCCAAGGCCCGCCTGGTACGCGGCCTCGGCCAGCGCCAGCGACTGGTGGGCAACTTCCACCTGTTTCCGGAGTTCTGCCGAGCGGTCGTGCGATGCGCGGAGCTGGACCAGCGCCGTTTCGACGTCGCGGCGGGCCTCGCGTGTTCGCAGCCGGTAGTCCAGCACTCGTTGTCTGAACACTGACCACGCGCTCCGCACGTCCGCCTCGATGCGCCCAGCGGAAAGGACCGGCACCCGCAGCTCGATGAGCGACGCGATGGCCGATGCCGAGTCGTCCGGCGCTCGCGCGAGGAAGTACTCGAGGTTGACCGAGAGTGTCGGGGCGTACTGGCTGATGGCCGTGTCCACCTGCGAGCGCGCCGCGTCGGCCTCCAGGCGCGCTGCGAGGATGTCCTGCCTGTGCGCGGAGGCCACCCTGAGAAGTTCGTCCACTGTCCGCTCGTCCGCCGGGGCTTCGAAGCCGTCGGTGAGGGGTGCGATGGCGGCGTCCGCCCCGGTCAGCAGTGTGAGAGTCGCGCGTGCCTCGCGGGCCTGCCTGTGCGCCGAGACGAGCTGGACCTTGGTGCGGGACACCTGCGCTTCGATCTGGCTGACGTCCAGCGGGCGCGTGAACCCGACCTCGTTGCGGGCACGCGCGTCGTTCAGGCGTTCCAGCTGCACATGGACGGACGATTCGAGGACCGAAACAAGCCGCTCGGCCAAGAGCGTGTCGTAGTACGCGCGCGCCGTCTGGAGCAGGAGCGACTCGCGCAGGTCCAGGATCAGCCAACGCCGCGACTCGGCCCTGGCTCCCGCGGCGTCCACCGCGCGCAGGTCGCCCTGACCTGTCAGCAGGCGGTACTGACCTGAAACACCCACATTGGTCTGCACAGCTGCGTCCGAGCCCGTGTTCTCCTGGAGCGACACCCCCGCGAAGAGGTCGAGCGTGGGCTTCAGTGCGGAGGCGGCGCGCTGGCGTTCCGCCAGGGCCTGCACATACTGCTCGCCGCGCGCGGCGAGTTGTTCGTTGTACGCGGCCGTGTGCCGCAGCGCGTCCACGAGGGAAAAAGAGTCTTCTCCGTTCCGTGACGGCAGTCCGCCGGGCGGATCGCTCACCGCGCGGTACCTCTCCACATCTCCTCGCTGATCCGTTGCGCAGGCCACGAGCAGGCACGCGGCCAGCGGGCCAATGGCACTCCACATTCTCATTGAAGCCCCCCGGCCGACAGCCCGCGCCTCAGCACGTGGAGCAAGTGCGCCTTGAGCATGGCCGCGCTGAACTCGGGGGGCGGGTACAGCATCGCGCCCCGGACGCACGACAGAAGATACTGCGTGGTGAGCGCCGGGCACGGGTCATTGATCTGCCCACTCGCAACACCCGCCTTCAGCACACGCTCGATTTCCTCCGTCACCAACCGCCGGATCGCCTGCAGCTCGGGGTCCTCGGGCGTCAATTGCCCGCTCCGCATGAGCCGGTACACGGCGGGGAATGCGAACGCAAAGTCCACGACCGCGCCGACGATGACCTCAATCTGCGCCCAACACATCCCGCGGCAGGTCGGCAGGTCCTGCTGCAACCTCTCGTGCATGGCGGTGAACCCCTGCCGCACCACCGCCATGTACACTTCTTCCTTGCTGGACCAATAGAGGTAGACCGTTCCCTTCCCCACACCTGCCTTGACGGCGATGTCCTCTAGGCGCACCTCGTGAAATGGGCGTGAAGAGAACAGGTCCGCCGCCGCGGCCAGGATTCGGTCGGACTTATTGGCTGCGATCGCCGGCATCGATGAAACCCCCGGGGCAGATGCGGGAATAACCGTGAGAACTGACCGGTCAGTTCTCATATGATACTGCGCTGCTTCAAAGAGTTACACGCCGGATAGGACCGCGATGCATGATGATCTCACGGGTGGCCCATTCCATTGCGCTTGCAGGACTCTTCGTGCTCGGCTGTGCGTCGCTCGAAGCGTGCCAGAAGAAAGCGGCGCATTCATCGGTTCAAGCCGAGCCCCAAACCGTCACCCTCGTGCCGGTGGAAGTCCGTGACGTGGACCGCTATGTCGAAGTCACGGGCACGCTGTATGGCGAGGAAGAGGTCACGATTGCCGCGGAAGTTCCGGGGCGTGTGGTGGCGATCCATGCCGATCTGGGCGATGCGGTCGCCTCGGGCACGCCACTCGCACAGATCGACCGGACGGACTACGAGCTGGCGGTGCAGGAACGCCGCGCGGCATGGCTGGCATCCCTTGCCAAGCTGGGGCTCACGGAGTTCCCGTCGGGCGAGGTTGATCTGGCGACGCTGCCGAGCGTGGCACGCGCGGAAGCCGAGGCCTCCAATGCCCGGGCACGGCTTGAGCGGGCACGCCAACTCCACGAGCGCACTCCCCCCCTTATCTCGGACCAGGACTACGCGGACATCCAGACGCAATACGACGTTGCGTTCACAGGCACCGCGGTGGAGCGGCTCTCTGCCCAATCCCTGCTTGCCGAGGCTCGCGTGCAGGCCTCGGGGCTGCGCATCGCCGAGCAGCGTCTTGCGGACACTACCGCGGCGGCACCGCGCGAAAGGCAGCTCACCTACCGCGTCGCCGCGCGCAGGGTCTCTGTCGGTGAGGTCGTCGCCGAAGGCCAGCCCCTGTTCCGCCTTGTGGCGTCCGACCGCGTCAAGTTCCGCGGCCTGGCGCCGGAGCGGTACACGGGCCAGGTGTTGGTGGGCGCGCGTGTCATGCTGTTCACCGAGTCTTCGCCTGAACCCTTTGTCGCGCAGGTTGCGCGTGTCTCTCCGGCCGTTGACATAGCAACTCGTTCCTTCGAGGTGGAAGTGGAGGCAGAGAACAGGGACAGCCGCATGAAGCCGGGTGGGTTCGTGCGGGCCCGGATTGTGGTGGGCAGCAAGGCCGGGGCTCGGTTTGTACCCGCCTCCGCCGTCGTGCAATTTGCGGGGGTGCAGCGTGTGTTCTCCGTGAAGGACGGGAAGGCCGTCGAACACCGGGTGACACTGGGCGCGGCGGACAATGGGCGGCGCGAGGTGCTCGATGGCCTGCCGGATGTGGGGTCCGTGGTCGATCAGCCCCGCGCGATGACGGCGGGCACGCCTGTCGTTGTGCCGTAAAACAAAGAGAACCGTCCGACGTGCGTCGGGCGGTTCTTCATTGAAGTGGAGGCAAGGGGACTCGAACCCCTGACCTCATCCATGCCATGGATGCGCTCTACCAAAACTGAGCTATGCCCCCAGGAAGTACAGATTGGGGTTCCACTTTGTCGCCCAGCCTGGCGGGCCGGGGTCGGGATAGTAGGGATCGGACAAAGCCGGATTCAAGGTGAGGCTGTTCGGGCCGCTTTGGGGGGATTCCAGTGTCGCGGGCCTTTGGGCGACGCCTGTTATCGCCGGACTGCGAGCACTTTTTCGCACGCGGCGATCACCCGGGGGGTTTCGATGCGGTCGATGCGGCAGCGATCCGGGTGGTCGTTGGCGAGTTCACTGGCGGGCAGGGTGGGGTCTGCCAGCACGACTTCCTCCGGACCTTCCGGACGCGTGGGGATGAGCGTCCAGCGGTGGTCGGTGGGTCCGAAGAGCGACACCATCGGCACGCCGAAGGCCGCGGCGATGTGGCGCGGGCCGGTGTCGTTCGTCACCATCAGGGCGCTGCGCTTGACGATGGACTTGAGGGCCCCGAGCGTAATGCCGGCGTCGGGCAACACGGCGCAGCGTGTGGCGGGGTTGGCTGATCGCGCCTGCTCGGCGATTGTGCGACAGAGTGCGGCCTCCGCGGGTGATCCGTTGATGAGGATGGTGAAGCCGTGGGTGCGCGAGAGGTGGTCGGCGAGTGCAGCGAAGCGATCAGCAGGCCATCTTTTGGCTTCGTTGTTGCCGCCGGGGTTGAGGAGGGCGAAGGGGCCCCCGGCGCCGGCGGGGAGGGCGCGGGAGAGGACTTGGTTCGCCGCGGCGTCTTCGCCGGGCGTGGTGGCGAGTTCGAGGAATGTGCTGGGTGGAAGGGCGAGTGTGGGTGTGCTGGTGTCTGGGGGTGAACGGCGCGATGCTTCCCACCCCTCCCCGGCCCTCCCCCCTGGGGGGAGGGAGAAGAGGAGCGACTCCGCAGCGCGGTGGTAGTAGGTGACAGCCGGGATGAGCGCCTTGCCGAACGCGCCCTTCTTCGGCACCGCGAGCGGGTGCGAGAGCAGGAGGCCGCGGGCGTCGCGGTCGTAGCCCATGCGGCGGGGGATGCCCGCGATGCGGACGGTGAGAGCGGTGGAGAACGAGTTGGTGAGCAGGAGGCAGGTGTCGTAGCGGCGCGGGCGGACTTTGGCGGCGACAAACTTGGGACCCATGACGCCGCTGACGCGCTCGACGTGGAACTCGTCGATGAGGTTGCTGCCGGCGAGAAGGTCGTTGATGCCGGGGCGGCAGAGGGCACCGATGAAGGCGCCGCGGTAGGCGTCGCGGATGAGTCGCAGCGCGGGCGTGGCCATGACGGCGTCGCCGACCCAGGAGGGGAGGACGATGAGGAGGCGGAGGGGAGGGGAGGGGTCGCGGGGCACGGGGAAAGCTCTTGGAAATTTTAGAAAAGCAAGAGGATCGATGCCGCATCGGAAACGCGGGCTACGCACTCGTCCCCCATAGCGGCCCACACTGGTACTTCCCCTCGTACCACGCGTTGGTGTTCCGGCGGAGTTCGGCGAGGAAGCCCATGGCGGCGAGCTTGTCGGTGCCGAGCGTGATCTCCAGGGCGTCGTCCCCGGCGTGGAGGCTCAGCACCGCCAAGCCTTCACGTTCTGCAAGCGCCTGGGCGCTGGCGACCACCATGCCGCGGATCTTGGGGTCTGCGAGGGGGCGGCCCGAGAGGGCACGCAATCGCACGCTCGCCATCTCCCCGGGTGTCTTCGCCATGCGTCAGTATTGGGCCCTTGGCACGCCGGCACGGTGTGCGTGCGGGCATGGTTGGACAGGGCTCTTTGAATCCTCCCCCACTCCCCGCCCGCGAGCCGAAGAATGGTTCAAGCGTGTCCGGTGCAACCACTCCAACTCGGACAATCCCACGGTTCCTACGGCTGTGGTTTGGTGTCGCGCGCCTCGGTATCGCGGTGTTCCTGCTGTGGGCACTGGTGGTGAATGTTCCCCTGCGTGACGCCCGCTCGCGACTGCTGGCGCTCCCTGAAGTGGACCACGCGGCAGAGGTAAAAACCCTCCGCGAAGAGGGGCGGCTGGGCGAGGCTCTGGTGGTGGCGGACTCCATATCGCTCACCATGGGAACGTTTCATGGCACGGCCCTGGACCGTGAGCGGCGGCTCACGCTGGAAGCGCGGGAGTCTTGGCTGCGGAAGGTGAAGGACGCGGGGTGGGCCGCCGTGACGGGCAACGGCACGAGCGGGAGCGCGCTGGCGGGCTCGACCGCGAGCGACATGCTGGCGGTAGGCGACGTGCGCGACCTGATCGTGGAGGGTGTCAAGCACGCATGGCCCGGCGGGGACGACGCGGACCCGGTGATGGTCGAGCTGAGCACGCTGGGGCTTGCGACCACTGTTGCGCCGCCGGTGGACGCGGTGCCGTCGATCCTGAAGTGGGCTCGAAGGAACGGCGCGCTCTCCGATGAGCTGGGCGCGGAGGTGGTCGCGATGGTGCGGGACAAGCGGATATTCGCGGCCGGCGGGCTGATGTGGGATGTCTCGACGATTGCGCGTGGCGCGTCACCGGGCGGGGCGGTCACAATCCTGCGGGGCGCGAAGAGCAGCGAGGATGTGGCGCGGCTTGCGGCCTGCGTAAAACGGGGTCCGCACGGGGCCGCGGCGCTCGTCCTGACGGAAGAGGTTGGAGCGAAGACGCTGACGAGCGCTCCCAGCCGGGGCATTGCCGCCGCGCGAGAGGGCGTGGTCGTCGATGCGTCGCGGCGGGGGAGCGCTGGGCGCGTGTTCTTGCAGAGCGCGGCGGTCAAGCCGCTGCTGCGCGGGCACCCGCTGGTGCGGGCGGCGGCGTTGCTGCCGACCGAAGCCCCGGCGCTGCTCGCGTCTCGTGGGATACAAAAAACCGAGCGCGGGCTGTGGGTATGGGTGTCGCTGGCGGGGGTGTGGGCGACAGGAGAACTGGCTTGGCTTGGGGCGCGATGGCGTCGGTCACTCTCCGCGCCCGAATGAAGACTGGCGGATGCGCACCTAAGACCTCCTCCCTCGCTTGCGTTTCGGGCTCGCGATCACTTTTCTTCCACGCCGTCGGCGTCCACGAACACCGGGTCGGGGAGTTGCAGCTTGTTGTTCGGATCTTTCAGCTGCTCGCTGATGAGCTTCCTGTCGCCGACGAGCACGAGCACGGAGTGGTCCATGTCGATCGCGTGAGGCGCGAGGGTGTTGAGTGCGGCGTCGTCCACCTTCTGCAGCATGGAGAAGTCCTCGCTGACGGTTGACCAGGGCATGCCGTTCTCGGCGAGGTCGCCCGCCTGGCCGACAAACCCGTTGAGCGTGCCGAAGGAGGAGACGGTGTCGTCACGCCCGCTGGTGCTGGCCTTGCTGGCCTCGGCCGGTGTGATGCCGCCCTGCTGGATGCGGGCCAGCTCGTAGAAGAACTCCTTGAGCGCCGGGCCCGTCACCTCGGCCTGCACCGCCGCACCGGCGGTGAATTGACCCAGGGAGCGCGAGAGCGCAAAGTTGGAACGAGCGCCGTACGTGTAGTGCTTGTCCTCGCGCAGGTTCTGGTTAAGGCGGCTGGTGAAGCTGCCGCCCAGGATGGTGTTGAACATCGAGAGGGGCACGCGCGACTGATCGCTAAAGCGCACGCTCGGGGCGCGGAGCTGGATCATGGTCTGCACCGCGCCAGGGCGGTCGACGACGTAGAACCGCATGCCCTTGCTGCCGGGGGCGGCCAGAGGGAACTCGGCCCTTGCGCTGGCGTCGGCGGCACCGGCCTTCCACGAGCCCAGGTACTTCTCGGTAAGCGCGCGGGCCTCGTCGGCGGTGATGTCGCCCGCGAAGATGAGCGTGGCGCCCTGCGGCGACACGAGGCGGGAGAATGCGTGCTTCGCGTCGTCCAAGGTGACGTTGCTCGCGGTGGCCACGGTGCCGCTCGTGGGCGTGCCGTAGGGGTTTTTTTCGCCCCACAGCTTGCGGCTCGAAACCTTGGCGGCGATGGCCCGCGGCTCTTCGTCGGCCTGCTTGATGGCGTCGATGTGGAGCGCGTGGACGCGTTCCCAGTCGGTCGTGTCGAATCGCGGGGAAGTAAGAGCCTGGCTGAACAGGGAGAAGCCCTGATCGAGGCCGCTCTTGAGGACCGTCATGTTCGCGCTCAGGGACTCGTGCGAGGCCCCTGCGCCGAACGTGGCGCCCAGGCCCTGCACTGCGCCGGCGAACTCTTCACCGGTCATGGAGGTCGTGCCCTCGCTGAGCATGCTGGTCATGAGCTCCGCGCAGCCCGCCTTATCGGAAGGGTCGATCGCACCCTGCGGGGTCATCACGAGTCCAAAGGAGACGAGCGGGAGCGAGGGCCTGCGGAACACCTGCACCTTGAGGCCGCTGGGCAGCTCGAAGCCCTCGGGCGCGGGGGGCGTGAAGGCGCTCGCCGCGGCGGGGCTTGGGCGGGAATCACGCGGGCCGGCCGCACGCTCGGGGGTCTCGGGGAGCACGTGCTGGATGACGCGGGCGTCCGGGCGGAGCACGGCGGAGGCCCAGGCCTTGACGGTCGCGGGGGTCGCGTTCTTGTAGCGGTCGCGGTCGCGCTGCAGGCTGTCGGGGTTGCCGAAGAAGTACTCGTACGTGTTGAGCTTGTCGGCACGGCTCTCGATCGACTGCACGGAGTTCAGCAGCGCCATATCGACGCGGCGCTTGCGGCGCTCCAGGTCGTCGGCGGCGGGGCCGGTGCGGCTCACTTTGGCGAGTTCCTCGTCCAGCACCTTCTCGACCTTTGCAAGGTCCGCCCCCGGGCGGGCCAGGACGTGCACGCGGAAGACCGAGCCCAGGGCTGCGGAGTCCTGGAAGGCCTGAACCTCCGAGGCGAGCTTTTCGTCGGTGACCAGGCGCTTGTACAGGACGGAGTTGGTGCCGTCCGTCAGCACCGCCGCGAGCAGGTCCATCTCCGCGTCGCCTTCGGCGTAGTTTGCGGGGCTGTGGTAGGAGTACATGACGGCGGGCAGCTCCACCTTGTCGAGGCTCGTGGTGCGGATGACCTTTGTGAGCCTGGCGGGCGGAACGGTGGCCTGCGGCGCGATGTTTCCCGCGGGGAGCGTGGCGAACATCTCGGCGATCTGGGCCTTGACCTTCGCCTTGTCAAAGTCTCCGGCGACGACGAGCGAGGCGTTGCTGGGGGCGTAGAAGGACGCGAAGAAGTCCTTCACGTCCTGGGTCTGGGCGGCCTCAAGGTCCGCGTGCGTGCCGATGACGCCGTTGTGGTACGGGTGGCCTTCCGGGTAGAGCAGCATAAACGTCGCCTCGTAGGCCTTGCCGTACGGCGCGTTCTCGACGGTCTGGCGGCGCTCGTTGCGGACGACGTCGCGCTGGGCATCGAGCTTCTCCTGCGTCATTTTGAGGCCCATGTCCTCCAGGCGATCGGCGTCCAGCCACAGCAGGGTGGGGAGCAGCTCGCTGGGGCCCCAGGAGAAGTAGTTCGTGCGGTCCAGGCTCGTGCTGGCGTTGTTCGCGCCGCCGCCGGTTTCCATCAGCACGTCGAACTGGTTGCCGGGCACGCGCTCGGTGCCCATGAACATGAGGTGCTCGAAGAGGTGGGCAAAGCCGCTGCGCCCGGGCGGCTCGTTCCGCGCGCCCACGCGGTACCACGTGTTGATAGAGGCCCGCGGCAGCGAGTGGTCCTCGTGCAGGATCACGGTCATGCCATTAGGCAGCGTGTACTTTTCGCACGCCAGGGTTTGACCCCACGCAGAGCCCGCGAGGGCGCAGACAAGGGCGGCGGGGAGAAGGACGCGGGACAAGGTGGTCGTCATGGGGGTTCCTTTATCGGGGCGAAGGGTACACGCGGTTCCCCGGGGTCGGACTGGGGTCTCGCGTCCTCGGTGGGACGGCGCCGGAAGAGGCAGCATGCGGGGGTTGTGGGCGCCTTGCTGCTTCTATCCTTCCGTCCCATGCCCGCAAACCAGGATGTTCATGCGCTCCTCGCCGAACTCTTCCCAACCCAGCCGCCCGCCACGATCATCGAGCTGGGCTCCCACTACGGCACTGATACATACAAGCTCCGTCAGGCGTTCCCGCACGCCCGCATTATCGCCTTTGAGCCCGATCCCCGGAATATCTACCTCGCCAAGCACTCGCAGATCCACAAGATCGTGGAGTATGTCGAGGCGGCGGTGAGCGACACGGACGGCACATCGATTTTCCACCTGAGCGATGGCATCCCTCCCGGCGCCCCCAAGGCGGCAGCCGTCAGCGGCTGGTCGCAGAGTTCCTCGCTCAAGAAGCCCGACCAGGTCTGCAAGCACTTCCCATGGCTGAAGTTTGAGCGCAGCGCCAAGGTGAAGACCATGCGTCTTGACACTTACTGCTCGCAGCACGCGGTGGGTGTCGTGGACTTTCTCTGGGCCGATGTACAGGGGGCAGAAGATCTTTTGATCGCGGGCGCGCAGGAAACGCTGAAGCGCACGCGCTACTTCTTCACCGAATTCAGCACCGACCGCCTGTATGAGGGCGAGCTTGATGCGCAGGGAATCCTCGCACGCTTGCCAAACCCCGCGCAATGGGAGGTGATGGCGCTGTGGCCCGGGGACATTCTTCTCAAGAATCTGTCTTTTCAGGACCCCCCCCACACTCTCGTGGACACGCCCGAGAAGTAAGGTCCGTGTTGGGTTCTTGGGCGTGAAACCACGTTGAATCCCCTTGTTGGGAAGCAGTTTGTACTTGGGCCGGCGCGGTGCTGGTCTTATGATGATGGCGAGCGAAACCCGCCAGCCGGCGCGGGCCTTGAGGCCTGCCGGAGTGGTCAGCGTTTCCCCGAGGACCACGAGAGATGAAGACCCCCGTCCGCGCCGTTCTTGCACTCGCCGCCCTCTGCGCCGCCGGTGGCACCGCGAGCGCGCAGCTCCGCGTCGCCAACTGGAACATTTCGAACTACAACGGTGCCAGCCGCGCGACCGACATCCAGACCGCGGTGTACGCCGTGAACCCCGCCAACGGCCTTTCGTTCCGCCCGGATGTCATCGCCGTTCAAGAGATCATCGGCGCCCCCGCGCTCGCCACGCTCGTGAACGTCCTGAACACCGCGCCGGGCAGCCCGGGCGATTGGGCGAGCGCCCCGTACCTGGACGACCCCGACTACGTCGATACCGAGAGTTCGTTTGTGTACCGCACGAGCAAGGTGCAGCTGCTCGCAAGCGTCGTCATCGCCAACGCAGACGGCACCACAGCGGACCAGCCCCGCAGCACGTACCGCTACGACTTCCGCCCCGTCGGCTACACGAGTGCGGGCGCGACCGTCGGCATTTACAGCTGCCACCTCAAGGCGGGAAGCGCCAGCTCGGATATTGCGCGGCGTCTCATCGAGACCACGCGCATCCGCGACAACGCCGAGGGCGTGAACACCAACGGGCCGGGCACGGCGCTCCCCGCGGGATACAACTTCATCTTCTCCGCGGATACGAACACACAGAATTCTTCCCAGTCGGCCTACGTCGAGCTCGTCGGCAGCCAGGCCAACAACAACGGGCGCTTCTTTGACCCCATCAACAGCCCCGGGACCTGGCTGGACAATGCCGCGTTCCGTTTCATCCATACTCAAGACCCCGCCACCACCGCGGGCATGGACGATCGCCACGACCAGATCCTGTGCTCCGCGAGCCTGCTCGACGGGCAGGGCCTCTCGTACATCGGCAACCCCGCCATCGCCTTCAGCGGCAGCACCTGGAACGACCCCAATCACTCCTACCGCTGCTGGGGCAACGACGGCACCAGCCTGAACACGCCGCTGACTACCACCGGCAACACGATGGTCGGCGCGGTGATCGCCCAGGCGCTCATCAACGCCGCCACGACCTCGGGCGGGCACCTGCCGGTCTACCTCGACCTGCGAGTGCCCGCGAAGGTGAGCACCGACACCGTCACGCTCAACTTCGGCTCCGTGCACCAAGGTTCGTCCGCGCCGGTCCGCACGATCAACGTGTCCAACGCGGGGAACACCGCTCTGTGGACCGTGAACGGCATCGACACGCTCAACTACTCACTGGGGAGCGCGACGGGCTTCACGATCCCCGCCGGCTCGTTCACCAGCGCCCCCGGCGCCGCGGCCAATGCGCACAACCTCACGATGCCCACGGCCGTGGTGGGCGTCAAGAACACGACATTCACGATTTCCAGCGACGACCCGGACCAGCCCGCGAAGGTCATCAATCTCGTCGGCACCGTCCTGCCGCCCAACGCGGCTCCCACGGCCAACGCCGGGCCCGACCAGTCTCCCATCGACAGCGACAACGGCGGCACCGAGCCCGTGACGCTCGATGGCTCGCAGAGCAGCGATACCGACGGCACCATCGTGTCGTACCTCTGGTCTGAGGGCGTGACGGACCTTGCCCCGGCGAGCGCGAGCCCGACCCTCAACCACAACTTCTCCGTCGGCACGCACACCATCACGCTCCGCGTCACGGACGATGATGGCGCACAGGCCACCGATACCGTCCTCATCACCGTGCAGGCGGGCAACATCGCTCCGACTGCCAACGCGGGCAACGACCAGACGCTGACCGACAACGACAACACCGGTTCCGAGCCCGTCACCCTCGACGGCTCGCTCAGCAGCGATACGGATGGCACGATCGTGTCGTACCTGTGGTCCGAGGGCGTGACCGACCTTGCCCCGGCGAGCGCAAGCCCGACCCTGAATTACAACTTCCCGGTCGGTACGCACACCATCACGCTCCGCGTCACGGACGATGATGGCGCGCAGGCCACCGACACCGTCACGATCACCGTGGACCCCTTCGCGGGCGTTGTCTGCGACAGCATCGACTTCAACGGCGACGGCCTCTTCCCGGACACCGCGGACATCGACGACTTCCTGAGCGTGTTCAGCGGGGGTCCGTGCTCGACCGGCCCGGCCTGCGGCGACATCGACTTCAACAATGACGGGCTGTTCCCGGATACCACCGATATCGACAGCCTGCTCAGCGTGTTCAGCGGAGGCCCCTGTCTGTAATGCTTCCGGGCGGGTTTTCCGCGCGTAAATCTTTGTCCTGGCGAGAGCGGCGGCACGCATGGGCCTGCGCACGGGCACCCTCTCATTCCACACGGGCGTGTCCGCGCAGTCTTTCTGCACAAGGACCACGCCATGCGCCTTCCCGCTCTTGCACGCCTGCTTGCCTGCTCCACCATTCTTCTGGTTCCGGCAGGTATCGCACCCGCTCAGACCGACCGCATCAACGACACGCCCGCGGGCTGGACCTACAACTACGGCGCGACGACAGCGAGCATCGACGCGTCCATCTCGGCTGGATTCCGGCCGTTCAACATTACTCCAACGAGCGGCAACTACGACGTCATCACCGTGCAGAACACGGGTGAGTACGCCGCCGGCGGCGCGGACGCTTACTGGGGCGCCACCACCTCATCCATCGCAGCGACGTTGGCGCTCGCCAACAAGCGCATCATCGACCTCGAGGTCGTCAACGCCATCAGCGGGACGTGGTCGGCCCTGGTGGTGAACAACAGCGGCACGACCGCCGCGCCCGGGTGGGACTGGGCAACGGGCCTCACTTTTCAGGGCATGGTCAACTGGCAGGCGGCCAACGGGCTGCGCCCCATCGACGTGGATCAGTACAGCACACTGTCGGGCACGCGGTACAGCATCGTTGCCGTGCCCAACACGGGCACCAACCATCAGTCTGGCTGGTGGTGGTACTTCGGCGTAACCGAGGCGCAGGTGACCAGCGCGCTCACGACGAACAGCGCCCGGCTTATCGACATCGACATCGCCAGCACCAGCCCGCTCACCTTCAATGTGGTAATGGTTTCGGAGAACCCCGGGCTGGGCGTCTGGCACCCGGGCCTCACTGGCTCGCAGGTGACCGAGTTCGTCAACCAGAACGGCATCCGCCTGACCTGCCTGCAGCGATACACGGACTCTGGCGGCGCGACCAAGTTCGCCGTCGCGGGCGTGGACAATGTCAACGCGCAGACGCGCCGCCTGCGGAGCATCCTCTTCAACGGCACGGGCAGCAACGCCATCAGCGGCGTCTACCTGAAAGAAGTCGGCGGGCCCGTGCTGGTGTCCCTCAACGCGGGCAAGCAGTTTGAGCCCGCGAGCATGCTCAAGATCCTGTACCACGCGTACGCCATCGACCGCTGTGCGTCCAACCTCGATGCGCTCGGCAACCTGGTCGCGATCACCAGTTCGAACGCACTGACGATGACGGTCGGCGCCTTCTGATCCATCGACTCGTCCAGGCAAGCTGGGCGGAGGTTCGAATCGGGGCGCTATATCCGAATGCACCCTGACCGCCGCTGCCGCGACGGAGCCGGACAGGACACGAGGGGACTGCCG
>CALLYM010000208.1 GCA_937858155.1 uncultured Phycisphaerales bacterium | reverse complement strand
CGTTTCCGGAGGATTGGACAAGCGCGTCGGCCTGGTCGCGGTCGCCGCGCTCGGCTTGAGCCTGTCGCTGCTGCTCGCCGTCAAGGCCGACCGCGTG
The DNA here is from genome assembly GCA_937858155.1 of uncultured Phycisphaerales bacterium. Classification (GTDB taxonomy): domain Bacteria; phylum Planctomycetota; class Phycisphaerae; order Phycisphaerales; family UBA1924; genus BJHL01. The sequence continues at coordinate 28,781 of CALLYM010000208.1, read as the reverse complement.
CTGCGCGGGCGCGGTGTGGTGGCCGAGCTCAACATCATCGGGGATGGGCCTTACCGCGGGCAGATGGAGGAGGAGTTGCGGGGTGCTCGGGCGCGGTTCCTGGGCTTCCGGTATGGCGAGGAGCTGTCGGCTTTGTACGCGGGGGCGCACGTGTTCGTGTTCCCCAGCACGACGGACACGCTGGGGCAGGTGGTGATGGAGAGCCAGGCGAGCGGCATGCCGGTGCTGGTGACCGACCGGGGTGGGCCGAAAGAAGTTGTGCGTGACGGGGAGACTGGGTTTGTGCTTCCCGCGGGGGATGAGCGGGCGTGGGTCGCGCGGGTGGTGGATCTGGCGAGCGACGAACGGTTGCGCGCGCGGATGGGGCGTGCCGCGCACGAGTTCATGCAGGGGTACTCGATGCAGCGATCGTTTGAGCACTTCTGGAGCGTGCATGAGCAGGTGCACGGGGCGCGGCCGGCGGGGCGGGTGGTTTCAGCCTGATGCGCGAGCGGTTTCTATGCTTGCCGCAGTGGAACAGCACAGCCAACCCGCGTGGTCACCGACATCATGGCAGGGCCTTCCGAATGCGCAGGAGATCGCGTACCCGGACGGCGCGGCGTTGGCGCGTGCGGTGGGGGAGCTGCGGTCTTTGCCGCCGCTGGTGACGAGCTGGGAGATCGAGCGGCTGCGGGGCTTTCTTGCGCAGGCGGAGCAGGGGAAGCGGTTTGTGCTGCAGGGGGGGGACTGCGCGGAGTCGCTGGGCGAGTGCAACTCGGCGACGATCGCGAACAAGCTGAAGATCCTTCTGCAGATGTCGATGGTGCTGGTGCACGGGCTCAAGATGCCCATCCTGCGGGTGGGGCGTTTTGCGGGGCAGTATGCGAAGCCACGGAGCAGCGCGACCGAGACGCGGGGGGGCGTGTCGCTGCCGTCGTACTTTGGCGATCTCATCAACCGGCCGGCGTTTGACGCGGTGTCCCGCACGCCCGACCCCGCGCTGCTGGTGCAGGCGTACCAGCACTCGGCGCTGACGCTGAACTTTGTGCGGGCGCTGGTGGAGGGCGGATTCGCCGACCTGCACCATCCGGAGTATTGGGATCTGTCGTTCATGCGGCACGCGGGGCTGGCGCCCGCGCTCCGCAGCGAGTATGAGCGGATGAAGGACAGCCTGGCGGACGGTCTGCGGTTCATGGAGGCGCTGGGCGAGAAGACGGTGGACGACCTGACGCGGGTGGAGTTCTTCACGAGCCACGAGGGGCTGAACCTGTGGTACGAGAGCGCGCAGACGCGGCCGGTGCCGCGGCGGGACGGCGTGTACAACCTGAGCGCGCACCTGCCGTGGCTTGGGGAGCGGACGCGCGGGCTGGGTGGGGCGCACGTGGAGTACTTCCGGGGCATCCACAACCCGGTGGGCGTGAAGCTGGGGCCGTCGGCGACAGCGGACGAGGTGCTCGCGCTCGCGCGAATGCTGAACCCCGGGAACGAGGCCGGGAAGCTCGTGTTCGTGGCGCGGATGGGCGCGGCGCGCGTGGCGAACGCGCTGCCCGCGCTGCTGCAGGCGACGAGGGCGGGGGGTGTGCGATGCCTCTGGGTGTGCGACCCGATGCACGGCAACACGCGCACAACGTCGTCGGGCGTCAAGACTCGGTCGTTTGATGACATTTTGCACGAGCTCACGACGAGCCACGCGGTGCACCGGCAGGAGGGCGTGGTGCTGGGCGGCGTGCACTTTGAGCTGACGGGCGAGGATGTGACCGAGTGCACCGGGGGTTCGATGGGCACGAGTGAGCAGGACCTGGCGACGAACTACGCGAGCGCGTGCGACCCCCGGCTCAATTACCAGCAGTCGCTGGAGATGGCGTTCCTGATCGCGAGGACGTTTGGGAAGAGGTGAACGGGTGACGGCAGGGGCGGAGCGCACCGTGCGGTGTTTTCTTTCCCCCTCTTCACCTACCATCACGCATGACCCAGGCCCCCGCCACGCAGCGTCGGTACATCAAGGAACTCAAAGCGCCGGAGTTCATCCGCGGCGTGTTTTCCATCGCCAACACTCAGATGGGCCAGACGCGACAGGGCAAGCCCTACCTGCGTTGCTTGCTTGGGGACCGTTCGGGGGAGGTCGCGGGGCGCATGTGGACGGTCGAGGAGTCGACGTTCCGGCGGCTGCCCACGGAAGGGTTCGTGTACGTGGAGGGCGAGACGCAGCCCTACCAGGGTGAGCTGCAGCTCATCATTCATAGCATCGAGCCCGTGGAGCCCAGCGCGGAGGAGATGAAGGACCTTTTGCCGTGCACGACGCGCAGCGTGGACGAGATGTTCGCGGAAGTCACCGCCATGCTGGGCACCCTCAAGCACCCCGCGGCGCAGGCGCTCGCGAACGCGTACCTCGCCGACAAGTTCCTGATGGACTCCTTTAAGCAAGCGCCGGCGGCGAAGAGCATGCACCACGCGTTCCTGGGCGGGCTGCTTGAGCACACGCTCTCGCTCATGCAGCTGGCGGACCGTGTGTGCCCCCTGTACCCCAAGATCAACCGCGACATCGTGGTCATGGGTCTGTTCCTGCATGACCTGGGTAAAACGCGGGAGCTGGTGTACGACCGCACGTTTGGTTACAGCGACCGGGGCGAGCTCATCGGGCACATCGTGGACGGCGCGATCATGCTGCACGACAAGGCGCAGCAGGTGATGCGCGAGCAGTCGATGCGGTTCCCGGCGGGGTTCATCACGGTGCTGCAGCACATCATCATCAGCCACCATGGGGAGGCGGAGTACGGGGCCGCGAAGCTGCCCTCGACGCCCGAGGCGTTGCTCGTTTCGATGCTCGACAACCTGGACGCCAAGACGCACATGGCGCTCGCCGCGTCGCGTGCCGATCACCCGGCGGACCTTGACCTTCGCGGCAACTTCACGGAGAAGCAGTGGGCGCTGCAGGGTGTGAAGCTGTACCGGCGCGACCCGCTGGCGCCTTAAAGCTCGGCATCATGCGCGGAGGAGCCGCTTGAGGGCGGTGACCAGTTCTCCGATCCCATCGAACACTTCGTGGGGCTTGGCGTCGCACATGTACGCGGGCGTGGTAACGATGCGGTGTGCTTCATCCACCAGAGCTTCGGTCACGGCGCGCGGGACGTTGTGTGCGCCCATCGCCGCGATGGCGTTGGCCGCGCCGGCGTCGTGACCGATCGTGACCTGGCAACCGGGGCCGCCGCTGGTTGTGCCCAGGACCTTTGCCGCCAAGACGGGCGCGATGCAGATGAGGCCGATGGGCTTCTTCTTTGCATGGAATTCCCGCAGCACGCGGTCAACATCCTTGTGCACGGTGCAGCCGGGGCCGTCCTTGGCGAACGTGCAGAGGTTCTTGGCCGCGCCGAACCCGCCGGGGAACACGAGGGAGGAGAAGTTGGGCTCGTGCAATTCGCTCAGGGGAGAGATGTCCCCACGCGCGATGCGGGCCGCTTCCACCATCATGTTGCGGTGCTCGTGCACGGGCTTGCCGGTCACGTGGTTCACAACCTCCGCCTGCGGTTCGTTGGGGGCGAAGCACCGGAATGACAGCCCTGCCCGGGACAGGTGGATGAGCGTGCTGACCGCCTCGGTGATTTCGGAGCCGTCCGCTCGCCCGCTGCCGCACAGCACCACCGCAACAGGGAGGTCCTTCGTCATTGCACGTCTCCTAATAACGCCCCTGGTCTGGTGTGGAAGCCTCCCGGGAACCCCCACCCCCCGTGGGTCTTATGATGGTAGGAAACCGCGACGGGGCCAATGGTCCTCGCAGGCAGAGTGGGGAAACGTCCCTGGAAAGCACCGCCCATGGAGATGATGCACATGAAGACCGTCCGCGCCCTGTTCCTTGTTGCCGTGTTGCCCGTGGTTGCTGCGTCGGCGATCGCTCAGAACGAGAAGCCCAAGGACCCACCCGCGGCCACGCCCGCCAAACAGACCCCGCCGGCAGACAAGGAGAAAGACCACAAGGACGACAAGCCGGCCCAGCCAGCCGCGGAGAAGTTCGTCTACGTGAAGATGAGCACGTCCATGGGCGACATGGTGATCGAGCTCAACAACGAGAAGGCGCCCATTTCGACCGCCAACTTTCTGTCGTACGTGGACAGCGGCTTCTACAGCAGCACGTGCTTCCACCGGGTCATCAGCGACTTCATGATCCAGGGCGGCGGGTTCACGACAGACCTGAAGCAGAAGCCGACGAGCGCGCCGATCAAGAACGAGTGGCAGAACGGCCTCAAGAACCTGCGTGGCACGCTGGCCATGGCACGCCAGGGCGACCGCTCACCCAACCCCAAGACCGTCAACTCTGCGACAAGCCAGTTCTTCATTAACGTCAAGGACAACGGTTTCCTGGACAACACCCAGCCCGACGGCGGCGCGTATGCGGTGTTCGGTAAGGTGGTGGAGGGGATGGACGTGGTCGACAAGATCCGCGTGGTGAAGACGGGCGTGAAGCCCGCGCAGGCGATCGATGGTTCGGGCGCTGCCGTGAACACCCAGTTCCCCGACGTGCCCAACGAGACCGTGGAGATTAAGAGCGTGGTCCGCCTCACGAAGGACGAGGCCGCGAAGTTCGCCCCCAGCGAAGAGAAGAAGGAAGAGAAGAAGAACGACGAGAAGCCCAGGCCCACGGACGGACGCTGAGGGAACACCGTTCCGCGTCCAATAAAATACTCTCCAGTTACCGCATATCAGCCCCTTCCGAGGGGCTGTTTATTTGGGTAATTTGGCATGCGCGATTGTCTTCAGCCATTCTGATTTTCTGCGATCACCGACTTGCATGCCGCCCTGACTTTGTGTACGTTGCATCGCCGGGCGTTCTTCGCCCGGAAACTGGAGAGAGGGAAAGCGATGAAAACCTGTGCTTGTGTCATCGTCTGCGCGCTGAGCGCAGTGGCGGCCGCCGATGTCGTGCAGCTTGCTGGCGGCCCTTACCAGGCCAACAACGGCGGCGAATTCACGGTGATACCCGTGAGCGGCTTCTGCGGGCTGGTGGGGCAGCCGTCGGACCTGTCGCCCACGACATTCCAGACGTTCTGCGTCGAGGCGACCGAGCAGTTTGCGCCGGGCGTCCCGCTGGACTTTGTGATCAACACGGGCGCGGTGCAGGGCAGCGTGGGCGGCTTTGATGCGCTCGACGCACGCACGGCGTACCTGTACTTCAACTTCCGCATGGGCACGCTGCTCGGGTACGACTACACGCCGGGCGGGCGCGCGGTGTCGGCCGATGCGCTGCAGCGGGCGATCTGGTTCATCGAGGGAGAGGACCCGGGTGCGAATAACGCGTTCGTCGCGCTCGCGGATGCGGCTGTTGCGCCGGGCGGCGAGTGGGACGGCTTGGGCATCGGGCCTGTGCGCGTGCTGAACCTGTCGAACCAGGAACGTCCGTACGCGCAGGACCAACTGACGCTGATCCCCGCACCTGGCGCGTTGGTGATAGTCGGCGCCGCCGCCATGGCTCGCCGCCGTCGGCGCTGAGCGTCCTCGTCAAGCTTCGTTTGAAAGTGGGGCGTTCTCTTCCGCGCGGCGTTGCTGAACGGTTTGTGGCGTGTCATCGCCCGCCAGCGACCCGGAGCTTTGCCGCGAGGCGGCGCGTCCGCCCGAGGCACGTGCACGCCGAGCCGATCGCGGTGATGGACAGCACCACCCCCATGAATGGCAGGTGGAGGTTGTGGACATCGACGGCAAGCCGTGCCATCCATGCGCCCGGGAGCACGGAGACTGCCACGCAGGCCGCGGTCATGAGCGCCATGCGCCGGGGCTTGCTCATAATGCCGGAGAAGTCACTGCCCTGCCCAGCACCCTTGCCCACTGCGCGGACGTACGCGGTGAGCACGGCAAAGAGGGCGGCGACGAAGCCGGCTTCCGGTGACCCGGAGAGCGCGTACCCGGCGCCGATGAGTGTCGCGGCATCGCTCACGCGGTCCGGCAGCTCGTTGTAGAGCTCGCCCACGGGGGAAGCTCGCCCCCCCTCGACCGCGACCATGCCGTCCAGCAGGTTGCAGAGCAGGCGGAGCTGCACACAGACCGCTGCGGCGGCAAAGAGCACCCGCTGCACGGGTGTGATGTGCGTGAGTTCGGCGGCGCCCAGGGAGTCCGTCGTGGCAAGCGCGGCGCCGCCTGCGACGCCGAACACCATCCCGGCCAGGGAGATGGCGTTGGGCGACACGCCCGCGCGGGCCAGGGCTGCTGCGACACGCTGCATGATGGGCCAGGAGCGTGAGGCGAGCGGCCGACGGTCGCCGGTTGTCGGTGCCGGCGCTGGCATCAAAGCCTCTCAAATCCTGGCAGGTCTCCCACCAGCGGCAGGCAGTACTCGATGAACTTCCTGCTCACGTTGTTGTGGCCGCTCAGGAATTCGTGCGGCATGTGCCGGGTCTTCGCCGCCACCTGCTTCAAGGCGACGCGCTTGAAGTCGCTGCGGTACGCCTCCCCCTGCTGAGCGCCCAGGAGCGCGCTGCTGCCGCTGCCGGTGCGGACGATGGTGATGCTGCCTTCGTCGTGGCCCTGCAGTGCGAGCTGGGCGGCGAAGCGGGCGCTGCGGCGCGCCTCGATCTGGTCGATGACCGACGCGTCGGGCCAGCAGCGCTGGATGTATCCGAAGGTGTCGGCGCGCACGCGCGGGGGCTTGCCCCCCGCGGGCGTGAGCTTCTCCTTCAGCAGGTCACCCAGCTGGTCTCCGAGCGCGCCGCTGCCGGAGAGCTGCACGTTGCCGTGGGAATCGACCTGGGCGTTCTTGATGAGCGTGGCGCCGATGGGGCGCCCGTCCTTGTCGCTGATCCCTTCGCTCACCACGATGTGGCAGCGCCCGCGCTTGCTGTAGATCGCGTCGACATCGGCGACGAACCTGTCGAGGTCGAACGCGACCTCGGGGCAGTAGACCAGCTGCGGGCCGTCGCTGGTGTGGCTGGGGACCTCGTCAAACTCGCGGTCACGCCGGCGGGCGAGCGCGCTGGCGGCGGTCAGGAAGCCGGCGTGGCGCCCCATGACGACGTTGATCTTGATGCCCGGCAGGCTGATGTTGTCCATGAAGTCCGCCATGCAGGCCATGGCGACAAAGCGCGCAGCGCTGGGGAAACCCGGTGTGTGGTCGTTCTCCACCAGGTCGTTGTCGATGGTCTTGGGGACGTGGAAGCAGCGCATGTCGTGCTTCGCGGCCTTCGCCTTCTCGTGCACGATGCGGCAGGTGTCGGCGCTGTCGTTGCCTCCGATGTAAAAGAAGTAGCGGATGTCGTGCTTCCGGCAGGCCTCAAGGATGCGGTCGCAGTAGGCGTCGTCGGGCTTGTCGCGGGTGCTCCCGAGCCCCGCGCTCGGGGTAAGGGCGAGGCGGTCGAGGCGGTCCTGGTCTTCGTTGGTGAGGTCGACAAGGTCGCCCTTGACCAGCCCCTTCACGCCGTGGCGCATGCCGTAGACGTGTTCCACGAAGCCGCCTGCGACCAATCCCATGCGCAGGCCCTCGACGACGCCGACGAGGGACTGGTTGATGACGGCGGTGGGGCCGCCGGATTGTCCGATGACGGCGTTGCCGCGGCAGAGGTCTGTGAGGTGTCCGAAGGGCATGTGGAAAACTCCGTTGAAAGTGCGCTCGTGCGCGCCAGCGCGATCATACCGCCCTCCTGAGCTCAGGGCATTTTTCTCAATTGTGCGGATCCTTCGCATCCGTGCGAAGGTCTGCTGCGCATCGGGCGGCGGCAGGCGCATTGTGCAAGTGGCCTGCGACTTGTTGGTCCTGTGTGCTGTGTGCTGTGTGTGGGCGTGGAGAATTGAACAATGTTCATCACGCCGATCACCACGCGCTCGTGCTTCCGCCCTGCTCATGGGCACCGTTCCCGCGACTGATTCGAGTACTTTCTCTGCGCTGGCGACCGCGCACACGATTTTCATTCGTTGTTGGTCGCGGCATGGCGACGTCCTTTGCAAAATGTGACACGACCCCGGCGGGGCCGCTTCTCACACGTGAGCGGCCCCGCTTTGTGCATGGATCGGTGGCGCAGGAGACAAGGGACTGCCTCAGACGGGGGATGTTTTCTGGTCTTTCGGTGTCGGATAAGCACGCCCGGGGTGCTTTGTGGGATGTTGACAGGGTTTTGTGCGTTGACAGGCCATTGTCTTCCAAGTATGGTGCTCGAACGACTGGAGGAGGCTTCACGATGTCAACTTTCCGCATCGCTCTTGTCATGACAGCGCCGCTCGTTCTGGCGAGCGTTGTGCGAGGCCAGTTGGTGTTCGAGTTCACGAAGAGTCCTAGTTTTCTCGCGCTCGAGTCGAGCGACCCGACCAAGGCCGATGCCATCTACAGCAATGCCGTCGCGGCGGGCGCGAAGTTCTCCGGCCTTTTCAGTGATCCTGTCACGCTCAGGTACACGCTCGACTACGGCGCGACGCCCAGCGGCGTGCTCGCCTTCGCCGATTCCTCGTTCGCTGCAGCGTCATACTCCTCAGTCAAGGGCGCACTCATTGGCGACGCGACCTCGTTGTACGACTTCACGTCCCTGGGCGGCCTGCCCATGGGCCCGTCGGTCCCGATGTACCGCAACGACACGGCGGACCTTACGTTCCCGGAGAAGGAGCCCTTCCTCGACCCCACGCCCATGTCCGTCAACAACACCATGATGGACATGGGCAAGTCGAACCTCAAGGCCCTGGGACTGCTCTCGGGCACAGCGGGTGCCGCGGGCTCTGACGCCACCATCAAGGTCTCCGACACCACCGTGTTCGACTTCGACCACTCCGACGGCATCACCACAGACACATTCGACTTCCGCGGTGTGATGCTCCACGAGATCGCCCACGCCATGGGTTTCGTTTCCGGCACGGACACGATGGCGATCCACCTGAGCAGCCCGCCGCCTGTGGTAGACGGGATGCCGATGCTGACCACGCTCGACCTCTTCCGCTACTCGCCGCTTTCGCTTTCCATGGGTGCGCGAGACATTTCCCTCCCGCTCCCCGGTGTCACCGGGGACGCCGCGCTGCGGTTCTTCTCCATCGACGGCGGCGCAACCATGCTGGAGTCCTTCAGCACCGGTGATGGCCCTTTCGGGTTCGGCGATGGCGCGCAGGGCGGGCACTGGAAGGCCGACGGCACGCTCGGTCTCATGGACCCCACGCTCGCCAGCGGGTACAACCTGACGAGCGCGTGGGACACGATGCTCATGGGCGGTACTCCGGCCGACATCATCGCACTCGACGCCATCGGCTGGACCACGATCCCCGCGCCCAGCGCGGTGCTGCCGCTCGCCGCGGGGCTCGCCCTGGCCGCACGCCGCGGGCGGAGTACGAACGCCCCGTCAACGAGCCTATGAACGAGGAGTGAAGCCATGTCCCACGCGTCCACGCGGTGCCCACACCCTGCTCTTCTGCTCGCGCTCGCGGGCGCCGCGCTCGTGATGACCGCGCCGGGGCGCGCGCTCGCCCAGCCGGTGTGGTCCTCGAGCGGGGAATACGTGCAGCTCGTCGCCCAAGCCTCCGCTGAGGCCACGCTGCCGGGGCCCAACCTTGTCACCGCCGAGACAAGCCGCGCTGTGCTCGAGCCCGGCTACCAGATCGGCGACGAAACGTACCAGTTCGGCAACGAGGCGAGGGCGGTCGCCATTTCCGTTTCGGGCGGGCCCGTGAAGTCCTCGGCGCTCAGCGTCACCGCGATTCGCGGCCTGGGCACGCCCACTGTCGAGATCTACTTCCGCACGTCCACGCTGGACGACGCCTCGTTCCCAAGTTACTACTACGAGACCACCAGCCACGCCATCCTCAGCGTCCTGTACGGCCTGGAAGTAACCGGCGGTGTCGCCGGCACGGCGTACCACGTCACCTGCAATTACGAGTACTTCGCCAACGCCGCCACCCAGCCCGAAGCGGTGTTCGACGACCGCGCCGCGACCCAGGGCAGTGTGTCGCTCTCCACGTTCGTCCCGGACCCGGCGGGGCCCGTGATCCCGTTCACGACCAACTTCAACAGCGAAGGCCCACCCCCGTTCGGTACCGGCGGGACGCTGACCGGCAACATCAGCGCCATCGCGATCCCCGACTACTTCAACACCGTCCCGGGCAACGCCCTGTTCTACACCGGGCTCGGGGGCGTGGACGGTCTCAGCATCATGCGGTCACCGGGTGTTGGCATTCCCGAGCAGGACCTCTGCGGGTCGGAGGTCGAGGCGCGCCTCCTGCTCACCATCGGCGGCGTCTGCCCCAAGCCCGCAATCTCGCAGCACCCCGTCAACACCAGCGTCTGCACCGGCAGGCAGACGCAGCTCACGGTCACGACCCCCGCGCCCGACAATGAGTTCATCTGGCAGATCGCGGACGGGGTCCAGCCCGGCTCGTACAGCGTCCTGGTGGACGGCCCGATCTTCGTCGGGCCTCAGGAGGTTGCGACGGTGACCGGCGCGCGCACCTCCACGCTCATGATCCACCCCAGCGTGCAGGGCCCCGCCATCCTGCCGCCGATGCGGTGCATGGTCGTCAACGCCTGCAACGGCGCGCCCACCAACCCGGCCTTCGTCACCATCCTTCCGGCCAACCACCCCGACTGCGCCGTCTGCGACTCCATCGACTTCAACCACGACGACCTCTTCCCCGACACCGCCGACATCGACGACTTCCTCGTTGTCTTCAGCGGTGGGCAGTGCAGCAACGACCCCCACTGTGGCGACATCGACTTCAACAACGACACCCTCTTCCCGGACACCCGCGATATCGATGCACTTCTCAGTGTCTTCTCGGGAGGTCCTTGCCTGATCTGAATTCCGCCCTTCCCTCGTCCGAGGGAGAGACTACGAGCGGTTGGCGGATACGCCTCCGCGCTCCCGCCAACCGAGCCATCGCGCCCGGCCGCGAAGTAGCGGCCCGGCTTGCGCTCCGGAGTCCTCGTGCGGCAATGCGCACGACCCGGCGGGCCTGCCTGTGCACGTGAACGGTCCTGCTTTCCAGACGAGAAGACCCGCATGCACGTGATACGCTGATGTCATGCGAGCGATCGATCTCATCGGCGTCTTGATGGGCGGCCTTGTCCTGTGCGTTGGCTGCCGATCGGTGCGGCAGCCGCACTACTCACTCACGACACGCACGGAGATCGCGCAGGTGAAGGAAGTGCCCGCGGCCCCGACCGTCGAACCTGCACAGCCCGCCGCCGCCTTTTCACCGTTCAGGTCTTCGGTTCCGCCCACCATCGACCTGCGCCCAATGTTCACGGCCATGAGCCTCCCCCCTCGCCCGCAGGGCGCCCGCGGGACGTGTTCCATTTTCACGACCTGCGAAGCCATTGAATTCGCGAACGCGAAGGCGACGGGCGTAGCGACGCGGCTGAGTCCGGAGTTTGTCAACTGGGCGGGTTGGAACGCCGCGGGCAGCCCTTCGGACGGCAACTTCTTCCATAACGCGCTCGCGGGGTATGCGAAGTTTGGCGTGTGCGCAGAGGCAAGCATGGCGTACCAGCAGTCGTTTGACGCCGGGCGAGCGCCGTCCGCGGAGGCTCTTGCAGAGGCGGCGCAGCGCAGGGACTCGCTGCGCGACCGCGTCGTTGTCCGGTGGATCGTGCCGTGGAAGCCTGACCGGTTCGGCGTGAACCCCGAGCAGTTTGCAGAGATCAAGCGAGTGCTGGCATCTGGTTTCCCGGTCGCCGCAGGGTCAGGGCATAGTCGGCTGCTGGTGGGGTACCGCGATGACGAGGGACAGCCCTCAGGCGGTGTGTTCTTTACAGAAGACTCGGCCTTGAACCGGTTCGATGAAGTGACCTACCAGTTTGTGCGGGAACAGGTTGCGGATGTGTTCTGGGTGGATGCGGTGCCGCCTTCACGGCAGGAGTGAGGGTCTTCACAGAACCGCAACCTGTGGTATGCTGTTCGCATGAAGTCCCTTGCCTTCCCCGCTCTTTGCGCGGGCGTGACTGTTCTGTCCCTGGCGGCTGTGCCTGCTCCGGGTCAGCCTTCTTCCACGTCGCCGCTGGCCCCGCCCGCGAATGGCCCGCGCCGGGCGGACCCAACGCTGGTGGCGATCACGGACGCCACGGTGCACACGAAGCCGGGGGAGACGCTCTACCACGCGGCGGTCGTGTTCCAATCCGGGCAGATCATCGGTGTGCTGCCGGGAGACCCGGGCCCGGACGCGAAGCCCGACACGGAGGACGATGTTCCTGCGCGGACGCCGGTAGGCCCGCGCATCGTGATCGGCACGGGGCTGCACGTGTACCCGGCGTTCATCGAGCCCTTCCTGGAGGTGGACGCCAACGCGCCGATCGCGCGCGAGGGCGGCACGCGCGGCGTCCAGGCTCACTGGAGCCCGAATGTGACACCGCAGAGGTCGGCGCTCGATGGCGGCGGCATCAGTGAAGGTGATGCGAACTCCCTGCGGGAGATCGGGTTTGGCGCGGCGTGCATCGCCCCCAGGGGGGGCGTGTTCCGGGGGAGCAGCGCGGTGGTGTCGCTCGCGAAGCCCGCGGCGGATGCCTCGGCGGCCCGGCCACCGGTGTATAAAGAGGATGCGTACCAGAACGTCGCGTTCTTCACGAGGAGCGGGGCGTATCCGGACAGCCAGATGGGGGCGATCGCGCTGATTCGGCAGACGCTGAGCGATGCGGATTGGCAGTCGGGGGGGCGGGCGAGCAGTGAATTCGCAGGTCCAAAGAACGCCCTGGATGTGCTGGCCAACAGCAAGGACGATGCGGAAAGTGCGGCACCCAGCCTTCTCTTCCAGACGGAAGACGAACTCGAGTTCCTACGGGCCGCGAAGATCGCGCGCGAGTTCAGCCGGCCCTACATGATCCTGGGCAGCGGGGAGGAGTTCGCCCGTCTCGACGCCATCAAGAAAGAGACGCAGGAGCCCAACTACAAGGGCCTCGTACTCCCGCTCAACTTCCCCAAAGCCCCTGATGTTTCCACCCCCGGCAAGGCCGACAGCGTGGAACTGAAGGACATGATGTCCTGGGAGCAGGCGCCCACCAACCCGCGCCGGCTCACCGCGGCGGGCCTCGCGTACTCATTCTCCACCGCCAAACTCCGGCGCAAGGGCGACTTCCTGGGCAATGTGCGGAAGGCGATCCTGCATGGCCTGCCCACCGACACCGCGCTCGCGGCGCTGACCACGCAGCCCGCGACGCTGCTGGGTGTTGGGGATCAACTTGGCACTATCGAGGCCGGCAAGCGGGCCAACCTGCTTGTGACGGACGGGGACGTGTTTGCCAAGAAGACCAAGTTCCGCACCGTGATTGTCGATGGGATCGCCCATGAGCTGTTCACGCCGCCGACCAACCTTGAGGGTGAGTGGGACGTGACGATCCCCAACGCGCCGGCGGCCAAGCGGTGGCTCTCGATCGACAAGGACAATGGCATCACCGTCCACCTGGGCGACAAGGAGACCAAGGCGGCGAAGGTGAGCGTCGAGAAGATGACCGTGGGGTTCTCGTTTGACCACGAGGCGATCGCCGAAAAGCCGAAGCAGGGCGCAGAGGGTGCAGAGAAGAAGGAAGGCGACCAGAAGGACGCTGAGAAGCAGGTGGCGGAGAAGAGCGACGCGGCCGACAAGCCCGCTGCGCCAGTGCCGACACCGCCGCCCGCTTTGCAGGGGCATTACCTGATGTCGGCATCCATCGAGCGCGGGCCCGACGGCAGCCCTGCACGCCTTGTCGGCCAGGGAGTCCGGGCCAATGGCGAGCGGTTCACGTGGTCGGCCACCCGCCGCCCGCCGAGCATCGCGGGCGAGTGGCCGATGTTCTTCGAGGGCGGCGAGATGGACGGCAAGCGCGGCGGAATGATCCGTGTTTCGGATGATTCAGCCGTTGCTCCGGCGGGCATGAAGATTGAGGATGTCAGCACGAATGACGACGGGACAATCACCACCAAACAGGCGAAGCAAGTCACTTGGGACGGCAAAGTGTTGTGGTATGCGGTCGAGATGGGCGCCAATCTCCCGGACCTTCAGATCACCGCGAAGTTGGACACGACAACAAACCCTCCCACCCTGAAAGGAGCGCTGGCGAACGATCTCAAAGATCCTGAAGACCGCAACCCCTTTGTCGCCCGTCGCGTGGACCCGAAGAAGTGGTGGGTTGGGCATTGGCGCGTGTGCGAGTTCAATGGTCAGCGCAAGCCCTTGGACGCCAACGACAACGTTGATATCGAGATGACCGAGAAGGGCGCGACCGTCATCTACATCAACCAGCCCTTTACGCACGGGCCGGGCACCGCCAACAAGGATCGCGTCAGCGTCAAGGCCGAAGACTTCAAGGTTGATGGCGCCACGATCACGTTCAAGGACAGTGTGAAGGACCTGGGCATGGAGGGCGACACGCAGGAGACGCTGACGCGCGTCGACGGCGAACTCCGTGGCGTCGCCAAGGAGCCCGATGGGAGCGAGCACACGTACGTGCTGCGGCAGGTCTATGAGGACAAGAAGGATGAGGACGACGACGCCGCTCCGACGGGGATCCCCGAGAAGCTTGCGACGCCCTTCGGCCCATTTGGGCTCGATGCACTGCCGCCGCAGCAGACGTTTGTGCTGGAGCACGCCACCATCTGGACCAACACCGACAAGGGCGTGCTCAACGATGCCACGCTTGTCATCAGCAACGGCAAAGTGCAGGCGGTGGGTGCGGGCTCCAGCCTCCCCGCCGACGCTGTCACCATCGACTGCACAGGCAAGCACATCTCCCCGGGCGTCATTGATGCGCACTCGCATACGGGCATCAGCAAGGGCGTGAACGAGGGCGCACAAGCCGTCACCGCGGAGGTGCGCATCCAGGATGTGACAAACCCCGACGACGTCAACTGGTACCGCCAACTGGCGGGCGGGGTGACGAGCGTCCTTCAACTGCACGGCAGCGCGAACGCCATCGGCGGGCAGTCGCAGACCACCAAGCTGCGCTGGGGCGTCGCCCACCCTGACGACATGCACTTTGAGGGGGCGATTCCAGGCATCAAGTTCGCCTTGGGCGAGAACCCGCGCAGCGTGAATTGGGACGCCAACACGGGCCAGTACCCGCGCACGCGGATGGGCGTGGAGATGCTGATCCGCGACCGCTTTACCGCGGCGAGGGAATATGCGGCGAACCCCAACCACCGCCGCGACCTCGAACTCGAAGCCCTCGCCGAGATCCTCGCCGGCCAACGCCTTGTCCACTGCCACTCCTATCGGCAGGATGAAATGGTGATGCTCGCGACGGTCGCGGACGACTTCCACTTCAAGCTCGGCACCTATACCCACGCGTTGGAAGGCTACAAGATCGCCGACTTCGTCAAGACCCACGCCATCGGCGCTTCGGGCTTTACGGACTGGTGGGCGTACAAGGTCGAGGTGCAGGACGCGATTCCCTATGCGTTCCCGCTCATGCACAAGGCGGGCGTTGTCGTGTCGTTCAACAGCGACAGCAACGAGCTGGCCCGGCGCCTCAACGCGGAAGCCGGCAAGGCTGTCAAGTACGGCGACCTCGTGGGCGGCATCTCGCAGGAAGAAGCCCTGAAGATGGTCACCTTGAACCCCGCCAAGCAGCTGAAGATCGACAACCGCGTGGGCACCATCGAGGTAGGCAAAGATGCGGACCTTGTCGTCTGGTCCACCATCCCGTTGTCGTCTTTCGCCCGTGCGGAGCGCACCTTTGTGGATGGGCGCGAGGAGTTCAGCCTCGAGAAGGACAAGGAGCTCCGCGCGAAGAACGCGGCCGAACGCGCCCGCCTGATTCAGAAGCTGGTCGCGGGCGACAAGAAGAAGAAGCCCGACGCGGACGAGAAGAAGGATGAAGGAGGCCCGCCCGCGGGCGAAGGACGGCGTCGGCGCCGCCCGCCCAATGAAACTGACTACGCCGGGTCGACGTCGTTCCTGGATGAGATGACCGACCAGGAACGCGCTCAGGTCCGCCAGTTCTATCTGGACCTTCAGACCTCAGGCAAAGACCCAAGGTTTGCCCCGGGTGTGTGCGGCTGCGGCCAGTTGCACACCTATTGAAACACCTCTTGCCGCTTGCCTTTGGTCACTTAAGTTTTGTTCCACCTGATCGCTTTCGGAACCGCCCCATGTCCACCAAAATCAGCGCTCTGCTCACCGCCGCTGCCCTCGCCGCCCCCGTCCTTGCGCAGGACCTTACCTTCAAGGCCCCGCCGCAGGCGCAGACGACGGTCATCCGCAACGCGAACATCCATCCGGTCACGGGCCCGGACATCCAGAACGGCTCGATCATCTTTGAGAACGGTGTCATCACCGACATCCTGCAGGGCGATCCGCACATGCCCCAGGGCTGGCGTGTCATTGATGTCAAGGGCAACCATGTCTACCCCGGTCTTATCGCCCCGTACACACAGCTGGGGCTGACGGAAATCCAGGCGGTGCCCGCGTCGATCGACACTTCCGAAGTTGGGGGAACCACGCCCGAGGTCCGCGCTGCCGACGCGGTGAACCCTGACAGCAACCTGCTCACCGTCACCCGCAGCAACGGCGTGCTCATTGCCGGCGTGTTTCCGACAGGGGGAACCATGCCCGGCCAGGGCGGCGTCATCCGTCTTGATGGTTGGACAGTGAAAGACATGGCGATCAATCAGTCGGCAGGGTTGGTAGTCCGCTGGCCCAACGTCCGCCCCTTCACCGCCTGGTGGATGGACCGCAGTGAAGAAGACCAGATGAAGGAGATCCGCGAGAGTCTGGCCGCTATCGAGAAGACGTTTGACACCGCGAAGGCGTACGACGATCTGCGCGACACCAATGCCAATGCGCCGGTCGATCTCCGCTGGGAGGCGATGCGGGCGATTTTCCCGGTCGCGCACGCAGAGGGTCAGGGAGCGGCGGGCGACCGTCCGGCCGACCCGCAGCAACTCCCCGTCTTCATCGCCGCCAACGACGTGGATCAGATCAATTCAGCCGTCCAGTTCGGCGCGCAGCGGGGACTGAAGATGGTCCTTGTCGGCGGGCGGGACGCTGAGCTCGCCGCCGAACTCCTGAAGCAGCACCACGTGCCCGTCATTGTCCAGGGGACGCACGCGATGCCCCGGCGCGACGACGCGGCGTACGACGATGCGTACACCCTCCCCGCGCGGCTCGCCGCCTCGGGCCTCACGGTGTCCATTGAAATCGCCGACGACACCGCCCACGAGCGCAACCTGCCGTACAACACCGCCACCGCCGTCGCCTTCGGCTTGCCCCATGATGAGGGGCTGAAGTGCCTGACCATCAACGCAGCCAAGGTCCTGGGAATCGACGCGAAGTACGGGTCGCTGGAAAAGGGCAAGTCTGCGACGCTCATCGTGACAACAGGCGATCCGATGGAGGTCACAACGCTCGTCACCGGTGCTTTCATCGACGGGCGTGAGATTGATCTCTCCAACAAGCAGACGACTCTGGCCAGGAAGTACCTGGAACGCTACCACCAGACGGGCGACATCAAGCCTCAGAAGCCGTGAAGGCTCGGTGTTCCGGCTTTTCTTGCTCGCGGCTTCACCGAATCATGTCGGGCGACCGGGCCACGATCTACACTGGCGCATGACCGCGTCATGGATGACCAACCTCCGGGGGAAGTTCCTGGTCTTTGAGGGGCCCGACGGCTCTGGCAAGACCACGCAGATGCGCCGCCTGCACGCGCTGCTGCACGATGAAGGGATCCCGGCCCTGGAGGTCAGGGAGCCCGGTGGGACGGCCATCGGCGAGCAGATCCGCCAGGTGCTGCTGCACACGAAGGCCGAGATGACCATCCGCTGCGAGATGCTGCTGTACATGGCCAGCCGGGCGCAGCTGGTCGAGCAGCGCATCAAGCCGGCCCTCGCCGCGGGGCACGTCGTGCTCAGCGACCGCTACGTGCAGAGCACGCTCGCGTACCAGGGCGCGGCGGGGGGCATCCCGCAGGACGACATCATGGCCGTGGCCAAGGCAGCACTCCAGGGTGTCATGCCGCACCTCACCATGATTTTCGACGTGGACGAGCACACCGCGGCGTCCCGCATCAACCCCCTGCTCGCCACCGCCACGCGCACGACGGGCCTAGACCGCATCGAGAGTCGTGGCACCGAGTTCCACCGAAAGGTCCGCGAGGGGTACCTCTCTCACGCGCGGGCGAACGCGCACGACCACACGGTCATCAACGCCGCCCGCGTCCCCGACGAGGTGTGGGTGGACGTGGAGGCTGTGGTCAAGCGTTTCGCGCGGTGAAGCTCACAGGCATGGCCCGCCGCTGAACACGCTCAGGAACGCGTCGATGTCCAGCGTGTCCGGGAAGAGCGTGTCGTTGTTGAAGTCCACGTCGTCGCACTGCCCGGGCTGGGCGATGTCGACGCTGGTGACGTACTCGGTCTGGTGGGTGTTGCCGGAGCAGTTCACCCCGGCACGGTCGCTGGCGATGAGGCGGACGCTGTAGGCGCACGCGGGCAGACTGCTGGTGTTGAACGCGCCCAGCGTGCCGCTCACGTTCGTGGTGCCCGTCGAGATCGTGACCCATGAGTGGACATTGCCGCCGGTGTACTGCAATGTCCAGCCCGCGAGGTTGGCGTCGAACACAGTACCCTGTACCAGCACGACGCCGCCGATGGACTGGCAGTTGGCTGGGTTGCTGATCGTGGCGATAGGCGCGGTGTTGTCGATGGTGACGCGTCGGGTGGTGAAGGTCGTATTGCCGCACTGGTCGGAGGCGTCCATGCGGAGTTCGTAGTCGCCGTCGGGGCGGGTGGACGCGTTCCACGAAGCGAAGGGATCGTTCACGATGGTCTGCACGTACGTGGGTTGGGCGGGGTCGATTGGAGTGAAGGCACCGACGGACCCCCACGGACGCCAGCCGATGGTGGAGGTGGGGGACCCGCAGGGGGAATTCTCGATGGTGCCGTCAAAGCACACGGTGCCGCCGTAGATGCCGCTGGTGACCGGTGACCGCATGACCAGACCCGGGCCCGTGCGGTCCAGGAACACACGGCGGAGCACGGTGGTTTCCAGCTCGTCCTCGTTGATGGCGTGGAACCGCAGGTAGTAGTAGCCGCTGGGCTGGGCGCTGGCGTTCCACAGGTACATCACCTGCGATGCGCACTTGTTGACGTCGTCGGAGGCGACGAGCGTCCAAGGGCCGTTGGGGGTGGTTGAGAATTCCAGGGAGTCTTCGACGTATGTGCCGTCGCTCTCGCAGCTCGTGCCGATGATCTGCACCGACTGGCACACGCAGGAGTCGTCCGTGGGCGAGGTGATGTTGACGGCGGGGGGCGTGAGGTCGGCCTCGTAGCCGACTTCGTCGATGTACTCAAAGAGCCCGTTGGGCGAGCCGCCGGACGCCACGGTCTCGACTTCTACCCGGGCGATGTTGCGCGTGCCCGTGTCGCTGCCCACCTGCACAAAGGTGCGGCAGTTGTCCTCGACAGCGAGGACGTCCTGGGTTGCAATCAGCACGTTCGCGCTGGTGTACGAACGCACACGGATGAGCGACGTGGAAGGGCCAGCGAGGCCGATACGGAACCCGGTGTCAAGTGTAACTTTCTTCTGCAACGTGGCGAATTGCATGCGGATGTAATCGGAAGATTCGTCGCCGCTCGATGCACCCCTTGCCTCGATGCAGCGCGTGGGCGATGCCGTGGCGTTGTTCAGCGTGACGATCCTGGGCGTGCTGTTCGGGCTGGCGTCGCGGTAGATCGTGCTGAACGTGACGCCCTGGAACTGGGTGCTGACGGAGGTGTTGTTCGCGAGTGTCTCAAAGGTAATGGTCCGTCCGGCCAAGGCGGTGGCGGCGGATCCGCTGAGGGCGATCAGGAATGCGGGAAGGCTGAGTGTGCGCATAGGTATCCTCCGAGCGGGCGTGCGTTCCCCATCCATGCGCAGCGAGAGCGCCGGTGGGCAAGAGATTCTAGCGAATGACGCCCAAAGCCCGTGCCGCGAGTGCACTAGCCATCGATCCTGCAATGGTTTACTGTCCGGCGACCTTTTACGCTGCCTTCCGCGCCTGTGCAGCGTGCCGGGCCGCGTCGGGCACCTTTTCCGCGGGCATCGGCCTGCCGAAAAAGTACCCCTGGGCATTCCCGCACCCGATGGACTGGAGCAGGGCGACCTGCTCCGCAGTTTCGACACCCTCGGCCACGATCGACATGCCGATGTTACGCGAGAGGTCCGCCAGTGCGTGCATCATGGCGGCGTTGTGGCGCTCTTCTGATACGCACGCGATGAACGACCGGTCGATCTTGACGGCGTTGATCGGGAATTCGCGGAGGCTCGCCAGCGACGAGTGTCCGGTTCCAAAGTCGTCCAGGGAGAGCTTGAAGCCCTGGTCGCGCAGCGAGCACAGCATGCGGATGCCCGCGGCCTTGTCCCTCATGACGGCGGTCTCTGTGATTTCGATCGTCAGGTCCTTGGGCGTAAGCCCTGCCGCGCGTGTCATTGCCCCGAGCCGTTCGCTCACTCCCGGTGTGGAGAGCTGCCGCCGGGAAAGATTGACCGCGACGGTGACGCCGGACGGGAGCACCCCCTGAGCGCGCCACCGGGCGAGGTCGAGGCAGGCCCGCTGGAAGACCCACTCACCCACCTCCGCGATGAGGTTGCTCTCCTCGGCGATGGGGATGAACTCCACGGGGGACACCGGCCCGAACTTTGGATGGGTCCACCGCGCAAGAGCCTCCATACCAATCCACGAGCTGTCTTCGAGCGAGACCACGGGCTGGTAGAAGACATGGAGTTCGCCCCGGGCGCCCGCGCCGGCGAGATCCCGCTCCAGTTCCGACCTCCGCACAAGGCGTGACCGCATCGCCTCGTCGAACAGCACCCAGCGCCCGCGGCCGGCCGCCTTCGCTTCGTACATCGCGGTGTCGGCGTCCCGCAGCAGCTCGGCCGGGCGCGTGTAGCGGGCATCCCCTATCACCAGCCCGATGCTCGCGCTGGTGTTCACCGCCTGCCCTGCGATGCTGTAGGGCGCGGAGAGGACCGCGAGGAGCCGCTCGGCCACGATCTTCGCGTCCCCGGGTTGGGTCAGGCCGTCGAGGACGACCACAAATTCATCGCCCCCCATCCGCGACACGGTGTGGCCGCTGACGGACCGTGCAAGGGTGTCCGACGTCCGGAGCGTGGTGCGCATGCGGTCACCGATCTGCCGCAAGAGTGCGTCCCCGGCCTCGTGCCCCAGCGTGTCGTTCACGAGCTTGAAGCGGTCAAAGTCAAGAAACATGACGGCATAGTGGCGCGAGGGGTCCCGGTCGGCGCGTGCGAGGACACCCTCGAGCCGGTCGTGCAGCAGCGCGGAATTCGCCAACCCCGTCAGCCGGTCCGTCAGAGCCATCGACTCAAGCGCCTGGCCGGACTCCACCTGCTCCGTGACGTCCCGGCTCGACCACACCACGTGCTCGACATCGCGCGATCCCGGCGCGAAGACCGGCGTTGCGGTGCGTTCAAGCCAGATCGTGTGCCCGTTGGCCGTCACCGCCCGGTAGCGATTGGTCGTCACTTCACCCCGCAGGTTGGCCTTCCACGCGGCCGCCATGATTGCCCGGTCCTCCGCGTGCACATGGGATTCGGACGCGGAACCAGCCCATTCCTGCGGTGCGTACCCGAGCGTTCGCTGGACCGACGGGGACGCGTACAAAGGCTTCCCGTCCGCGCCGGACAGCCCGACGAGGTCGTGGGTGTTTTCGGCCAGGAGCCTTGTCGTCCGTTCGCTCTGCCGGAGGTCCGCCTCGGCTTTTTTCTGAACAGTCACATCGCGGAGGAATGCGCTGAAGGATGTTTCGCCGGACGAACGCACCGCGGTGATAGCCAGTTCCACCGTGATCATCGAGCCGTCCTTGCGCACGGCGGGCACCTCGATGCGCTTTCCAAGCACGCGGCGCTCACCGGTGTCGAGGTAGCGTCGGAAGCCCGCAACATGGGCTGCGCGGAGGTGTTCGGGGACGAGCAGCTGGTGCATCGACTGGCCCAACGCTTCCTCGCGCGACCAGCCGAACGTCTGCTCGGCCTGCTTGTTCCACTCGGTTACCAGCCCCTCGCCGTTCATGGCAACGACCGCGTCCAGCGCCGTGTCGATGATCGTGCGGAACCGCTGCTCCCCTCGCTCGAGCGCCTCCCTGGACACGAGCCTGCCGACCGTCTGACCGAGGCTCGCCGCCGCCATCGACGCTGCCCGCACGTGCGCCGCGGTGACGGCCCCCGCGGTCGCGCCGTACAGCATCAGCTTCCCGACCACGCCCGTGTCCGCGAGCACGGGCACGAAGGCGAGTGTGGAGATCCCTTCGCGCGTGAACAGATCGGTAAACCCGGCGAGGGTGGGCTCGGTGAACACGTCGGCGACCGTGATGGGTTCGGCCGTGCGCTCACCCCGCTTCCACGGGCAGTGCCCCGAGACGGCGGCCTTGTATTCCTCGCTCAGCCCTCGTGAACCGACAAACGCGCACACGCCGCGGTCGTTGTAGAGCAGGACCGCCGCGCGGGAGAGTCCCGTCGCCCTGGACAGGCTGCTGTTCACCGCGTCCACTGCCTCGGCGAGGCTGCTCGCGGCGCTCAGCTCGATTGTCAGCGCCAGCTGCTCGGCGCGGAATGCCTCTTCAACCTTCTCCGCCGTCACATCCGTCACAAACCCGTGCCACAGCGTGGACCCGCCGGCCTCGCGCTCGGGCACGGAGTTCCCCTTGAGCCACCGGTAGTCCTGCGCGCCCGCCGGTCGCGCCCGGAAGGTGTGGCGCCAGGGCGTCAACTGGTCCGCGGACACGCGGATGGACTCCATCAGGCCGGGGAGATCGTCTGGGTGGATGGTCGAAAAGACCTCGGCCCCGTCGTCCTTGGTCGAGTCGGGGTCTACCCCGAAGAGGTCTCGCATCATCCGGCTCGAATAGGGGAAACTGACCGCCCCCGCCTGCGTGAAGCGGAACTGGTAGATCATGCCCGGGAGCTGGGATGCAAGCTTGGACTTCCGCATGACGGACGCCCGGACTTCATTGTGCGCCGCCTGGCGGCGTGCTTCGATGACGGACACCATCATCCCGACACCCGCCGCGCCCAGCACGATCAGGACACCCCCCAGCATCACCGCGCGCGACATCATCGCCCGGCGGTGCATGTACGTAGAGGCCGTCATGTCGACGCCCACCGTGCATTCCACCGTGCCGTCCGAGCGCCGCACCGGCGCGAACGCCGAAATGAACGAGCCCCACTTGTCGGTGTAGGCCTGCTTGCTCACCAGCGCCACGCCCTCGCGCACCGCCCTGATCGTGTCCTCGTCCGCCTCCGTGTAGACCTCGCAGAGCTTCGCCTGATCGTCCTGCCCATCGCCATCGTGGTCTCCCGGGTCGGCCGCATCCACGACGAACACCACTCCCTCGGGCGTCATCCGCATGGTGTACAGGTACTTGATCGCCGGCGTGCTCGCACGCATGTCCCGCAGCGGGGTCACCACCGCGCGGTATGCTTCGCTGTCCTGCTGCGAAGGATCGACCAGGCGCGCATGAGCGTCCCCATCGATGCGCTGCGCCGCCAGCGATGCCACCATCGCAAGTTCTTCATCCAATGCCGACTTGAGCGCCCGCCCACCCAGTACCCAAGACGCGCTCAGGGACAGGCCGCCCAGTGCGCACACCGTCAGTGCGGCGCACACACCGTGGTGCCACGGGCGGAATCGTTCGGTGCGGTGATGGGGGTCTGGAACATGCATGCGACACGCGTGCACGCGTGGTAGCCAACAATCGGTTGAGGTTTACGGACGATGAATATGACCACGCCAATGTCCGAGAAAAACCCCTCGTTGTGGGAGGGGCATTCTGCGCGGCGCCGTTCGAGTGGGCACCGCAACAGGCCCCCCAAAATTGGCTATTGAGGCGGATTCCGTTGGCATGTACCCGCGGTTTTGCGCGAATTTGGACGCTCGCTCCGGGTCTCAGCTTCCCTGCGTATCATCGCCCGTTCCCCGCGGTGGTGGCGGAATTGGCAGACGCGCTAGATTCAGGTTCTAGTGGGGTCACACCCTTGGAGGTTCAAGTCCTCTCCACCGCACTTTTCGCCCCGCTTCCACGGCGGGGCGGTTCTTTTTGACGGGTTTGTCACGAGGCTCACTTATGAAGCAGAAAGATGCCATCAAACTCTCGGCCGCCATTGCCCTTCTTGCAGCGGCGGGGCTGATCGCATACCTCACCCTCCGAGAGCCCAAGCCGCCAGCGGCTCCAGTTCCTGCACCCACCGCCAACGCGCAGCCCACGCCTGCACCCGGGACGGCCCCCAAGCAAGAGACCCTGACCATCCAAGGCGGGTCCAAGCCCGCAGAAGCGCCCCGCGGGCCGATCCGGGCCGCGCCGCCAACCGGCAAGTAAGGGCGAGTCTGCAGTTGCACGGCCGCGGACGGGGGTCCTAGGCACCACACCATGCCTCTCATCCTCGCCGGCATTGATGAAGCGGGCTATGGCCCGACTCTGGGCCCGCTCTGCGTCGGGCTGAGCGTGTTCGAGGTGCCGCATCAAGAGGGCCAGCCTGTTCCCTGTCTTTGGAAGCTCCTCTCCCGAGGTGTGTGCAAGGAGGCGGGCCGGGGAGGCAAGCCGGGGCCCGGGAATCGCATCCCGATCGCCGATTCCAAGCAGCTCAAACTCTCCAGCAGCGTGACGACCACGCACCCCCTGGTACACCTTGAGCGAGGCGTCCTGTGCATGGCGCGTTGCATGGAGGCCGCTGTTGCGCCGGCCGACGACCTTTCGCTCTTGACGGCGTTCGGCGCGGCGGTTCCCGGACACCTTTGCTACGCCGGTCCGGGCCGTGCGCTGCCGTGCGCGCACGATGTGGGGCAACTCGCGATCCAGGCCAACATGCTCGCCGGCGCAATCCGCGACGCGGGCATACGGGTGCTTGCCATGCGCTGCCGCACCATGGACGAGCGGGAATTCAACGACGTCGCCGCGCGCGCGAACAACAAGGGTGCGACAACAGTTGCGGCGGTGGGGGAGCATCTCAGGTTCCTGTGGGAATCACACGCGGGCTTTGACACGGAAGGAAGGCCCAGGCTTGGCGTGGTGTGCGACCGCCTTGGCGGTCGTGCGATGTACGCCGACGTGCTCTCCCGCGCGGTGCCGGGCGCGGGCGTGACCGTGCTGGAAGAGTCGGACACGCGCAGCCGGTACATCGTGGAGGACACCGCAAAGGGCCGGCGTATGGGGGTTTCGTTCCTGGTGGAAGGTGAGCAGGCCCACATGCCCGTGGCGATGGCGTCGATGATCGCCAAGTACGTGCGTGAGCTGTGCATGGCGAGGTTCAACCGGTCGTGGGGTGCCACTGCCCGCGACCTTGCGGGGCTTGAGCTCAAGCCCACCGCCGGGTACGCGCTCGACGCGGGCCGCTGGCTGCGGGACGCGAAGGACCTCCTCACCAGCAGTGACCGCGCAGCGCTGATCCGCAGGTACTAGCGCAGGGCAGGTCCAAGCGGCAGGGCCCTTACCCTCGCCCCATGCGGTACCGAACACTTGGCACAACCGGCATCAAGGTCTCGGAAGTGTCCTTTGGCTGCTGGACCATGGGCGGGCCAAACTTCTCGCCCCTCAACGGCCAACCCATCGGGTGGGCGCAGATCAATGAGAATGACATCCTCGCGGGCATCCGCGCCGGCCTCGACGCGGGAGTGAACCACTGGGACAATGCAGACGTCTATGGCAACGGCCGGGCGGAGCGCCTGCTCGCGGCGTCCTTTGCCAAGGTTGGCGTGAAGCGCGATTCGCAGGTCATCGCGACCAAGGTCGGGCACTTCCGCGGCACCGCGCCGCACGGGTACGAGCCACGCCACATACGCAACCAGTGCGAGCAGAGCCTCCGCAACCTGCGGACGGAGTACATCGATCTGTACTACTTCCACCACGGCTCGTACGCGGGTGAGGACCACGAGGGGCGTCCGCACGATTACCTGCACGAGGCCGCGGGCGTGATGCACGCGCTCGTCAAGGAGGGCAAGGTGCGGGCGATCGGGCAGTCCGCGTACAGCGACGACGACTACGAGCGGGCACTGCCCGTCCTGAAGCCGCACGTGTGCCAGAGCAAGGCCAACCTGCGCTACGACGACATGATCCGCCCGGGATCGCGGCTTCAGGCGCTCATGGCTCGGCACGGCTGCACATTCGTGGCGTTCGGCCCGTTGGATCAGGGCATCCTGCTCGACAAGTTCGACCCCGAGAAGCCGCCGGCATGGGAGGAGGGCGACTACCGCGCTAACCGCAAGGACTTCGCGCCCGGCACGCTCCGGGAAGTGCGGGAGAAACTCGCCCGTGTGGTCGAGCGGTTCGGCGGGTCTGCTTCCATGGACGCCCCGTCCCGCACGCGGCTGCTCTCTTCAGTTGTGCAGCGGTGGGTCCTCGCGCACGACCACGTGTGCTGCGTCATCCCGGGCTTCCGCAACGCGTCGCAGGCGTCCTGCAACGTGGTCGCGGGCTCCGACGCTCCGCTTACTCCCGCGGACGTCGCGTGGCTGCGCCAACTCTTCCAAGGATGAGCAGCGTGAGGGTGCCCGCGGTCACGCCAAGCACATTGGCGCCGTAGTCGTCCCACGCGCACGTCCGGCCCAGCGCGGGGATCGCCTGGAGCCCTTCGTCAAACGCGGCGTAGACGACGCCCGCCAGGAACCCAAGCGCCAGCGAGCGGCCAGAAAACCTCTCGGGGATCCACGCCGCAAGCCCGAACAGCACCGTCCACGTGCCGAAGAACGTCATGTGCGCGACGATGTCCGTGCCTTCCGGCCCCGGCACACGGAGCTTGGGCCAGTGTGTGAGCGTGAAGAGAAGCACCGCGAACGACCAAAACGCGGTGCGCCATGTGCGCGTCGGCAGGAACCACGCGTCCGAAGCACCCGGCGTGCTCACACGCCTGCTCCGGCGTGGGCCGGTACAACGATCGTCGGCGGCTCGGTGTGTGTGGGGTGCACGGGCGCGGGCGCCGGTGTGGCCGCCGCGTTCCGAGCCGCGAGCATCGCGTCCCATTCGCCCAGCAGGCCCCATGCAAGCGCGTTGTAGTCCTCGGCGCTGGTGGCGCTGGGCGCGTACTCGAAAATGGTCTGCCCGAACGAAGGGCATTCCGCAAGCTTGATGTTCCTGCGGATGGGTGGGCGCAGCACACGGGCGGCACGCCACGGTGTATCGCTCTCGCGCGCCTGCGTGAAGAACGCTTCCATATCCGCGACCACCTCGCGTGAGTGCGTGCTGCTGTTGTCGTGCATGCACAGCACCACGCCCGTGACGCGCAGGTGCGGATTGATCCCCTGGCGCACGAGGGACACTGTTTCCAGCAGCTTGCCCACGCCCTGCAGCGCCAGGAAGTGCGCCTGCATCGGGATCACTACTTCCCGCGCGGCGGTCAAACCGTTGATGGTCAGCAGGCCCAGCGATGGCGGGCAATCGATCAGCACGAACTCGTACGCATCTCCCAGTTTCTGCAGCGCCTTCTCCAGCCGCTTCTGT
The DNA here is from genome assembly GCA_937858155.1 of uncultured Phycisphaerales bacterium. Taxonomy (GTDB): domain Bacteria; phylum Planctomycetota; class Phycisphaerae; order Phycisphaerales; family UBA1924; genus BJHL01. The sequence goes on along the minus strand of CALLYM010000208.1, from coordinate 1,464 downwards.
TTTTCCGGCGCTTCCGCGAGTTCATGTTCCGCGCCGGCCAGGTCTGTCACGGCGGGCAGCACCGCGAGATTGTCACGCGACTTGCGCACGGCGGACGACACATCAAAGGCCGGGTCCACCAGCACGTTGTAGACCGACGTCGTGAGGTCGCTTGGATCGATCCCAAGGTGAAGCGTGGCATGCGCCTGCGGGTCCAGGTCCACCACCAGCGTCGAGCGTCCCGCGCGTGCGAACGCCGCCGCGAGGTTGACCGTGGTTGTGGTCTTGCCGACCCCGCCTTTCTGGTTCATCAGGGCGATCAGCCGACGCGCACGAGGGCCGCCCGCCGCCCCGGCCGCGGACCCAGCACCCCCGAGCGCCGAAGATGCGCGTGCAATGACAGTGGTGCCATTCCCTTGGCCTGGTGCGGGTCCATCCGGCATAACGGACGGTAGGCGGGCTTCCTATCTCCCCGCTCCGCCGCTTGTGGGGAACCGGGAGGAGGTACACGCCCTGCCGAAGTGGCAGGCGACTCTCTCTCAAACCTGCCCCCTGCGTAGCCCGATGGGTGGAAGGTGGGAGCAGGCCCCGCCCAGCCACCTTGGCTCACACTTCGTGCTGGCACAGGCCTTGCATCCTGAGGTGGTAGGAATTTATTCGGAAGGATCACTATGGGCAAGATCATCGGCATCGACCTCGGCACCACCAACTCCTGCGTTGCAGTAATGGAAGGCACCACCCCCAAGGTGCTGATCAACTCCGCCGGCTCGCGTACCACGCCCAGCGTGGTGGGCTTCACCGACAAGGGTGAGCGGCTCGTCGGCCAGCAGGCCAAGCACCAGCAGGTGACGAACCCCAAGAACACGATCTTCTCGATCAAGCGGTTCATGGGACGTCGCCACAGCGAGGTCGCGGCCGGCGCCGATACCGCATACGGCAAGAGCGGCAATGAAGAGGCGAAGGTCCCCTACACCATCACCGGCGGCATGGACGAGTTCGTGAAGGTGAAGGTGAACCAGGGTGAGTTCACACCCCAGCAGATCAGCGCGTTCATCCTGCAGGACCTCAAGAAGACCGCCGAGGACTACCTCGGTGAGAAGGTGGACCGCGCGGTCATCACCGTGCCGGCGTACTTCAACGACGCGCAGCGGCAGGCCACCAAGGATGCGGGCGAGATCGCGGGCCTCAAGGTCGAGCGCATCATCAACGAGCCCACCGCCGCGGCCCTCGCCTATGGCCTGGACAAGGGCAAGAAGAACCAGAAGATCGCGGTGTTCGACCTGGGTGGCGGCACATTCGACGTGTCCATCCTGGACATTGGCGACGGCGTCTTCGAGGTGCTCAGCACCAACGGCGACACCCACCTGGGCGGCGACGACTGGGACCAGCGCCTCATCGACTTCATCGCGGAGGAATTCCGCAAGAAGGAAGGCATCGACATCCGCAAGGACGCGATGGCCCTGCAGCGCCTGAAGGAAGCCGCGG
>CALLYM010000207.1 GCA_937858155.1 uncultured Phycisphaerales bacterium | reverse complement strand
TGACCTGAGCTGCCATATTCTGGAACTGGCCGCCGATTCCGCCGAACGACGCCTGATTCCCCTGCAGGATAGCGCCGAAATCCGGGGCCTGGCTCATCGTGAATCCGCCGCCGGTCGCCAGCGACGAGAACTGGCCGGCATCCTGCGTCCTGTCGCCGGTGATCGCCTGCAGCGTCCGCGTCGTGTTGTCCTTGATGATCGTCGTGTCCGACTGGATCTGCGACGTCAGCGCCTTGATCTTCTCGTTGACGGCCGTATTGGCGTGATCCGTCACCGGCACCTGCGCAAAGGCTGCCGTCGACAACAGGAGCGCTACCGCGCTGCCAAGAATGATCTTCTTCATCGGTTCACGTCCTTCCGCTTCGTTACCGTTCAGATTGTTCACTGCGCCCGCCGGCTGTCGACGACAGCCACCAGCCCAACCATGTTGTCTTCCATCGCCGCGAAGGTGGCGTTGAGGCCCTGCGTCCGCGCCTGCTCCTGCAGATATCGAAGCAGTCGCTGGATGTCGGACGTCGACGATTGCGGTGGGACGGCGTAGCAACGCGTCGATCCCGTGTTCACCACCGCCGGTGGGCAAGCGATTTCGGCGATCTTGATCTCGCCTGAACCGTCACCGAAATTGCCGTTTTGACCGCTGCCCGATCCCCTCAGGAACGCCGACGCTTCTTTCAGTTGCCCAAGCATGGTCTGCTGCTTCAGCTGGTTCGCCTCGAGCGCCTTGCCGACGAAGGCATTCCAGGTCTCAACCCGCTGCAGCTGCGCTTCGGTGTTGCGATCCACGGCCTCCTTGATGCCTTCGCCGCAACCTGCCGGCGCCGAGACCATTTGCGGGATCGGGGCTCCCATCGGGCGCTGGTCGCCAAATTGCCGCTTGTTGCGGTTGTAGTACTGGCTGACCATGTTCACGTAGTTCTGGGTTTCGGGAATCTGCGGTATGTTGCCGTTGCGCAGAGACTGCCGATTGGGTCCGGCGTTGTACCCGGCCGCAACCAGATCGAGCCGCCCCGGATACATGCCCATGATCTGTTTCAGGTACGCCACGCCGCCACGGATGTTGTCGCGAAGATCGTAGGGATTGACGCCGAGCTTGGCGGCGGCCTGGGCGGTGCGCTTCATTTCGTCGCCTGCGCGCTGACGCACGCCTTCTGCATTGCCGTCACCCCACACCCGCGCGGGGATGATGGACTTGTGGCGGTGGTCGATGATGTCGCACACGCACTGACCCACGAGGTGATTGCTGATGGCCCAGACTTTCAGGCCGTGGCGTGCGAGGAGGTCGTGGCGGCCCTGGCAGTAGTCGGGTTCGGTGAGGGCGCGTTCGACATCGAAGTGGTCGCCCCAGCACGCGAGCTCAAGGCCGTCGTAGCCCCATTCGCGGGCGCGGCGGGCAAGGTCATCGAGCGGCATGTCGGCCCATTGGCCCGTGAAGAGCGTGACTGGTCTTGCCATGGGCGATGGTACGTGCGGGTGGCGGGCGGGTCGCTACGCGTTTGCGGCGCATGCGTTGGTCCACATCGTGCGGAGGGCGGCGCTGAAGCGGGCTGTGAAGGTTTGGGCATCACAGAGCGGGGAGGTGAGGATCATGGTCCGCAGGTGCGCACGCAGGTGCGCACGCTTCGGGGTGTCGGCGGCGAGGGAAGCGGCCAGACGCACGAAGTCATCGTCTGTTCGGGCGAGGAGCTCGGGGACGCCAGCGTTGCGGAGCAGGGAGACCCCGACGCGGGAAACATGGGTGTCGCCCTCCTGCGTCACGACGGGGACGCCCATGAACATCGCTTCGCATGTGGTCGTCGTGCCGTGGTAGGGGAGGGTGTCCAGGGCGATGTCGACGCGTGAGTAGAGGGCGAGGTGCTCTTCGATGGTGGTCTTGGGCTCCAGTAGTTCGTAGCGTCCTGCGAGGGAGGGTTCCGCGTCGAGCATGGCCTGCACGCGACCGCGTGAGAAGTCGTCCCGCATATCCACGCACTTGATGAGCAGGCGTGAAGTTGGAACGGCGTTCACAACGCGGCCCCAGAGCGCGACGATGCGTGGGTTGAGCTTGCGCCAGGAGTTGAAGGAGGCGAATGTGACTTGGCCGGAGCGTTCGGCGGGAGCCGGTGCCACGTCGGGTGCGTTTGGGGGCGGGGTGTAGCAGAGGAAGCACGGGTCAAGACGGATGAGCTTTTCCACGCAGCGTTCGTCGAATGTCGGCGTCCCGGGCGGTGTGCCGGGCGGGAATTCATGCGGGTCGGTGTGCGAGTCCACAATGCGGTAGTCGATCGTGGGGATTCCGAGGGTGTCCGGGTAGCCGCAGTAGGTTGCGAGGATGGGCGCGGGCTTGGCCGCCAGGACGTTGAACCGCTGTTCGCTGGTGAGGCCTGCCAGTTCGATGAGGATGTCGATCTTGTCGCTGGTGATGCGCCGGATGATGTCGGGATCGGGCGCGAGGCCCAGCTTGTGCCAGGCTTTCGCGTGTTTCTGGAGGCGGTCGCTCATGTCGTCGTGCGTGTGTCCGATGGCGTACACGTACAGCTCGAACTTGCTTTTATCGATGTGCTCGAACCAGGGCAGCGTAAAGAAGGCGACCGAGTGGCGGCGCAGGTCCGGCGACATGACGCCGATGCGGAGCGGGCGGTCATTTTCGGCGGGCGTTGGCGCGTGCGTGCGCACCCGCTGCTGCTGGGCGCATAGCGCAACGCCGTATTCCTTGTGGCGTCGGGCGATCTCCGCGGGGGAAAGGCCCGGCATGACGTGCAGCGGCACCGCGGCCGCGAGGCGCAGGCCTGAGTAGTGCGGGTAGCGGGCAATTGCGCTGTCGAGGATCGCGAACGCCTCTTTGTGTCGTCCGGCCATGCAGAGGACCTGGCTGTGGAACATGGCGAACTGGGGGTCCGCAGGATCCGGGAGGTTGTTCTTCCGGCAGTGTGCAATCGCTGCTTCGCAGAGACGCAGGAGTTCGCCCGGCTGGTTCTCGTCCAGCAGCATGATGGCGAGCGTGCAGAGGGCGTCCATGTGGTGGGGGATGTCGGCGAGCGTCTCGCGGAGGAGGCGCATCGCGTCGAGGTGGACGGCCTTGGGCGCTCCGGGGCGTTGGAGCATGGTCATCGCCAGGTTGGACTTGAGGGCGGCCTCCGCCGGCGCGAGCGCGAGGGCGCGGCGGGCGTGGTACTCGGCCTCATCGAAGAGCCCCGCGCGGAGGGCCGCCAGGCCCATCGTGGCCGCGAGCTGGAGGTTGCGGGGGTCGCGGGGCGCGAGGGGCTTGAGCAACGCGAGTGCCTCGGCCGGGCGGCCCGCGTTGATGAGCGACTGTGCCTGCTGGACTTTGGTGTCGGGGATCGGCAAGACGCTAGCGTACGGAGCCAAGATGCCGCGTCTGTCGGGCGTGGGACGCTATCTCCCTATCACGCTCCTGATTTCTTCCAGCAACTTCCTGGTGCCTTGAATGCCTTCGGGTTCGGAAAGGCGATCGCCCTCGTATTCGATACCGATTCTTCCGGCATAGCCCGCGGCCTTGACGAGCTTGAGCATGCGCCAGTAGTTGATCTTCGTTTCCTCACCGGTGTCGTCAAAGTCGTAGGACTTGGCGGAAACCCCGCGTGCAAAGGGCATCATGTCCCGTACGCCCTGGTAGCGGTCGTACTCGTAGAAGTTGCCGAAGTCGGGGAGTGTGCCGACACGCGGGTGGTTGACCGCTTTCATCACGCCGACGAGCCAGTCGCCGTGCGAGGAATTCCCGCCGTGGTTCTCGACGATGACGTTGAGCCCCATGGGGTCGGCGGCTTCGCAGAGTGCGCGGAGGCCTTCGGCGGCCTGTTTGGCATGTTCTTCGGGCGTGCCTTTGCCGTTGAGGTTGACGCGGATGCTGTGGCAGCCGAGGATCTTGGCGGCCTCGAGCCAGAACTTGTGGACCTCGACGGCTTTCCTGCGACCCTCCGGCTCCGGGTCTCCGAGCATTTCCTGATGGTCGCACATGATGAGGACGCTTTTCACGCCCTCACCGTCGCAGCGGGAGCGGAGGTCCTTGAAGTACGCGGTATCTCCCGCGTGGGTCATGTAGAACTGGTTGACGTATTCGACGGCGTCGATGGAGTAGTCACGCTTGGCGGTCTTCGGGAAGTCGATAGGGTCGAGCTTCTTGTCGAAGTAGGCGCGGTGGAGGGACCACTGGGCGAGCGAGATATCGAAGTGCCAGGGATTGCCGGCGGCCGCGGTCTTTGGAGAGGTCTGCGCGATCGCCTGCGGCAGCTCGACGGCGCCGAGCGCGGCGGCGGCGGCGGTCATGGCGATGAGGTCTCGGCGGCTGAGCGGGATATCCGCGCGGTGGTCCGAGCCCGCTGCGCGTCCGGCGGCGCGGGTAGACTGTGGCTCTGCGCCGACCCGCCCTCGCACGGTGCGGTCAATGGCACGGTCTCCCACGATTGACTTCATTGGCCTGCTTCCTTCCTGCACACTCGCCCGTCATGACTTATTCGCCGCGCATCGCAGTCTGCTCCTGGTCGCTCCAGCCTACCACGCCGGAGGGGCTTGTGTCCAGTGTCAGGGCGTGCGGGTTGACCGCGGTGCAGCTCGCGCTCGACCCTCTTCGGGAGGCATCTGAACGCGGGGGCGGTGCTTGGGGGCTGGAACGAGTGAAAGCGGTGCTGGCGGATGCCGGGATCTCGGTGATTTCAGGGATGATTGGGGCCGTGGGAGAGGACTATTCCACGCTGAGTTCGATCCGCCAGACGGGGGGTGTGCGGCCGGACCGCCATTGGCAACAGAATATCCACAACGCACGGGTGAGTGCCGCGATTGCCGAGAGGCTTGGATTGAGCCTGGTCACGTTTCACGCGGGGTTTGTGCCGCATGATCTCGGTGATGAGGAATTTCACGTGATGAGTGCGCGTGTTGCCGAGGTGGGGGACGTCTTCGCGGAGCGGGGCGTGGCGGTTGCGCTGGAGACGGGGCAGGAACCGGCGGTGGTGCTGCCGGAATTTGTGGAGGCAAGCCGTGGGGAAGGGTGTGCAACCGTCGGGTCGCCGTGGCTCAACTTCGACCCGGCGAACATGATCCTGTATGGCAGTGGCGACCCGGTCGAGGCGGTGACGCGCGTGGCGGCGCTCGTGAAGCAGGTCCACATCAAAGACGCGGTGCGTTCGGCGCGGGGCGGCGAGTGGGGGACCGAGGTGCGGGTCGGGACAGGCGCGGTGGATTGGGCGGCGTTCTTCGCGTTGCTGCGTGAACGGTGCGCGGGCGCGGACCTGGTGATCGAGCGCGAGGCGGGTACGTCGCGCGTGGAAGACGTGCGTGCGGCGGTGGACCTGGTGCGATCTTTTGTGGGAGTGTGAGATTTCAGGTCGTGGGTATCGGCTGTCAGGTGCGGTTCGCGATGGCGGCGTTCAACGCGCCCTTGACCGCGTTCGCGGCATCGCCGCCTGTTTCACCCTGCCATGCGGATGTGATCATCCCGTTCTTGTCGATCACAAACGTGGCTGGGTAGGTGTGCACGCCGAACGCTTTGGCGGCGGAATCGGCCTTGAGAAGGTGTGTGAACCCGTAGTCGCCCTTCGCGAGTTCGCTGGCGGCGTTGGAGTCATCACGCTCGCGGACGGACAGGGCGAGCAGTGCAACGCCCTGGTCCTTGAGTGGTTTGACGGCGGTGCTGAGCTCCTCGGTCCATGCCGGGCATTCGAGGCACCAGGAACCAAAGAACTGGACCACCACAACTTTTCCCTTGAGGTCGGCGAGCTTCACGGTTTCGCCCGCGGGGGTCTTGAGCTCAAAGGCGGGGGCTTCTCGCGGGCCCGCTGCGACGGGTTCGGGCGTGGCGACCGGGGCGGGGGTTGGCATAGGGGTCGTCGACGGCTCGGTCTTTGCCGCCTCTTTGTCGCTTGGTTCGGCCTTCGCGACAGTCGGCTGCGCGGCCGGCTGGGGCGGTGGGGCGAGTCCGATGCGGACCTCTTTGAATCCCTCTGGGACGGTGACCCGAAGGTCTTCGGGCCTTATGCTGGGTGGGTCGTTGGTGTCGATGGTGACGCCGGAGAGCTCGACACGGACCGTGCCGGAGATAAATCCCTCCATGATCTGCTCATACAGACGCGGGAAGTGGTCGGACTTTGCGATGGCCCAGCGCGACTTGCGGCCTGCGCGGTCGAGCAGAAGGACGTCGCACTCCGCGCCGTCGATCGTCTTGGTGCCTTCGTTGGTGTAGTTGACGGGGTCCTTGCCGGTGATGCCGCGTTCGGCGGCGAAAGGGTCGTTAGCGAAGACTTCCTTGAGGCGCGACGCGGTCGCGATCTGAAGGCCCGGCGCGGCGGTCATCTGACGAACCGGCTTCTCATGGACTTCCTTTTTCTCGGTATCGACTGCCTCCGCAGAATTTGAAGTCCATGCGATGTCCATGGCCAGGGGGTCTTTGTCTTTTCGATCAAAGGTGCCTGAAACGCGGACAAGCCAGCCGTTGAAGCCGCCGGTAGGTGTGCGGGCGGCCTTCACATCCACGCGGGCCTTGGGGTAGGCCTGGGCCATGCCGTCGGTGCCTTCCACGCTCGCGCGGAAGCTGAGGGCGTGCGCCTTCTTGATCGCCTCGGCGGCATCGTCGAAGATTTTCTGGTCGGCTGTGCGTTCGACTGCGGCGGTGGGAGGAGGAGTGGGAGGAGTTTCGTGCGATGGCGTGGGGTCAGCGGCTTTGGCGGGTTTTTCGCCCTTGGGAGATTCCTGCGCGAGGACCGTTCCGCACAGGGCGAGCACCGCAACGACAGTCAGTGAGTTTCGCATGATTGCTCCGGGCTTACGTCGAGGGACGAGGGCTTTCGAAGGAGAATAATGGACACATGGGCATGCAGATCGAACGGGGTCAGTCTTTGGGCTCCACACGGGTAGATCCGGTCAGCATGCGCGCAAGGGCATCTCCGGGGTCTGCCTGCCTCATGAGGTGTTCGCCGACCAGGGCGATGCGCACACCAGCCGCGTGGAGTTTCATGAGGTCTGCGTGGGAAGAGATGCCAGACTCGCTGACAAGCACGCTGCGGTCCTCCACTAGCTCAGCGAGTCGGAGCGTGTGGGCGAGGTCAACCCTCATTGTGGTGAGGTCACGGTTGTTGATGCCGAGCAGCATGTACGAGGGGTGAGGAAAGCCTATGTGTGGTCGCACCCTTAACAGGTTGTCCATGGTGTGGACTTCGAGCAGGGTTGTAAGCTGCAGCTGCTGACCGAGAATGAGCATATCGACAATTTCGGATTCTGTCAGGGCTTCTGCGATCAGTAAGACAGCATCGGCCCCGGCGGCCCGGCTTTCCCACAATTGGTAGGGGTCAACGAGGAAGTCCTTCCTGAGCACGGGGAGGGAAACCGCGTCCTTGATCGCACGGATGAAGTCGAGGTGGCCGCCGAAGAATCGCTCATCGGTGAGGCATGAGATGGCGGCGGCTCCCCCTGCTCGGTACTTTCTGGCGATTTCGGCGGGGTTAAACCGATGACCCTCGTATTCGGGGCGTATCACACCGGCTGAGGGGCTCTTTCTCTTGACTTCCGCGATGACAGCAATATTGGCCAAGTTCGAGGGGCGTGTGACGGCGGCAAAGAAGTTCCGGGGTGGCTCTTCCTGCGCCACGAGGGCTTCGAGTTCGGCGATTGGCGTTCTTAATTTCGCTGCGGCGACCTCGGCACGCTTGTGCTCGAGGATGGTCTTCAGTGTGTCGGGAAGGTCGCTCACAGGGTCGATTGTTGGCGGCGTGTGGGGCGCGGCGGGGGTCGTTGCGGCGGTGGGGGTCGTGGGCGTTGTCGCGTGGGCCGTCGCACACTCGAACGGATCGGCGACGGACGCGGTGCTGACGCTAGCACAACAGACCAAGCCCGATGCGAGGAATGGCGCGTTGGATCAGGCGTCGGCCGCGGCGACCAAGGCCGCGAACGATTTTTCGAAGATGATCAAGTCCGACCCGTGGCGGTACGGTCACATCATCGCCGCCGGCGTGGCGGTGCTGGGACTGCTCTTTGCCGATGTGATCCGTCCGGGATCGCTGGAGCGGGCGGGTAAGCGGGATGTGAACACGTTTGGCCCGCACATCTGGTTCCTGTGCGGTGTGCTGGTGATGGGCATGCAGATGGTGGCGGGTGGTTTTAACACGATGCTGCCCGACAAGTGGCTGGGCGACGCGGGGTCGATCCAGGGTGATGCGGTCAAGAGCGGCGTGATATACGCGGTGAGCATTCTGACGGCCTACCTGCTCGCGAAGCTGATTTCGGCGAGCGCGAAGGGGGCAGGGCTCGCGTTCACGGCGCGGTCTACAGCGTGGGGGCTGATGGCGTTCATCCTGGCATGGCCCATCGTGCAGGCGAGTTCCTTCGGGTTTCTCGCGATGAACACGAGGTTCAAGGGGCCCGAGGCGGGCAGCAACATCGCGCACGACACGCTCGCGAAACTTGTGTCCCACAAGGATGACCCTTGGGCGTGGGTGCTCGCGGGGCTGGCGGTGGTGGCGGCGCCGGTGGTGGAAGAGGTTGTCTACCGCGGATTCCTGCAGTCGTCGATCCTGCGGATGACGGAGAAGCCGTGGGTGTCGATCATCGTGACGAGCGCGATGTTCGCGGCGGTGCACATGGTGGGCAAGCAGCCCGTGCCGTGGTACGCGGCCGCCACCATCGGGACGCTTGGGCTGTGCATGGGCATCGCCTACGAACGCACGAAGGAGATCGGCGTGCCGATCACCATGCACGTCCTGTTCAACCTTACCAATGTGATTCTGGCGATGTACACCACGCGCGGTGCGTGAGTCCGGTCGCCTCCCGGGCGGTGGGATGCATGGCGTGCCGCGAGCGGGCGCACTGTTCGGCCTTACCGACTTCAGATGCCGCGTTGATTCCTCGCCATGCCCGCCTTCAAGCGTGCAAACTCACGCTGTTCGCGGAGGCTGTCGACGCTCGCGGGGGAGTTGTCGGTCGGAGTTGCGTTCGAGAGCTTGGCCACCTCTGCGTCGGCGTCCGCGGCGGAGAGCGCCTCGCCCGGGACAGCACGCTCGGCCAGGATGGTCAGCTGACCGTCGCCCATCTTGACGAAGCCGCCGCTGACCGCAAATGAGCGGCTGCCGCCCTTTCCCTTGTCCGAGTCGGCGACATCGAGGCGGAGTTCCCCGAGGCCGAGCCGCGCCAGCAGCGGGGCGCGACCGGGCATGAAACCCATGAGGCCGTCGTGGAGGGGCACGGAGGCGTACGCCACGGGGGCATCGACCAGTGCGGCGGTCGGGGTGACAAGCTTGCAGCGGAAGGACTGGGCCACGACGTACTCCTGTGGGCTGGCGCGCCCCCATTGACACGCTTGACCGGTCACCGGCGGGGGAGGGGGCGATAGTAGGTCGGCGGTCGGTGATCGGGAAGCGGGAAAGCTCCGGCGCTAGGCTGGTGTCATGGCGATAGGCCCTCACCATGCGGGAATCCGTTCGCGGTGGCTCAGCGTGCTGCAGTTGGCGGTGGGGTTGGCTCTGGTGCTGGCGGTGGTCGTCTGGCTGCGTTTGGTCCTTGGCGGGCTGGGTGAGGGCGCGGAGCGGGGCATGATTCTGGAGATTCGCGCGCAGCGCGTCGCGACGGCAGCTGTTGTCGGGGTTTCGCTCGCGGTCGCGGGTGTGCTGCTGCAGAGCTTGCTCCGCAACCCGCTTGCATCCCCCGATCTCTTGGGGCTCGCGAGCGGTGCGGGGCTTGGTGTCATGGTGGCTGTGTTCGGGGCGTACGTGGTGACCGGGCGGCTCGCGGATCCTGGTGTGATGGGCGCCGGTGGGGCGGCCATTCTCGGCGCGTGCGGAACGCTCGCGGTGGTGTACTCGGTGAGCCAGCGGCGCGGGTTCGTGGATCCATTCTCGCTGGTGCTGGTGGGTGTCATCGTGGGCCTCATGTGCGGCTCGGGGATTACGCTCCTGCAGCACGTCATGCCCGACGGCGGGTTTGCTTCCGGGCGGCTGCTGGTGGGGGCGTTGGATGAGGATGCGGGGTGGATGCGGATTTCGGCGGTAGGTCTTGTGACACTGGTGTGCGCCGCGGTGGCCTGGTTCATTTCGCCGGCGATGGACCGCGCGGCACTGAGTGACGACGAGGCGACGAGCGTCGGGGTGGACCTTGGCAGGCTGAGGACGACGCAGTTCGTGCTTGCGGGCGTGCTGACGGCGTGCGCTGTTGTGCTCGCGGGGCCCGTCGGGTTTGTGGGTTTGGTGTGCCCGCACATGGTCAGGATGGCGGCCGGGCCCCGTCATGCGGGCCTGGTGCTGTGCGCGGGGTTGGCGGGCGCAGTGATGGTGGTGGGGGGTGACTTGGTGATTGCCGCTCTGCACCAAGCGAGGCAGGGGCTTGGCAACTTCCCGCTCAGCGTGGTGACCGCGCTTATCGGGGGGCCTGTCTTCGTTCTGGTGCTTCGTTCGCAGCGGCGCCTTGGCGAGTGATTCAGGGGAACAGGTGGTGAGAGCGCCAGGAGTTGCTGGCACGGTCCCACGCGGCTCGGTCGTGCAAGCGCCCGGAGCGACCCGCCCAGAGTTCAAGGCGTTGGATGTCGATCCGGAATCCGCCCCAGTGGGGCGGGCGCGGGACATGAACTTCGGAGTTTCCCGCGAGCAGGTCCGCCGGCGAGATGGCGAACTTCTCGGCGAACTCCCCGAGGCGGGTCAGAAGCTGGGACGGGCGGTCCATGGGCTGGCTTTGGAGGCTCGCCCACGCGCCGAGGCGTGACAGGAGCGGGCGTGACGCGAAGTACGCGTCGCTGTCGATCGCGGGGACGATGCTCGCCGAGCCCTCCAGCCGCACCTGTCGCTGGGCATGGTCCCAGTGAAAGACGGCAGCGCAGCGCGGGTTCGACAGGAGCTCTCGCCCTTTACGCCCGTCGTAATTCGTGAAAAAGACCACCGCTGGCTGTGCAGGATCGATGGACTTGCAGAGCACCGTGCGGGCCGCTGGCACACCATCGGGAGTGCTCGTTGCGAGGATCATAGCGTTCGGGTTTGGGACTTCCGCCGCCCGTTGCGCTTCGTCGAACCACTGACGGAAAAGCGGCATCGGGTCGTCGGGGAGCGGGTTGGGCAGTGCGCCGGAGCCGAAGAGACGCTCGAGCTGACGTGTGAGCATGGCTCATCGTTGGAGCGGTTCCGGCAGGACGCGGGTACGATGCCCCCAAGTCCGTGTGTGCCACGGACGGAACACCTGCACGAGGAACCTGTGATGAAGATGACTTCCCGCTTGGTTGTACGGTTGGGCGTGGCTGTGGTTGTGGCTGTGTGCGTGGGCGCGTCCGCGGCGTGCAGGACAGTGCAGGGTCTGGGGGAGGACGTGAGCAATGCGGGGAAGGCCGGCGAGCGTGCGATCGACAACGCGACAAAATAATTATTTCGCGAGCTTGGCGACGAGGCGCCACACGTCGTGGGGCGTGAGGCTTCGGCCAGTTCGGGCGTTGAATGTCGTCACGACGTCCGTGAAGCGCGGGTCGTAGAGGAGCTGGTCCCGTTGTCCCAGGGCGGGAGCGGAGCCTTTGGACTCAAGTGCGCGCTGCACGAGTGAGGCGAGCAGGGACTCTTCCTCCTGGGTGACCTTTATCGCGGGTGAAGCGGCCTTGCCCAGTTTCGGCAGTCGTTTGGACTTCCGGATGTTCTGCAGGCGGTGAAGGATCTCCCAGGGCGTACGCCCGGGCGCGTGTGCAGCCACTGAGGCGCAGATCGAGTCAAATTCCTCGGTGTACGGAAGGTCATCGAGTGTGCGACCTGCGCGGACGTAGGCAGCGATGAGTGCTTCATCAAAGTCGGATGTCGGCGGCGGCTCTGGCTGTGCGCCAAAGAGCGTGGGGCCGGTGGCTATGGCCGGAGGGCGGGGCATGCCGGGATGGTATTGGGTCAACACGTCCGCACGCAGGATTGGCTCAATTGGAGGTGTTGGCAGGCCGATAAGTGGTCGAGCGCAGCACAGGACTCTCTCATGCACACACCCGCTTCCGACTCTGTCTTCGTCATTTCCCTTTTGATGGGCAGCGCCCTCATCGTGGCATTCGCGCTCTGGTTTGCCCAGGTTCTTGCGTTGCATGAGCGATTGGGCCGGCGCGTCAGCGACTCGACGGCGATGACGCGGACCATTCTCGGGATGATCGCCCTCGTCCTGTCGGTGGCCCACATGCTGGCCTTGATCCCCGGCGTCCCCATGAACTCGTGGACGGTGTCCGCGTGCGCCGGGTGCGCTTTGCTAGGGATCGCGACCGTTGTCTCCGGCTACCGCGCGAGCCGGTCGTCCGTGGGTGTCCGTCTTCCGCACGTGGACCCGGTTACGCAGGAAGTGCGCAAGGCCGCCTGACCTTGGCTGATGTGCGGGGTGTAACTCTTCTTTCAGAGCCCATAACCGCAGGCAGAACCGATCGATTGCATCCACGCTGCGGACGTGTCGATGTTCGCGCGTCTCATCACACCGCGCGTGGAGTCCCCCATGGCAGACAAGCCCGACAAGAAGGAAGCCCCACCCGAAGCACCGGCGTCGGAACCGCCATCCGCGAAGAAGGGTGGTCTGCCGGTCAAGCTGCTCGGCGCGGTCGTGGTGGTGATGGCGATCGAGGGCGCGGGTGTGTTTTTCGTGGCGAGGATGACCGGGCCGCAGAAGGCGGTGGCGGACGTCAAGGCGGTGGAGGAGCACCACGAGGAGGAATTCGCGGAGGTGCCTCTTGTCGAGGACAAGTTCCAGAACATGCAGAGCGGACGTGCATACATCTGGGATACCTCGATTGTGCTGAAGGTTCGCGGGAAGGACGAGCAGCTCGTGACCGACACGCTCACCAAGCGTGCGGCTGAGGTCAAGGAGGCTGTGGCGCTCCTGTTCCGGCGGGCTCCGCACGCGCAGCTCACCGAGCCCGGGCTTGAGACCCTGAACCGGCAGCTCTACGTGCTGCTGAACGGCTTTGTGGAGAAGGACGCGGAGGACAAGGAGCGGATCGTCAAGGTCATGATCCCCAAGTGCCGCGGTTTCCCGGCGGAGTAACGCGCAGTATTCGCGTATTGCTCGCGACCAATGGTGTGGCGGGGGCGTGGAAAGGGCGCCAAATCTGGCGTTGGGCGTCGTGCTGCGCCGATCATGACCGGCCCGCAAGGAGTGCGGGCACTATGCGCGATTTTCGCGCGGCATGAAGGAGGGCCAGGATGGCCGACGCACCACAAAACTCGGGCGCTCCGTCGCCCAGCGACGCGGAGACAATGCTGGCGGCGGCGAAGTCGGCGCTGTCGGACCTTGCAGACATGGGCCAGACGGTGGCAGGCGCTGTTGGTGGTTCGGGCAAGCCCGGGTCGGAGGAGCCCCGGCCCGTCGCGCTCCCGAACTTTGGCGGGGCGCTGTCCGCGTCTCAATCGCACGCGATGACCCTGCTGAGCGATGTGCATCTTAATGTGAAGATCGAGCTTGGACGGACGAGGATGCTCGTCGAAGACGTACTGCGCCTGTCGGAGGGCGCGGTCGTCGAGCTCGACAAGCTGGCGGGCGACCCTGTCGACGTGTACGTCAACGATCGGCATGTCGCGAAGGGCGAGGTGCTGGTTCTCAACGACAACTTCTGCGTTCGAATCAACGAAGTGCTTGCGCCCGCCGCTGAGGCGGGCGACAAGGGCGCTGCGTAAAGGAGTGTGGCGAATGCGTCCGACACTCTTGGTGCTCGTGGCGTGCGTTGTGCCTATGGCCGTCGGTACATCCGCGGGGGCGCAGGGCCTTGAGAGCAAGCCCCTGGGGATCCCGGTGCGTTCGGCGTCGGTGGCGCAGCCAACTTCCCCGGCGTCTCTTGGGTCCGCCGTTCTGCGAACAAGTGCTTCGCTGGCGGCGGTGCTGTGCGTCATCGGCGGGGCGGCGTGGGGGTTCAAGCAGCTCGCGAAGAAGGGTGTCCTGCCCGCGACGCTCGGGAGCGGGTCGAGGGCGCCTTCGGGCTTGCTTGACGTGCTCGCGAGGTATCCGATGGGGGGTGGACAGTCGCTTGTGGTCCTGAAGTTTGACAGGCGGATTTTGCTGGTGTGCCAGAGCACGGGGAAGGGCCTGCGCCGGGGCGTGCTGCCGATTTCACCCATCTGCGAGGTTTCGGAGCCGGAGGATGTCGCGTCGGTGCTGCTGAAGGTTCGCGGCCAGGAACAGGCGGCCATGGCGGAGAAGTTTCAGAATCTCCTCGCGAGTGAGGACGCCGCTGTGGAGCGGGCGTTGGCGCCGGCGGGGAGCAGAAGATCTTCGGCCCTTGCCGCACGAGCGCACGAGAAGTCGGCGAGGGGCGTGCAGGCGGTGGTGACCGGCGCGGCGTCCGCGTCCGCGATCCGCACGCGGCTAGCGGCGATGCGGCAGCAGGAGAAGCCAACGGTGACGGTGGCGGTCAAGCCTCCTGCTGGTGACGGTGCCGGCAGGCGGAATTCTCGTACGGAGTTTGTGGCCTAAATGCGAACGGCGATCGCAATCTTCGCGCTTCTGGTGGGTCTCGTATTCACGACGCCCGCGTTTGGTCAGAAGGGGCCGCCCAGCCCGGATACGGCTCTGCCATCTTCGGACGCCGGGTGGTCGTCCGTCGCTGAGTCCATCAAACCCAGTGAGGTGGGGGCGTTGAATCCCCTGCGGATGCTCGATTCGGCGGCGAACGCTCTGCCGGGTCGGCAAGGGGCGTCGTCGGGTTCCACTTCCGGCGACAGCAGCAAGGGCGGTTTGTCCGCGGCCATCAATATTCTTGTCGTGCTGACGGTGATCGGGTTGGTGCCTTCGATCATGCTGATGTGCACGTGCTTCGTGCGGATATTGATCGTGCTCGGCCTGCTGCGGCAGGCGCTGGGCACGCAGAGCATCCCGCCGCCGCAGGTAATCACGGCGCTGGCGTTGTTCATGACCATGCTTGTGATGTCGCCCACGATTTCTCGGATCAACACCGAGGCGGTCGAGCCCTTCCGGGCCGGCGAGGTGCGGGACTACGACGACCTGTGGAACCGGGCGAAGCAGCCGGTGCGTGACTTCATGTTCGCGCAGATCGAGGCGACCGGGAACTGGTCAAGCCTATACATGGTGCTCAACCACCGCGGGGTGGACACCTCCGCGCCCGAGAACCTGAAGCGGAGCGATGTGGACATGGTCTCGCTCGTGCCGGCGTACATGCTCAGCGAGCTCAAGACGGCGTTCATGATGGGGTTCAAGGTCTACCTGCCTTTTCTTGTGATCGACATGGTCGTGAGCACGATGCTCATCTCGATGAGCATGATGATGGTGCCGCCGGTCATGGTGAGCCTGCCTTTCAAGCTGTTGCTCTTCGTGCTTGTCGACGGCTGGACGCTTGTGGTAGGCGGGCTGATGTCCAGCTTTGCCCAGCCGACGGCGGAGATTGCATCGCTCACGACGACCGTGCTGCATTCGGGTGTTCACGAGTGCGTCGTGGCCCATATGCCCGTGGTGCGGGAGTTCCTGCTGTCAGGAGTTCGCGCGGGTTAGTTCTTTGATCGCATTGCCCTGAGGAGCGTCATGCATTACGACGAATCCACCATTACGCTGGTCCGCGACGCGCTCATCATCACGCTTAAGCTCGCCGCGCCCATTCTGCTGGCGGGCATCGTGGTGGGGCTTGCGGTGAGCCTGATCCAGTCCGTCACGTCCATCCAGGATCAGACCCTGTCCTTTGTGCCCAAGATCGTGGTGATGATCCTCGCGGCGATCATCCTGATCCCGTGGATCACCATCAAGCTCGTGGAATATGCCGCGTCGCTGCTGTCGTTGTCGTAGCGGCTTCCGGGGCGTGTGCACCAGTACTTTGCGGGGGTGGCCGGGATCGCATGGCGAATTCGCTCAACAGTTTCGAGGCGATGCTTCCTCACGCCGTGCCGTGCGCGCTGGTGGTGTTCCGTGTTGCGGGGCTGTTTCTCATGACGCCGCTGCTCGCGAGCACCGCGGCGCCCATGCGGTACCGCGCGTTGCTCGCCGCGATGCTGGGCATTGCGGCGTATCCCATGCTGAAAGTCGACGTGCGGGCGGTGCCGGACGACACATTTGGTGTCGCGGCCGCGGTTGCCGGAGAAGCGTTTGTCGGTCTGGCAGTCGGTGCGATCGGCGCGCTGCCGGTGCTGCTGATGGACATGGCGGGCGTGGTGTCGGGGACAGCCATGGGCATGGGCTTGTCCCGGGTGTACAACCCGGAGACGGACACCGATGTCGACGTGATGGGTCAGATGCTGTTCTTTGTGTCTATGGGCATTTTCCTGTCGGTAGGCGGGATTGATTCGCTCTACGGCACGGTGCTGGCGTCGTTTGAGAAGTTACCTCCTGGCACCGTGAGCCCCGCACATGCTCCGCTCGAGACCTTTGTGGGCGTGCTATCGAGCGGGTTTGAGCTTGCGTTCCGCGTGTCGCTGCCGGTGGTGGGGATCGTCCTGCTGCTGATCGTGGTGCTGGGCGTCCTCGGAAAAACGATCCCTGCGATCAACGTGATGTCTGTGGGCTTCACCGTGAAGATCATGTGCGGGCTTGCGATGCTGGCGATGGGGCTGTACGCGGCGCGGGGGCCGATCACGGAGGGAGTGGAGGGGGCGGTCGGGGCGGCCCAGCGGTGGGTCGGTGGATTGGAGGCACCCCGTGGCTGAGGACATGGGAGAAAAGACTGAGCTGCCGAGCGAGCGGCGTCTGCACGAAGCGAGGGAACGCGGGCAGGTGGCCCGAAGTGCGGACCTCTCAGCGGCTGTCGACCTCCTGGCGGCGCTGGTCGTACTTGTCGTCTTTGGTGGCGGTGTCGTGCGTGCGATGGCGACGATCATGAAGCGGCTGTTCATGGAGGGCGCGTTTGTTCTCAGTGAGCCGACGATGCCCGCTATGGCAAGGGAGGTTCTGTGGCCTTGTGCCGCCTCGGTCCTGCCCATGCTCGGGCTGCTTGTGGTCGCCGCGGCTGCGGTGAACATCGGGCAGGTGGGGTTCTTTCTGTCGCCCCAGGCGCTGCTGCCCCGGCTGGACAAGTTGTCCCCGTTGAAGGGTGCGCAGAACCTATTCGCCAAGCGGAACCTGGTCAAGACGGTCATTAGTGTGCTCAAGTTGGTTGTTATTTCGTGGGTGGGGTATGCATTTGTGACGGGGGTGGTGGCGGAGGTGGCTGCGCTGCCCGGGCTTTCGGCGGCGACCGGCATGTACACCATTGCCAAGATGGCGGTGCGGCTCGCGCTGTGGCTGCTGCTCCTGGTGCTGGCGATC
>CALLYM010000206.1 GCA_937858155.1 uncultured Phycisphaerales bacterium | reverse complement strand
GACTGGCTTGGTGTGAACCCCGGGGAGGTGGGGGAGGTGGAGGAAGTGGGGGAGGGCGGACGCACCGTGCCGAGCTATGAAACGCGGATGAAAAAAACCGCTGCGTGTGACGCAGCGGTTGGTAGAAAGGGTATGTTGACGGGCAGGCGGCGCGTTCAACGCTTCGCGAGCAGGTCGCGGATTTCCATGAGCAGCTTCTGATCGGTGGTGGGTCCCGCCGGGGCCGGCGCCGGCTTCTCGGCCTCGAATCGCTTCTTGGCGGTGTTGAACGCCTTGACCATCAGGAACACGACGAACGCGAGGATAATGAAGTTGATGACGTCGGTCAGGAACGCGCCGTAGCCCAGCATCGCGCCGTTGCTCTGCGCGTCCGTGTACTTCATGCCCTCCGTGAACCCGGCCCCCTTCTTCAACGGGAAGTACATCTCCGTGAAGTTCACGTTCCCCGCGAGGCCGATGATCGGGCTCATCACGTGCTTGAGAAGCGAGCCCACGAGCCCGCCGAAGGCACCGCCGATGATCACGCCGACCGCCATGTCAAAGACGTTCCCTTTCAGCGCGAAGTCCTTGAATTCCTGGACAAAGCCCATGCGATTCTCCTAAGTGGAGCGGCCCCCGTGCCGCCCGGTGCGTTTGTGAAACAAGTTCCCACAGGACACGCGGCACACGCCGCGATGGACAGCAGAGTTGACAACCGACCACCGAACACTAGAACACCCAGGACAGCGTCGCAAAGTACTCAAAGTCGTTCTTCTTCTTGCCATCGCCGGGGTTAGAGTCATATCGGTCCGCGAGCCCGACTTTCAGGAACAGCTTGCTCTCCGGGTCCACCAGCAATTCCCACCCCGCTTTCGCCTCCGCGCGGTAGTCGGGGAAGTCGCTGAGGTCTGGGTAATACTCCACGCTCGCGTACACCTTCTGACGCTCCGTGATCTTGTGCTCCACGTCCAGGCCCGCCATGGCCTCAAAGCGGAAGTCCTCGTCCGGGTCGCCCCACGTCCGGCTCCCGCCCAAGCCCAATCGACCCCGGAGCAAAGTACGGTCGTTCTTGATGAACGTGTACGACGGACCCACCGCGAAACTCGCCCTCCAGTCCCACGCCTGGAACTCGTCGTACTCCAGCTTGCCCTGCGCAAACAACCCCCACGGGCTGTCCTTGAACAGCCAGTCGTTGCGGGCGAACGCCTCGCCCCGGCTGGTGGACTTTTCGCCGCCCGTGCTCGCGTAGGTGTAATTGATGCCCGTCTTGGTCTCCATGTCGGAGGCCTTGCGTTCCGCGGTGAACCCGAGCCGGAATGAGTTGTTCTCCGAGTTGCCTTCTGCGCCGTTGACGCCCACGTCCGCCGCACGCTTCCAGCCGTGCCAGAAGTCCACCGGATCAGCCGGGATCGTGGGCGCTGCTGCGGCACCTTCCTGGTACGAAAGCACCGCGGTCGGCACGCGGATCGCCGCAGCCTCAGACGCGCCGACCTGCCCAGCGAGCACCGTCGTCGTCAGACCGGAAATAACAACAAACGCACCACAAAGCGTCATCGGTCCTCCTTTACCCTCCCCGTGCCCGTCAGGGCGTGCGGGAACATACCCCCGCCTACGTGGGCCGAGTATAACCGGTTATGGGGTGCACCTCAAGCGTGCTGCATGCACTGGCGTGGGTGCGTGGGCTATGGATTGACACGCAGGAAGTACGCCACAGCACCCGTCTCATCGAGGGTCACGCGCACGGGTACCCAGCTGGTGGTGTGTGCGGTGAACGTATCGGGGCGGCGCTCGCCGTCGGTATCCCTGAACCAGCCCGTGCCCCAGGTGCTGCTCGTCACCGGTCGGTCGACGATGACGTCGGTCTTGCCGAGCACCCGGCTGCTCCACACCACCATGTCCGCGTTCAGGTTCTTGGCGATGCGCCCGAGGTCGGCCTGGGCTTTGGTGAGGTCGTCGGTGGTGCGGAAGCGGCTGTTCCCCAGGAACAGCACGCGGGCCGGGTCCTGCGAGACCTGGAGGCCCCGCACAAGCTTTGCCTTCGCGGCGGCCTTCTTCTGATCGCTCCAGTCGTCAGGGTGGATGTCGCTGGTCGCGATCTCCTGGTGCAGCTCGCCGAGCGTCGCCTCGACCCGCTCCCAGGGCACGGTGCGCATCGTCACCTTGCCGTTGTACGCTGCGCCGGTGTCGGGACCCACCTGCAGCGAGCGGTCCCACACGCTGGAGACCCCGCACCCGCCCAACCCTGTGGCGAGGAGGCACATCGCAAGGAGAACAAACACGGCGCTGGTACGGATCATGCAAAACAGTATTCACCCAGCCAATGCGTGCGTGACGCTGGGTGTTGCGGATTTGGTCGGCACGGCGATGGAGCGTGGCACCCTTCCGGATGGCCCAAAATGAAAAAAGGGCCGGACGCGATCGTCCGGCCCTCGGGGATTCAGCAGCACCACTCATCAGTCGACGAAGTTCGTGAGTTCGTCGTCGCGGATGGGGGTCTTGAGCTCGGAGCAGGTCGTCTCGCCGATCACGAGCAGCTCGCCCGTCTTGCTGGACTTGACCACGAACGAGCCGTTCTTGGTCTGGCCCGGGGTGAGCGTGCCGAAGTCGAACGTCACCTTGTTGCCCGCGGCGGTGGCGCCGGAGCCGGAGGAGACGAAGGTCATGCCGTCGGGCAGGGTCACGACCATCTTGGTGTTGGTGAGGTTGACCTGGCCCTGGTTACGCACGTCCACGGTGTAGGTGTGGGGCTCGCCGACGTTCACGACGCCGTCCGCATCGTTCACCGTGGTGCCAATGTCGGGGACGCCGATGAAGTTGGTGGAGCAGTTGTCGGACACGGCAGCGGCGCAATCGCAGGTCGCGGTCGCGGCGTTGTTGATCGTGCCCTGGTTGCCGCTCATCGTCACGCTGACGGTCTTGGACGCGCCCGGGGCGAGGTCGCCCAGGTTCCACACGACCGAGCCGCCGGCGACAGCGCCGCCCTCGGTGGCGGACTTGAACGTCGCGCCCGCCGGGATGGCGTCGGTCACCTTCGTGTTCTTCGCAACGCCGTTGCCGGTGTTGGTCACGACGATCTCAAACTTCGCGGACTGGCCCTGGCGGAGGGTGCCGGGGCACTTCTTGTCGATGGTCAGCGTCGGGGCCTTGACCACCGTCGTCACGCTGTTGCTGTTGGCGGTGAGGCCGCCCTCAGCAGAGGCGTTCGCGGAGTTGGTGAAGGAGCCGACCTTGTCGGCCTTGACCGAGAACTCCTTGGTCGCGGACTGGCCCGCGCCGAGGTTGCCGATGTTCCACTCGGTGCCGGCCTGGGAGGTGAGCCCGGCGGGCAGCGCGTCCTTGATCATCACGTTGCGGGCCGTGCCCGAGCCGCTGTTGGTGACCACCAGCTTGACCGGGATGTTGTCGCAGAGGCTGACCTCGGCGGGCATGGTCTTGGTGATCGCCAGGGCGGGGGCCACGACATTGATCGTCATGCAGACGGGCAGGGTGTAGGACACGTCGCAGCAGCCACTGTAGGAGCCGGCTTTCGCGAACGAGCCCTTGACCACGATGTCCTTGCTCTGGCCGGCGCCGATCGAGCCCAGGTTGAAGGCGGTCGCGCCGTTGGCCGCGCCCGTGCCCTGGGGGGACATGCTGGTGACGTTGAAGCCGGCGGGCACCTTCTCATCGACAACCACGTTGTCGAGGGCGCACGCCGCGAGGTTGGTCACGCGGATGCGGTACTCCGTCGCGCCGTTCACGGTCGCTTCGGCGGGGGCCATCTTCTCGACCATCAGGGCGGAACCCTCGCGACGACCGGTGGGGTAGTACGCGGTGCTCTGGGCGTTGAAGTTGACCGGGGCGGCGGCGGCCGGCGCGGGCTCGGACTTCGCGGCCTCCGCCTTCGGAGCCGGGGCGGGCTTGGCCTCGGCCTTCGGAGTCGCGGCGGGTTTCGCCTCAGCCTTGGGGGCCGCTGCGACGGTCGAACCGCCAGAGCCACCACCCATGGTGTTGATCGGCACCACGACGCTCTTGGGCTTCTCAGCGACCGGGCCACCGGTCGAATCGCAGCCCACCACACCACCCGCGATCACGGGCAGAACGAGGAGCAAACCCTTGAGACTGTCACGAGTCGTAACCATCCGCTTTCCCTTTCTCTGTTCGGTTGAAGCACCTTGGTTCCCGGTCCTTCCCGGGTGGTGCTGGTATCCCTTGAATTCCGTGGACTTACGTCCCGAAACGGGTACCAGCATAGTTGGTGGTCCAGAGACCTTCAAGCAATTCAGGCGTTCTTGCCCCCGAATTCTCTGGAGAAACCCTCTAACCTGATTAGGGCACGGCAAGGTGTGCGCGAATGGGCAAGATGGACGGTTTGGCTCCTCGCGGTCTCGGTCACGCAATTTTGGGTGTATCTTATTGCAATTAAGCGTCTTACACGTAAGTCAAGGAGCGGCGAAGGCACTGACCCGAACACGGCCCTGGTGCCCTGGGCAACTTTTCATCTTGCGCCAGAGCGCAGTGCGATAGTCTGCCGTCGTTCCAAATCCCGATCCTCGACAAGGAGCTCTTCGATGCAACGCAATCCACTCGTCCTGTGGCTGTCCCTGCCCGTCGTCCTTGCAGTCGGAGCCTGCCAGACAGGCCAGCGTGACGACGACCGAGATGAGGGCACCGCTGCCTCATTGAACGCTACAAAGGCGGCCTTCTTCGCGGGGTGGACCAAGAACGCCAATACGCAGTTTTCCATGGACGCCGTCGCCAAGTCCGCGTCCACGAGCGACGACTTCCTGTCCTTTGACGGCATGTCGCAGAACAAGACCGTGATTTCAGGCTGGAAAACCTACTCCGACATCTGGGGGCCGGGGATGAACGGGTTCACGACCGCCAGCCTCACCGAGGCCAAGGCTCTGCGCACCTGGGTGGACGACGGCATGGGCGTTTCGGCGTCCATCGCCCATATCCAGGGCACCATGCCCAATGGCCAGAAACTCGACATGATGGGGCACCTGACCCTGGTCTACAAGTGGGATAACGGGGCCTGGCACATCGTCCACGAGCACATGGTGGACCCGCGCTACTTCAAGCAGGACTCGGGGGTTGGCGAATGGGTCGATGCCATGGTGCGCATCGAGGGTCCGGCGGCGGGCGTGCTCGGGGTGCTGCCGGGCGTGATCGGC
>CALLYM010000205.1 GCA_937858155.1 uncultured Phycisphaerales bacterium | reverse complement strand
CCACAAACGCCGCCACGCCCATCGCCTCGATGTTCCGCGCGGTGTCGATCAGCGTCTCACCCTTGCTCACGCTGCTGTTGCCGCCCAGCAGGTCAATCACGTCCGCGCCAAGGCGCTTCGCGGCGACCGAAAACGACAGCCGCGTCCGCGTCGAGTCCTCGAAGAACAGGTTCGCAACGACCAGACCGGCCAGCGGAGTGCCAATCCGGCCACCGGCATCCGCGACCTCGCGCGTCGCCGACAAGTGCGACCGCAGCTCACCCGCGGAGACCCCCTGCAGGCCGAGCAAGTGCCGCGCACCGGTTGTCGTCACTCCGCTCGCCATGCGCGATGTTAGAGCGCGGGCCGCCTCAAAGAAGCCCGGGCTGAACGAGCCCTCATTGCCCTTCCGGGGCCGCCCCCAGCGTCGGCTCGGTCGAGGGGACCTCCTCCGACGCGGGCGCGACCTCGCCCGTGCCTTGCTGGCTCAGCGTCGCGCCGCCGCGCTGCCGCAGCTCCTGCATGCTCAGCGCATACTGGTTCGGGTCGTCCTCCGCGGGCACGTAGTACAACTCCGGCGGCGTGTCGTCGCCGGGGCTCCACGTCCGCCCATAGACCACGCGCCACGTGGTGTTGAACTCCCGCTTGAGCGTGAGCGTGATCTTCTGATAGATGGGCTTGCCGTCCGGGCCCGGCCCAAGTTCCGCCGCGGGGCGCAGCACGTCCACCGTCCCGGAGTTGAACCGCAGCCACACCCGCGAGACGTGGAACACCGGCAGGCCCGACTGCACCGTCTCCGGCGTCACGGGCTTCACGTGGGGCCCGATCTCGCCCGGGATGCGCTCGTAGAACATCTTCCGCGTGCCCAGCGGCAGGTTCACGATCATGTCGTACGGCACCATCGGCGCGCCGCCCGGCGTGGCGTTCTCGTCATACTCGCGCCTCCCCGGCGTCCACCGGCTCGCGACGTACTGGACCGACGCCACCACCGCCTGCTCGCACGCGGGCGTGTTCGGGTTCTCCGTCACCCCCTTGGCCGCGGACTCGTTGGGGTACGTCGTCACCTGCTGGCACCCGCCCGCCAGGCCAGACAACGCCACCATAAGGCCAAGAACAACCGCCCCGTTCCGCGCGCGCACCGTCATCATGATCCAGGCTCCTTCCCGGTCCGTGCGCCCCGGCTTCCCGCCGATTCGCACCGCATCCGTACTTCCGGAGTGTACCCCGTTCCCGCCCAACGCGCAATCTTCGCACGCCCGCCGTGCGCTCGGAAGTGCAAAATGCACCCACTCCCCCATCTTCTTACACTTATGCCGCCGTGTCCACCATTCAAACCAACCCCCGCCGCTTCGTCCTCGGCATCACCGGCGCCAGCGGGGCGGTGTACGCGCTCCGCCTGCTCCACCTCCTGCTGGAGGATGGGCACGAGGTGCACCTGGTCGTGTCCGAATACGGCCGGCGGCTCCTGTTCGACGAGGCTGGTATAAGGAACCTGACCCCCGCGGAACTCTGCCCCAAGGTCCCCGTCCCCGCCCTCTTCGTCCACCCTCACAAGGACGTCGGCGCGGTCATCGCCTCCGGCTCCTTCCTCCACGACGGCATGGTCGTTCTGCCCTGCTCGTCCGCAAGTCTGGGCCAGATGGCCACCGGCAGCGGCAGCAACCTCCTCTGCCGTGCGGCGATGGTGACGCTCAAGGAACGCCGCCCGCTCATCGTCTGCCACCGGGAAATGCCCCTGTCGCTCATCGATATCCGCAACATGGAAACGCTCGCCCTCGCCGGCGCGACCATTTGCAGCCCAAATCCCGGCTTCTACCTCAACCCCACGCGCATCGACGACATCGTGGACTTCGTCGCCGGCAAGGTGCTGGACCTCCTCAAGGTGCCGCACGCCCTCGCGACGCGATGGGAGCAAGCCGCCAACGCCGACGAGTCCGGAGCGGGCTGACAAACTCGCCCGCTAGACTCGCGTCGTGAGCGTCCTTTGCCCTCTCTGCCGCAAGGAAGTCAGCCCAGGCGACGTCAATGACGGGGCGGATGTTGCCTACTGCCGCTCCTGCAATCACGCCGCGAAACTCTCGGCAATCGCCGCTGAAGTCAGCGACAAGCGTGATGCGCTCCGCAGAAAACTCACCGGCGAAAGCCCTGGCAACACCCCCGTTGCGGGCCCAACCGACGAGACGATCCCCGCGCCGGACCTCGCCAACCCGCCCCCCGGCTGCTGGTACCGCGACGACGGGATGGAAGCCCGCGTGGGGGCCACCTGCCGTTCAGTTGGTGGTGCCGCCTTCATGATCTTCTTCACGCTGTTCTGGAACGGCGTGGTCTCGATATTCGTCGTTGTGAATATCGCCTCCACGCTGCACCACATGGGGATCACGCCGCCCGCGTGGTTCCCGACGCCAAGCAGCAACCCCTCCGGCATGACCCTCGGGACCACGGTCTTCATGTGGCTCTTCCTCACGCCCTTCATCGCGATCGGCCTGGCGACCGCGGCGATAGCCCTCACCTCGCTCTTCGGCCGCCTCGAAGTCCGAGTGCGTGAGACCAGGGGAACTGTGTTCGTGGGCGTCGGGCCGATAGGGTGGCGTCGCCGGTTCGACACTTTGGGCGTCCAGAGCATTTCGATCGGGCAGACCACTTGGACACAGAACAACCAGTCCAAACCGGTGATCGTCATTCACGGCGATGAAACGCTGCGATTCGGCTCCATGCTCTCCGAACGGAACTGAATCTTTGTAACAGGATCATTGCGTAAGTTGTTGGGACTGAAGATATAAGGCGCAAGTGAGTATCCAAACAACAACCGCTAAGGCGTATTAATTGACAAACAATTCTCTTTGTCCATAAAATGATCTGTGGCCAGCCCTTCCGGCAACGCCCGCAAGCGCCCCTTCGCGATCCTCGCGATCCTGATCGGTGGTTTCGTGGGCCTGTCCGCCGCCACCTTCGACTACGCCGAAGGCACCAGCTACCTCTCCAGCGACCCCAGAGCCTGCGTGAACTGCCACATCATGCGTGACCAGTACAACTCCTGGCAGCTCTCCGCCCACCACCCCCACGCCACCTGCAACGACTGTCACGTGCCCCACGACCTCATCGGCAAGTACGCGACCAAGATGGACCACGGCTACCGGCACAGCAAGGGCTTCACGCTCAACGACTTCCACGAGCCGATCCAGATCAAAGACAGCAGCCTGCGCGTGGTCGAGAACAACTGCATCCGCTGCCACGGGTCGTTCGTCGGAGACCTGAACATCGCGCACGCGGCGCAGCAGGGCGAAACGGTTGAACCGCGGACATGCTCGCGCTGCCACGCCAGCGCAGGGCACGCCGCACGGCGATAACGGAGACGTCACCATGGGCAAGGCCGGCTACATCCTCGTTGGAGTTCTCGCGGCGGGCGCCACGTTCGCCGTCGCTATGCTCGCGATGAATATCTCGGACAGGAAAAAAGAGGCGAAGGAAACCGTCTTCCGTATCACAGACCTCACCGAGAAGACCGTGGACCCCAAGGACTGGGGCAAGAACTTCCCCCGCCAATACGACGGCTACCTGCGGACCGTGGACGTCGAACGCACCAAGTACGGCGGGAGCGAGGCGTTCCAGCACCTGGACGAAGACCCCGTGTGGCGCCACATCTTCGCGGGCTACGCGTTCAGCATCGACTACCGCGAAGAACGCGGACACGCCTACATGCTCAGCGACCAGCGTGAGACCGAACGCGTCAAGCAGAAGAAGCAGCCCGGCTCGTGCCTCCAGTGCCACGCAAGCAACGTGGTGGCCTACCGCGAGGCGGGGATCAAGGCCGGCGCGCCGGGCACGCTTGAGGAATCCGCAACCGGCCCCAACGGCATGGCCCAGCTCCAGAAGGGCTTCGAGGAGGTCTGCAAGATGTCGTACACCGACGCCACCAAGCTAGTCGACCACCCCGTCGCGTGCATCGACTGCCACGACCCATCCACCATGCTCCTCCGCGTTACCAAGCCCGGTTTCATCAACGGCATCGCGGCCCTCGCCAGGAGCAGCGAACCCGTCCCTCACCTCTCCAGCATCGAACGCTGGCGCAAGGGCCCGCGCACCAAGGACTACGACCCCAACACCGACGCGTCGCGACAGGAGATGCGCAGCATGGCCTGCGGCCAGTGCCATGTCGAGTACTACTTCAAGGGCGAGGGAAAGGTCGTGACCTACCCCTGGTTCAAGGGGCTGAAAGTCGAAGAGATCGAGTCCTACTACGACGAGGTGGGCTGGAGCGACTGGAAGCACGCCGAGAGCGGTGCGCCTGTCCTCAAGGCCCAGCACCCGGAGTTTGAGATGTGGAGCCAGGGCATCCACGCCAGGTCCGGCGTCGCCTGCGCCGACTGCCACATGCCCTACAAGCGAGAGGGCGCGATCAAGGTGAGCGACCACCACATCCGCAGCCCCCTGCTCAACGCCTCCAAGGCATGCCAGGTCTGCCATCCGTATAGCGAGGACGAGATCAAGGGCCGCGTCGAGGCGATCCAGGACCGCACCAAGGCGCTGCTGACGCGCGGCGAGGCCGCCATGCTCGCGTCGATCGAGACGATCCAATCCGCCGCCAGCAAGGGCGCGACGGACGACCAGCTGAAGGAAGCGCGAGCCCTGCAACGCAAGGCCCAGTGGCGTCTCGACTTTGTCAGCGCGGAGAACTCGATGGGCTTCCACGCGCCGCAGGAGGCCGCCCGGATCCTGGGCGAGGCGATCGACTTTGCCCGCCAGGCCGAGATCAAAGCGCGGGAGCAGGGCGGCGTGCCGGGCGGGCCCACGGCGAGTGATGGCGCGCCCCGCGCGGACGCGCATTAGCTCGTCATTCCTCGGGCAGCAGCGGCTCGGGTGGGTTGTCCTCCTCGCGAAGGAGCGGCTGCACCGCTTCGGCGCTAAACATGGCGTCCAGGAAGTCGCACACAAAGCCATCGGGTGAATCATCGAACCGCTTCGCGACGGAACTGACGGGCCAGAAAATATGCTGGCCGTCACCCTTCTCATTCACGAGCGCAAACTCGACGCCGTCTTCATCGTGCACCGCGCGCCATTCCACATCCAATACGTGGCGCACGTAATCGCCCATGGCGATGCCGAGGGCGAAGACCATGTCGTCGCGCTCGGGCCGCTCGTGCGCGGGCTGCGCGTGCCACCAGCGAACGACCTCATCCAGGACTTCCGAAGTCTCGGGTGCGTTCTCGCTCTCGTCGTCCGTGTCGATATCCGCCGCCTTGGCGCACTCCAGCACAAGGCCGAACTGCGAGATCAGCAGAGTTCGATGATCGCTCGTCAAGGGTGACGTCTTTTCGGGCTTTGCGCTCAATGGGGAGCACTCCCGGCGGCCCCGGTGATCCTCCGCGCCACCGCCACGCCGCTCTGCAACGCGCCCTCCATGTAGCCCACGAACTTGTAGCACGTGTGCTCGCCGGCAAAGTGCAGACGGGACGCGTGGGGCTTGGCCATCAGCGGGCCCGCGGTCGTCACCTGGCCGGGCGCGGGGAATGAGTACCCCGCGCCGGTGAAGGGCATGGAAGGCCAGTCCATGAACTTCGTCTCCACGACATTGTCGCCGTAGTCGGGGTAGAGCTTGCCCAGCAGCGCCGAGTAGGCACGCTTGCGCTCTTCACTGCTCATGGTCCGCGCCCGCTCAGACCCGGGCCCACCGGCGAACGCGGTGAGGCAGGCGACCTTGTCTTTAGGGTTGGGATTCGGCTTGGGTTTCTCGCCTTCGCCCTCTCCACCGGCCCCGCCCGCGGCCTTGGCGGGCTCGGGCTCGTCCTGCCCGTCGGTCGCGTCCCACGTCCACGAAGCAATGTCGTCGGTCAGCGCGACGGGGTCCAGGTTGTGGTCCTGCCAGAAGCGCTTCTTGACGTGGCTCAGGTACTTGGTGTTCGTGCCCATCTGGATGCCGGTCTCGGCGCTCAGCAGCGCCGGCAGGCTGGGGTTGATCTTGATGCGACCCCACGCGCTGGGCGGCACGGCGAGCACAACATGGTCGCACTCGATGGTGCGGTTGTCCGCGCAGGTCACCACCGCCTTGTCGCCCTTGATTTCGATGCTGCGGACCGGCAAACGCGTGTTGATGCGGTCGCCCAGGTCCTTCGCGAACGCCCCCGACAGGCTGTTGTTGCCCCCCTTGCAGCGGTACACCTCGGTCTCGGTCCAGTACTTCTCGAGGCCGCCGCCCTTGATGGCGGCGAGCATGCCCAGGAAGCTCGCCTTCTCATCGGCGACGCCGTTGTCCCCGGTGAGCTGCGCGCCCGCGCCCTCGCGGGCGAGTTCGGAGCACTCGATCTTCGCCAGCCGCTGCGAGATGGACATCTTGTCGAGTTCGGCGGCCTTGGGGCTGGTCCAGGGCGCATCAGCGTCGATGGGCGCGGCGTCCGCGTTGAGCGCGTTCAGCGCCGCGTCCATTTCCTCGTACAGCTTCGCCGACTCTTCGCCGCCGATGAGCTTGCCGTGGAGCATGATGGGGAAGTCCATCTCGCTCTCGTGGACATCGAGGAACTCGAGCCCGAACTTGTCCTTGTACGCGACCCACAGGGGGTGGTTGGAGCCGATGAGCTCCGCGCCGCCCTCCACGTTGCGCCCCGGGATGAACTCGGTGCCGAACTCCTTGTTCAGGCTGAAGACGCGGCCGCCCACGCGGTTGGTGGCCTCGACCAGCGTCACATCGCACCCCGCGGCCTTGAGCTCGTAGGCGCACGAGAGGCCCGCGAAGCCGCCACCCACCACCACCACGCGCTGTGCGCCGGCCCGTGTGCGCCCGAACGCGCCTGGCACGTTGCTGAGCAGCAGCCCCGCGCCGACGGCGAGCGAAGCCTTGAGGAAGCGGCGGCGGTCTTCGAGCGTGACGGGGTTGTGCTGGTGGGCAAGGCGGGCGTAGAGCGAAGGGGCCATGGGGGCAACTCCGGTGGTGGGATGGGTTTGGTGCGGGCGCGGAACGGGGGCGGTGGTGGTCCCGCCCCCGGTCGTCGGTGTGCTTCTTACTCGTCGTTGGTGGGGCCGATGGCCAGGATCCACAGCTTGAAGAAGTTCATGATCTGCTGCTTGGTCAGCTTGTTGGCGTGGAGGTCGTACGTGACCTTGCTGGCGGTCACGGTCTCGCCGGTCATCGTGTCCGCATAGGTCACGCGGCCCGTCATGGCGGGCACGGAGTCGTCGATGGCGAAGAACGCGTCCTCGTCGCTCATCTTCTCGAACGCGGAACTCTCGGAGGACTTCTTCGCGCCCTCCTCGTTGAAGCGGAGGTTGAACTCGTAGTAGCCCTTGCCGTTGGTCGCGCGGTCGGGGTCTTCCACCCACTTGATGGAGCCGGTCACGACGTCCTCGTGCTCTTTGCCGTCAAGCTCGTAGGCGAAGCGGATGCGGTCGGTGTACCAGTTGCCCGTCTCGTAGTCGTAGTCGAGGCGTCCGGCGACGGTGGTGGTGGGGTAGGTCTCGGCAGGGCCCTTGGCGAGCACGACGTTGTCAAACCGCATGGGGTCGCTCTTCTTGACGACGACCTGCACCGTGCGCCCGCCCACGGCGCGCTTGAACGTGTAGGACGCGAGCGATTCCTTGGTCTCGGCCTTGCCCACGAGCTTGCCGCGGAACGCGTCGGTGAAGGCCGGGGCGCGCCCCACGGCGTCCACCGCCATGCGGAGCGAGCTCTCCTTGTCCTTGCCGCCCGCCAGGTCGAACGCGCCGGAGGACGCGTCGATCGGCACGGTGCCGACCCACTTGCCCACGGTCTTCTCCTGCTTGAGGTCCTTGGGGTTGCGCACCGCCATGTCGATGCTGTAGAAGAGCTGGGCGTCCTGCTTCTTGCGGCCCATCGTCTTGCCGTACAGGTTGGGCTGACGGGTGACGGTGCCGGAGAACCGCGTGGTGTCGGCCACGGTCAGGTTGAACTTGTACGAGTCCTTCGCGCCAAGGGCCGGGGAGCCTTGTTTCAAGTCCCCGCTCGTGTCCTTGGTTGTGCGCGTGCCGAAGTCGATGTCCATCGTGCCGGCGATGATGCTGTCCTTGGTGATCTGCTCGGGCCCATCGGCGAGCTCGGTGATGGGCAGGGGCATGCACGCCGCGGCCGGGAGGGCCGGCAGGGCGCCCGCGCAGAGGAGTGCACCGATCATCCAAGCCGTTTGTGTACGTCCACGCATCCGTCGATCTCCTTCGTGATGGGGGATCGGGCCGCTCCCGGCGTGCGTCCCCCTTTGGCCTACAGCATACCGCAAGCATCCTGCGGATGCGAGAGGCCTGTTGGACAATGATTCGTAAACCGATGAGGGCGATTGCGGCGGCGGAACGGGTACCAAGCGCAAGCCGTACCCTCCGGCCATGGTCATCATCGACGCCCGGTACGCGGGCAACAAGAAGTGCGACCTCACCCATCCAGAGGGCGCGACGCTGCGGACCGATGCGCCCAAGGACATCGGGGGCGACGCTACCGGCTTCAGCCCGACGGACCTGGTCGCGGCGGGGCTCGCGAGCTGCATCCTGACCACCATCGCGATGTACGCGGAGCGCCACGGGCTGTCCACGGAGGGCGCGACGGCGACGGTCGAGAAGCACATGACCACGCCGCCGACGCCCCGGCGGATCGCACGGCTGCCGGTCGTCGTGACGCTGCCCGCGAGCATCCCGGAGGACATGCGGGCACGGGTGGAGGCCGTGGGCGAGAAGTGCCCGGTGCACGCGACGCTGCCTCCGGAAGTGGACGCACCGATCACATACCGGTACGCGTAGAAGGGTGGGCGGTGGCGCGGGTTTCCTACCCTTGCGTCCCCATGGCTCCACCCACCCCCGCCCTTTCTTCTCTGCGTGAATCGACCGATGCGTTCCTGGTGACCGAGGCCGCGATCCGTGACGGCGGCGGCAAGGCGGCGATCGACCGTCAGCACGAGAAGGGTCGGCTCACGGCGCGCGAGCGCATCGCGCTGCTGGTGGACCCTGCGGGCCCGAAGCGCGAGAGAGGGACGGGCGCGGCAAGCGATTCCCCCGCTGGTGCTTCGGGCTCGCGGACGGACTCTTTTCAGGAACTGGGGCTTTGGGCCGCCCAGGACATGTACAAGGAGTTTGGCGGCGCACCGGCGGCGGGCGTGGTCACCGGCATCGGCGTGGTCCACGGCCGGCGCTGCATGATCATCGCCAACGACGCGACGGTGAAGGCGGGCGCGTTCTTCCCGATGACCTGCAAGAAGATCATCCG
>CALLYM010000204.1 GCA_937858155.1 uncultured Phycisphaerales bacterium | reverse complement strand
AGTGGGAGTACCAGCCGCTGGGCCCGTTCCTCGCGAAGAACTTCGCGACCACGGTTTCCCCGTACGTCGTTACGCTCGATGCGCTCGCCCCATTCCGCTGCGCTGCCTACCAGCGTCCCGCCGGCGACCCAGCCCCGCTCGACTATCTCCGGAGTGACGCCAACGAGCGCGGCGGCGGCTTTGACATCACACTGGAAGTCTCTCTCGCCACCGCGCAGATGCGTTCCAAGGGGATCGCTCCGTTTGTTCTGTCGCGCTCCAACGCGTTCCGCGACATGTACTGGACGTTCGCGCAGCTGCTGACGCACCACACCAGCAACGGCTGCAACATCCTCCCCGGCGACCTCATCGCCAGCGGCACAATCTCTGGTGCAGAGCCGTCCACGCGGGGTTGTTTGCTCGAGCGCACGTGGGCCGGGCGTGACGCCACCGGCAAGCCCCTGCCGCGTACGCCCATCGACCTGCCCACCGGCGAAAAACGCAACTTCCTGGAGGACGGCGACGAGGTCGTCATCCGCGGCTGGTGCGAACGCGACGGCTTCCGGCGGATCGGCTTTGGCGAGTGCAGGGGGACGATCGTGACCTGATTGGTCGGACACACGCCCGCGCTCGCGGTCGATGTTGAACTACTCGTCCTTCGCCGCGGCGTACGGGTCGCTGGGCACCACGTAGTTGGTCACCACAATCTCCACACGCTGGTTGCCGCGGTCGGCGTCGCGGTCGAATGTCCGCTGCACCACGCGGTCGCCGTCGCTGCACGCGACCACGCGCAGGCTCTCCCACCGCATGCCGGCATCGACGAGCGCCTGGGCGACGACGAGGGCCCGTTGGTACGACAGCTCCATGCCCTTCTGGTGGTTGTGCATCTGTTCGAAGGGGCTGACGTGCCCGCGGACCTCGAGGATCCAGCGCTGGTCCTTCTGGCTCTCGGCCACGGTCGAGATGCTGGTGCGGGCGTTGGCCGGCAGGGTCGCGCTCTTGTCCGGGAAGATGATGAGCGCGGTGACCTTGTCAAAGTCGCTGGGGCGCGGCGCCTGCTGGCGTTCGCTCTTGCCGTTGGGGCCGTCGCCGGTCGCGGCGCCGCGCATCTTCTCCAGCTTACGCTTCACGAGCGGCTGCTCCGCCGGGTTCTTCGAGTCGATCGGGACGGCGTTGTTGAACGCCTCGCGCACGCCGATCACGAAGTCCAGCTGCCGCGCGGTCTGCCCGCTGCCTGCCTCCCCCACGTCCGTCTGGTCGGGCTCTCCGCCCTGTTTGGGGTCGGCCTTGGGGCCCATGTTCATGGCGAGCAGGATCACGAAGAACCCCATCATGAGCGCGACGTTGTCGGCGAACGAAATGAGCCACTCGGGCGCGCCCTCGTGCCCTTCCTCGTGCCCGCCTCCGCCGCCGTGCCCGCCACCATGACCACCGCCGCCCCCGCCGCCGTGGTCTTCTCCGCCTGCGTGTTCATCATGTTCTTCGGCCATAGGACTTCACCGCGGAGAACGGGGACTTTGGCTTCAGGGCTTGTATCCGTTACGCAGCCTGCTTGAACTTGGCGCGGGCAGGGCCGGGGACAAAGGCCAGACACTTGTCGAGGGTGACGCGCGGGTTGTCGCCGCTCTGGATGGACAGAATGCCCTGCAGCATCATCTCGCGGCCCTGGATTTCCTCGCTGCTGCGCAGGGCCAGCTTGTCGCCGATGGGCCCGCACACCGCGTTCGCGATGATCGCGCCGTACATGGTGGCCACCACGGCCAGCGCCAGCGCGTGGCCGAGGGCACCGATGTCCGCGCTCGCCAGCTGGCCGAACATACCGACCTGCCCGACCAGTGTGCCCACCAGGCCGTAGCCGGGGCCGTACAGCTTGATGAGGTCGAAGAACTTCTTGCCCGCCTTGTGGCGCTCCTGCATCGCCGCGATCTCCATGCGCAGCGTCGACTCGATCGCCGAAGGCTCGACGCCGTCCACCGCCATCTTGAGCCCGCTGGCCAGGAAGGGGTCCTTGATCTTCTGCGTCTCGCTTTCCAGGGCCAGGATGCCGTCGCGGCGGGCCTTCTCGGCCAGGTCGTTCATGAGGTGGATGACTTCCACCGGCTCCAGCCCCTTGTGCAGCAGGAACCGCTTGATGTAGTTGGGCACCTGCTTCATCTTGTCCATGGGCATCGCCATGAACGTCACGCTGAGCGATCCGCCGAACACCATCAGGACGCCTTCCATGGAGAAGAACATCGCGAGGTGGCCGTGCGAGACCTCGAAGAACACGAAGCCCAGACAGCCGACGCCGATGATGATGCCGATAAGGCTGGCCTTGTCCATGTCTGGTCCTGGTGGGTGCCGCGTGAGGGCTGCGCCGGGCTTCCATTCCCGGCGTCCTCGCCTGATACGTCGGACCATCGGGCGCGGCGGATAAACCACGCTTCCCGGCCGCGCACGCCGTGCGCCGCACCCAAGCCGTCAAGCCGCACAGTCGGCACACTCGCGTTGGACCTCGCAGAACGAGCGGGAGTTCTCGGACATCAGCCGGGCAAACGCGGCGCGGGCTCGTTCGCCATTGCCGCCCGCTTCCGCTTCCAGGTGCGCCACGCAACCACGGCGCCCGCGCCGACGACCACCCACACGGGCAGCCCCCCGACCGCGAGGCGGACGGCGCCCCCGACGAACCCGCCAAGGTCGTCGACGCCGCGGCTCCAGGCGCGCCCCATCGCCTCCTTGAACGAGTTGGGCGGGGGCTGCTGTGGCCCGCCCTCGTGGCGGATAATCACAAGCACCGTCGCGAGCGACGCGAGTCGTCCCAGCGAGTCGCGCTGCGCCTGCATGCGCTCGATCTGTTCCCGCACGCGGGACAGTTCCTGCTGCACGCGCAGCACGTCCTCAAGCGACGCGTCCTTCTTGCTGGTAAGGAGCGCGAGCAGCTCCTGCTCGATGCGCTGCTCGTTCCGCAGGCGGGCGTCGATATCCACCACCTGGTCGGTAATGTCCTGCCCGCCGGACTGCTCGCTGGTGATGGTCGCAAAGCCCCGCAACTCGTTGAGCACGGACGAAAGCCGGTCCGCCGTCACGCGCAGGGTAACCTCCGCGCGAGCCTCGTCACCGTCGCCAGAAATCGAAGAGGTCTCGATAAACTCCCCCAACGCCGCGTTGGGCAGAAGCGAGCACTTCGCAAAGACGGCGTGAACATCCCGCGTTTCAAGCTCCATGGTGGCGCGACGGACGACAAAGCGGTCCTGGCTGGGCGTCGCAACAGGCTGTAACGGCAAGGCCGGCGTGGACGGGCTGACCGTGGCACGCACCTGCGCATCGGCGGGGACACGCGCGACTTCACCCCCGAGCGCTACCACCTTGTCCGCGTAACCGCGGTCTACCTCCATCGCGTACGCCTTGCGTGCTGCCTGCACGCGTTCGCCACGGAAGTCCGCGGTGATCGCCGCCGGCGCGATCCCATTCGCCACGCCCATGCCCCGCCACACAACCGTGCCCGACACCAGGACGAGCGCAGCGGCGGCGGACAACCCCCAGGTTCGGCCTCGCTTCCACCATGCCTGAGCCCCGTGTTCCTGGTCCCACGCACGATTCCACAGTTCCGTGTCGCCCGCTCGCCACGCGCACACATCCGCGAGCGATGCAGCGATATGAGCGTCACGGGCCGACTGATCTGTGAGGTTCTGATTGTTCATGGATGGTCCCCGTTGGCGAGTGCGTTCCGCAACATGGCGATCGCGGCGTGCTGGCGGCTCTTGAGCGTGCCCAGCGGGATGCCCAGCACATCCGCCGCCTGCTCGTGCGTGAGCCCGCGGTGGTGGCACAACAGGAGGATGAGGCGTTGATCGTCGGTGAGCATCCTCAGGGCCTCCTGGAGCGAACTCGTGTCCGTCCGCGCTGGCTGTGGCACTCCGTGGAGCTTTCCGTTGGACGCGGCCTGCCGTGATCGTACTTTCCGCGTGTCCAAGCACCGGTTGATGACAACCCGGTACAGCCAGGTGCGCACACTGCTGCCCGCGCGGAATCCCGCGCCATACCGGATAACACGCACCCACGCGTCCTGCACTACCTCCATCGCGCCGTCGCGGTCGCCGTCGAGTATCCCGCACGCAAGCCCCAGGAGTTCCCGCTCATGCCTGCGGGCGAGTTCTCCAAGGGCTTCCTTGCCGTTGTGACGCCCGGTAGCGAACGCGCGCAGTAACTCCTCGTCGCTCCGCGAATCCTCCACCGGTCGTGCTGGTGCCTGTTGTTCCATGCCGGTCCACCGCCACGGATTAGACCGGGACACGCCCCGAATGGTTCGCCAAAGTGCCGACTTCTTTCAGACCACGTCCGCGGCCATGATGAGGTCGTCCTCAAACACGCCCGGCTGACGCTGGAAGCAGCCCTTCCTGCGGCCCTCGGTGACAAAGCCGTGACGCTCGTAGAGACGGATCGCGCGGGGGTTGGTGGCCACGACCTCCAACTGCACCCGCCGGATGAGCGGGTTGGCGCGGGCCCATGCCATAAGCGCGGTCATGAGGGCGTCGCCAACGCCTTTCCCGTGCCACGCCGAATCGACCATCAGGCCGAGGTTGACGTTGTGCAGCGCGCGGCGGCGGTGCATCGGGTCGAGCCCGCCGATGCCGATAATGCGGGAGGGGTCCAACGGCGTGGCGCTCACGGGCCCCGCGAGGGCAAGGACAAACAGTCCATATGGAGACTCCGCACGCGTAGTGAGGAACTTCGCTTCCTCTTCGACCGTCATGGTGAACTCGTCGGCCTGCGTGAGGACGGTGTCGCTCTGGCCAAAGATCCGCTTGGCGCCGGGCAATACGGCGGCGGCGTCGGCGGAGAGCGCGGACCGGAGTGTGATGACCTCGCCGGTGCGGAGCGTGGCTTGGGATGCGGGGATGGTGCCCATGCAGCACTCTCCGGTCGTTCTGCGGCGCCCACACGGCCGTCCGGGTCAGAAACCAGGTGACGCGCCCCTGTGTCATTCCGCCGCGTCGCGGTCCTTGGCGGCCCGCTCGGCCTTCCTTCGCTCCGCCTCGCTCAGCAGTTTCTTGCGGACGCGGATGGTCTTGGGCGTAACTTCCACCAGTTCGTCGTCCTCGATGTACTCGAGCGCGGCCTCCAGGCTCATCTTCCGGGGCGCCTTGAGCACCACCGTCGCTTCCTTGCTCGCGGCACGCATGTTGTCCAGGTGCTTGAGGCGCGTGGCGTTGACGGTGAGATCGTTGTCGCGGTTGTGCTCGCCCACGATCTGCCCGCCGTAGACCTTGTCGCCGGGCGAGACGAACATCACACCGCGCTCGGCAAGTTCCTTCAGGGCGTACGTCGTGATCGGGTTGGTCTCCAGGCTGATGAGCACGCCCTGCTTGCGGCGCGGCAACTCCGCGCCCAGGGCCATGTAGCGGGCGAAGGAATGGTGCATCACCGCCTCGCCCTGCGAAGCCGTGAGGATGCGCCCGCGCAGGCCGATGAGGCTGCGGCTGGGGATCTCGAACATGAGGTGCGTCATGTGGGCGCCGCGGGGCTCCATCTTCTTCATCTCGCCCTTGCGTCCGCCCACCAGCTCCATCACGCTGCCCACGTAGTCGTTGGGCACGTCGATGACCAGCTCCTCGACGGGCTCGCTGGGCACGCCGTCCACATCCTTGATGATGACCTCTGGCTTGCCGACGGACAGCTCAAAGCCCTCGCGGCGCATGTTCTCGATGAGGATGCCCAGGCTCAGCACACCGCGTCCGGCCACGAGGAACTCGTCCGCGGTCTTGCCGTTATCCACGCGCATCGACGGGTTCTTCTGGAGCTCCTTGAAGAGGCGCTCTCTGATCTGCCGGCTCGTGACATACTCGCCCTCCTGCCCCGCGAACGGCGAGTCGTTGATGCGGAACAGCATCGTCATCGTCGGCTCTTCGACCTGGATGGGCGGCAACTGCTCCGGGTGCTCTGGGTCGGCGATAGTGTCGCCGATGTCGACGGACTCCAGGCCCACCAGCGCACACAGGTCGCCGGCCTCCACGCTGTCCACCTCTTCGCGCTTGAGGCCTACGAACTGGAGCAGCTGGCCGATCTTCGTCGGCACCTGCTTGCCGTCGCGCTTGATGACCACAACCTGCTGGCCCGCCTTGACGCTGCCGCTGAACACGCGGCCCACGCCGATACGCCCGACGTAGTCGTTGTAGTCGATGTTCGTGATGAGGATCTGCAGAGGCTTCTCGGTGTCCGCCGGTGGCGCAGGCACGTGCTTCACGATCGCCTCGAACGCATCGCGCAGGTGCGTGGGCTTGGGGTCGGGCAGGGGCCACTGTGTTGTGCACCAGCCGTCACGGCCCACGGCGTACAGCACGGGGAAGTCGAGGGCGAGCTCATCCTGGCCCAGGTCCACCAGCAGGTCGAACACCTCGTGCAGCACGTCCTGCACTCGCTCGTCCTTGCGGTCCACCTTGTTGATGATGACGACGGGCTTGAGGCCCAGCTCCAGCGCCTTGCCCAGCACGAACTTGGTCTGGGGCATCACGCCCTCGCTGCTGTCCACGAGCAGCATGACGCCATCCGCCATGCGCAGCACGCGCTCCACCTCGCCGCCAAAGTCCGCGTGGCCCGGCGTGTCCAGGATGTTGATGCGGTAGTCCTTGTCGTCCGACGCGTGGTAGGTCACCGCGCAGTTCTTGGCGAGGATGGTGATGCCGCGCTCGCGCTCGAGCGGGTTGCTGTCCATGATCAGGCTGTGCTGCCCGCCCTCGAGCTTCTCGAGCTCGCCCGCGCGGAAGTTCCCGCTCTGCTTCAGCAGGTTGTCCACCAGCGTCGTCTTGCCATGGTCAACGTGCGCGATGATCGCGACGTTCCGGATGCCGTGGTTGCGCCGGACGTCGGGGGCCGTCGCGCTGGGAGAATTCTGGGCGGTCGCCGACATGGTGTCTTCCGGGGTCAAAGGTGTGCTCCCCCGAACAAACACCGTCGCCGCGCCCCGGAACCACCTGGTCGGAGTGCCCACGGCCTCGCGTGTCGTGCGGGGAACAGCGACAATACCGCTGCTCCAAGAGTATAGGAGCGGACGTGCGTGCGGGCCCGCGTAACCCGCGCACCCGTCATAACCCACCCACATTCCCTGTGAGTGCTCCATGATCGGGTTGCTCCCTGCAACGCAGTACGAATATGGGCGACCTCCCTGGAGTACGGCAGCGCGCACCGCATGCCTCACCCCGGGGACCCGTTATGAGCAATCAACGAATCAACAGGTCGGTGGCCATCTGGAGCCTTGTCGCCATTGCCGGGATCGCCACGATCGCCGCACTCTCGGGGCGCAGCCCCTCGTCCGCGCGCGCCCAGGCGGGCTCGCCCGCCGTCCCCTACGCGGACCAGCCCGACGAAGTCACGCTCCAGGCCGTCGTGCGAGACTTCCGCGCGTCAGGCACCACGAATGGCCACCCCGACTTTGAGACCTTCAGCGGGTCCCGCGCCACCGTGGGACTGGTGCAGGACCGGCTGGGGGACGACGGCAAGCCCGTCGTTGCCAGCCTTTCCGGCAAGCTCATCAAGACCGAGTACCGCGATGCGCAGGGCAGGATCATGAACCCCCAACAGTTCGACGCGTCGAAGGGCGATGTCGAGGGGCTGCTCGAGACGCGGGCGACCGACCAGATCACTTCCACCGAGTCCTTCGAATCCTGGTACCACGACCGCCTGGGGGTCAACGCGTCCACGTCGGTCCCTCTGGTGCTGCGGCGCAGAGAGGGCACGCCTGTCTATGTCTTTGACTCTGCCACCGACGCGCCGTGGGCTGGTCGGGGCGGGTTCTTCCCAATTGACGGCGAATTGTACGGTAACTTCGCGCCCACCACCCACAACTTCCACTTCACAACCGAGGTCGCCGCCAGCTTTGCCTACCAGCGAGGGCGCGGCGATGTCTTCAAGTTCACGGGCGACGACGACGTCTGGGTCTTCATCGGCGGGCGCCTCGTCATGGACCTGGGGGGACTCCACCCGAAGATGGAGCAGACCGTGGACCTCGACCGGCTGGACTGGCTTAACGACGGCCAGGTGTACGAGCTCAAGATCTTCCACGCCGAACGCCACACCACCGCCAGCAACTTCCGCATCGAGACGTCCATTGTTTTCCGCAAGGTGGATGCGCCCCCGGTGTCCAGCCAGTACGATTGATGCGCGCCATGCCCGCACCACGGCGCGTACGCTCCTGCTGAATGCCCGGTGACGACGCCCCGCATCACCAGCCCCTCCCCCGACATCTCGCCAGCGACGCCCACGCACTCGCGGAGGCTCTGTCCCCCGCGCTCCACGAGGCCTGCCAGGGCCGTTTGAGCGGGGTGGAGTGGTTCCACGCGACGTGGCAGCGCGGCGGCGCGTGCACAGGTTTCTCGACGTTCCGTCTCCGCGATCACGCCCCCCCGATCGAGGTCATGGTCAAGATGCCCGTGGGCCCCATCGAGCTCCGCTGGACCAGCGCGCTGGGGGTGTGCGACGCCGGTTCGTTTGGACACCCCGCCTCCCTTGCGCGCGTCACACCAAGGGTGCTCGCAAGCGGCGCTTCGCTGGGCGGGTACGACATCGGGTGGCTTGTCGTGGAAAAGCTTGCGGGCCCGCACATGCCCAAGCACATGGACGCCGGCGAAATCACCGAGCTGATCGCCGCGACGCTCGAGTTCCACGCGTCCGCAACCCCCATTGAGGCGATCAAGGCCAAGCCGGCTTCACCGCACTGGGAGCAGCTCGTGGAGCGGTCACGCGAGACGTGCAAGAACCACGTGGTTGCGGGTGAACAACACTGGAACGACATGCTGAAAAAGGTGCAGCGGGCCCTCCCGGCCCTGAAAGGCGCGTGGGAACGGCGCCCGATCACGACCTGGTGTCACGGCGATCTCCACCCTGGCAACGCGATGCGCCGCATCGTCACCGCAGGGGGCGTCGATTCCGGCGGGTTCGGAGCAAAGAGCCCACTCGTGCTGATCGACCTTGCGCTTGTCCACCCGGGCCATTGGATGGAAGACGCCCTGTACCTCGAACGCCAGTACTGGGGGAATGCTGAGCTCCTGCACGGGATCAAGCCCGTCAGTCTCCTGGCCAAGTTGCGCCGTGAGCGGGGCCTGCACGTGGACGACTACGCGACCGCCGCCAACGCCCGGCGAGTCCTCATGGCGGCCTGCGCCCCCGCCATGATCGAGCGGGAGGGCAACCCAAAGTACCTCTCGACCGCGATCGAGCTGATTGAGCGACTTCTTCCGCAAGTTCCTCACTAGAAAGTGTTTGCGCACAGAACCGCCGGTTTGTGTGGTTCCTGCAAACCCATTGAAGCATGGACCCGTATCATCGCCGCTGGTGAAAGATTCGGGTGGGCGAGTGTCCTAGGTCGTCCCCCAACGTGAGTACCCAAGAAAGGGATACACCATGGACGAGTATGACCGTCTGGAGCAGATTCTGACCGAGGGCAAGCAAGACTGGCTCAAGTTCAAGGGCGGCAACAAGGCCGCGGGCACCCGCGTGCGGAAGATCATGCAGGACATCAAAGCCCAAGCCCAAGTCGTCCGCGAAAAGGTGCTTGAGCAGCGTGAGGGCGAAGCGAAACAGGATTAATCCGCCGCGCATGCCGCCACATCTCCCTTGCGCACCCAAATCGATGACCCTGACCTCTTGATTCCTGATATGATCCACGTGCGGCATGGGTGCGCGGAGATCACGATTCGCGGGTAGTTTTCGGAGCGCCACCCTCGCCGCCCAAACCCGGGAGGTCCGTGGTGAGTTCGGTCGGCGCACAGCACGGGAGCGGAGCAGCGGGCGATGCGCAGGACGCGGCGCCGCACCGGTTCCTGTTTGACACCGGCTCGGTGGACTTTTCCGCCCGCCTGGTGGACAAGGCCGGCATAGAAACACGGATTCCGCACCGCGGCGAGATGTCGCTGCTGGACGCCATAGTGTGGCACAATGCCGACTTCTCCCGCACGATCGGCGTGAAGCGCGTGCGGGACGACGAGTTCTGGGTGCCCGGCCACTTCCCGGGCAAGCCCACTTTCCCCGGCGTGATGATGATCGAGACAGCGGCCCAGCTCGCCTGCTGGACGTTCCTTGCACGAAAGAGCGACACGCCGCTGGTGCTGTTCCTGCGGATCGAGAACGCCGCGTTCCGCAAGTCGTTGTCGCCCGGCGAGGACCTGTTTGTCCTGTGCCAGGAGTTTAAGCACCAGCGCCGCCGGTTCATCAGCGATGTGCAGGGGTTGGTCAACGGCGAAGTTGCTTTTGACGCGCGCCTTTCGGGCATGATGACCGAACCGCGGGGGTTCTAGCTTGTGACGCAGGGGACGCATGCGCAGGAACTTTCCCTCAGCTGCGTTGTGCTGGGCACTGGCACCGTTCGCGAGCGGCCAGATTGTCTACGAACTGAACGGGAACGCCGTTCCGGGCCCGAACATCACGGTGGCCACGGTGGCGGGCATCAACACACTCCGGGTGTACGACTCGGGCACCGCGGTCGATGAGAGCATCCCCCTGATCACAATCTCCGTCGCCGACGTGAACTCGCTCGCCGGCGCGACCGAGCTCCGGGTCTGGACGAGCGGGCAGGCCGCATTCCCTCCATTGATGACAACGCCCATGACGCCCGATGTCATCGACTTCGGCGGCATCTCCTTCGCGAACGACAGCAACTCACAGGCCCTCCGGAACATCACGCGCCTCGCGGTGCGCGTCCTGGGAAAAATTACCGGCCCCTGCGACGTGGGGCAGGCCTTCCGCATTGAGCCCGATGGAGAGATTAAGGCCGACGCCCCCATCACAGCGTCGGCGGCGGATGGCTTTGCCGGGTTCAACGCCGTCCAACATGTCCAATCCAGCAACGGCCCGCTGCTTGGGAACATTACCGCAGCCCAGGGCAGCATCGGTCAGATCCTCTGCGACAAAGGCCCCATTGGCCCGGCGCCGGGTGGCGCGGGGCCCTCTATCACTTCCGCACAGAACATCGGCTCAATCCAGGCCCAAACGATCAATGCCGCCATCACCGCGGCAGGAGACCTCAACTTTCTTCACGCCACGACGGGAGGCGTGCACGGGAGCGTCGAGGTTGCCGGCACACTGTGGGATGGCTCGGACTTCCACAACAACGACGTGCTGGTGGCGGCGGCCGCCTCCTCCGCCCAATTCCAGTTTGGCGGCATCGTTGGAAACGTCGTGCTGAGCGGCGGCCTCACCGGGGTGCCCGATCACAGCGGGTTGGAGGTGGCCGGTGACTTCAACGGCAACCTGACGTCAAGCGGCTTTGTGGACGGGCTCGTTGTCCACGGTGACTACTGCGGGACATGCACAGGCGATGTCGTCCGCCTCGGTTCGTCCGGCGGGTTTGGAACACTTGCCATCGATGGCGACTTTGGAAACAGCGATATTTTCTTTGAAGGGACGGAGGTTCTTGCGTCAACCATCGACCGCTTCGACTGCCACGATTTCTTTGGCAGGATGGAGGCCTTCGATCAGTTCAGCCCCCTCCCAGCGGTGAACCAGCTCCACATCCGGGGCAGCGTGAAGGACGTCCCGGGACGCCACGGATTCCCGAACAGCGTCAGCATGAGCCAGGGGCTTGGCACCCCGGTGTGGCGCGTGGACTGTGCGATCGAGCACGGTGCGGCCGTGACGGTCCAGTACGCAACCGATCTGGCAACGGGATACGTCGGCGTGCTCGACGGACTGCTGCAGTTTAGCGAAGACATTGGGCTTGGCGCTAACTTCATCGTCACAAGCAACTGGACCGCCCGGGGCGTTGTCCAGGTGGGAGCGTACTGGAATGATGCGCCACCGCCCTTCGGCTCCGCCCTGCTGCTATCGGCAGACTACCCCGCGGTCCCGAACTCATTCGGGGGTGGCGCCGTGGGCGTTGTGCCGTTCACGCTGCACGAGGAAGCGTGCGATTCGTTCAATGTGGATTCCAACGGGCACCCATCCATCCTCTGGTCGGAATGGTCGGACAAGTTCCCGTGCCATGCGACGAACGATCACGACATCATTCTGAACTTCCGTGGGCCGATCCGGCGACGGGGGAACGCCCCGGAGGCGGTGCCATTGCTC
This sequence comes from uncultured Phycisphaerales bacterium, assembly GCA_937858155.1. Taxonomy (GTDB): domain Bacteria; phylum Planctomycetota; class Phycisphaerae; order Phycisphaerales; family UBA1924; genus BJHL01. The sequence continues at coordinate 576 of CALLYM010000204.1, read as the reverse complement.
AAGGTCGACTTCCTGACCGCCGTGGACACGGTGAACGGGCAGCACATTGAGAACACCGACGTGACGCAGTTCTGTGACATCACGCTGGACACGTACTACGCCGCCGTCAATCGCCAGGTCCGCATCTCGCCCAAGCCGGGGCGCCTCCTGCCGTGGGGCACCTACCAGGTCCGCAACTGGCGGCCCGATCTCGACGGCCGCGTGCCACCTTTGGTGTGCGGCGACCTGCCGCCCGGAGTGGGCGAGGTGCCCGTCGCCGACTTTGTCTACCAGTTCGAGATCGGTCAGGACTGCACGGCCGACTGCGGGTGGGACGCCGCCTGCCCCGGCACACTCTTCCCGGTGGAGCTCTGCGACAGCATCGACTTCAACAACGACGGCGTCTTCCCCGACACCCAGGACATTTCGGACTTCATCGCGGTGTTCGGTGGTGCGCCCTGCCCCTCCGACTTCTGCAACGACATCGACTTCAATAACGACAGCGTCTTCCCCGATACCAACGACATCACCGCGTTCATCAGCGTGATGGGCGGCGGGTCGTGCATCGTTCAGGAATCAGACCGCTAGGGTGGCGCC
>CALLYM010000203.1 GCA_937858155.1 uncultured Phycisphaerales bacterium | reverse complement strand
GGGCTGATAGCCGAATGTGCTCACGTCGTAGGCGCCAGTCAAGAATGCACTGCGGTCGCTGCTCTTGCCGTTGTGAAGCCAATTGCAATAGATCGCGCACGTCCGCCAATCGACGCCCCCAACGGGGAACATCTCGCGTCCAGCGGGCACGGAATACCTGTGACCGCCGGGATTGTTTGGGCTGGTGCCGACGGCGCTCCACTGTGTTGGGGCAAAGACGTGTGGAATCTGATCGCCTGCCGGACGATCGAGCGCGGCATTCATGAACTCCGCCCAGGCCGACAGCGGCACTTCCGTGCTTCCGATGCGGTACTCGTAATTGACCTGGCCATGTCCGGAATTAAAGCCAGAACCGATCCAACTGAGGTTACCGGGATTGCCCACCGTCACTAGGTCTATTCCCGAGTTTGGATCGATGTCTGCACGAGCAACGTCCGGAAGTGTGGCAAAGACCGACACCCCGAGAGAACCCGCGACCACCATCCTGCAGCAGACCATGAGACACCTCCGGACGCACATACATCTACCGGAGAAGGTGCACCACGGCTGGGCGAAAGTCCAAGAATCTGAACAATTTTTAATCCTGATATTGCCTTACCGGACAAGACGAGTGGCTTTTACGCGCCCACCCACCCATACCCCACATACTCGCACGCCACGCGCCCGTCCTCATGCAGGTCCAGCACTGCGTACCCCGGATCGCTCCGCAGCGGGTTCCAGCCCTTCACGTTCATCCCCGCAGCGTGACGTTCGGTCTTGCTCTTCTCCTGGCTCTTCCACCAGTTGCCGCACACCGCACCGTTATTGAGGTACCGCACGCCCTGGAACATCACGTCCTCTTGCGTGTGGATATGTCCGCTGATGGCGGCCTTCACGTTGGGGCAGTTGGCAAAAAGGCTCACGATCCGCTTGGCGTCCAGGCACATCAGGCCACCTGAGAGTTCCCACTTGTCGCCCACGGCCCGCGTGTCCGCCAGCACCGTGCTGATGTTGATGATCGGGATGTGGCTGAGAACCAGCACATGCTCGTCCGCGGATAGGCCAGTGAGCTCCCCCTTGAGCCATTCAAACTGTGCGTCGTCCAGCCCGCCCAGGTAGCCGTCGCCGCCGTCGGGCTGGATCGTGTCGAGCACGATGATCTTCCAGCCGCGCTCGCGCAGCGCGTAGTACTGGCGTTCCAGCCCCAGCACATCGCAGAACCGCTTCTTGCCCCAGAGCGGTTCGTTGCCGCTGCACCCCGAGTCCTTTTTATGCCAGCCCCAGATGTCGTGGTTGCCCATGCAGTGGTGGATGGGGACCTTCACGTTCTCGCGCACCACACGCGTGAACACGTCCCACTGCATCTTCGTGCGAGCGTCGTTCGCCCCGAACGAGTCCATCACAAGGTCGCCGCCGGTCAGGATCATGTCCGGCGCCGCGTGACTCTGCGCGTGCGCGAACGCGGCCGCCAGCCCATCGGGCGCACGCAACTCCGGCTGCACGTGCATGTCCGTCATGTGCGCGATGCGCAGCGCCCGCCCCCTCGGCGCGGCAGGCTGCGGCGCAGAGCGGGCAGTGTTCTTCCCACCGCTCCCCGCGCACCCTGTCATTCCAAGCCCCGCACCGGCGACCGCCAGCAAACCCGCCGCCTGCAGCACCGACCGCCTGGAATGAACGCCCTGCTCCCCGCCTGAAGTGTTTGACTGCGTCACCGGAAGTCCCTTTATGAGTGGTGTTGGATGGTGCGATGCGGACCGACCACCCGCATCATCCCCGATCCGCGCGGAACGTGCAAGCGGACGGTACCATTCTTCATGCTCCGAACGACCATCGCGCTCTTCACGGCCGCCGTTCTCGCAGGCGTTTGTTCCGCACAGTCTGATCCGGGTAATACCCCGCCCGATCAGCCGCCGCCCAAGCCCGTGAGGCAGCTCACGGCGTCGCCGCCCGGGCTGCCCAAAGACGTCATGCCCGACGCCGTGGACCTGCTGCGCCGCGAGGGCGCACGCACGCTCCGCCACCTCAAGAACAGCGACGCGAAGCGATTCGTCTTCGCGCTCAACTGGCTGCCCGTTGTCGAGCACCGCCAGTTCTACCGGCGCGAGCAGCCGCGTGAGTGGCTCAGCACCGATCAATTCGCCATGCTCGATGAGGCCGGAAAGAAGGATCTCGAACTGGTCTCCGCCGACGGCTACTTCTTCTACTACACCCGCTACGGCTCCCCACTCGCGTACGCGCGAGCGATCGACGTCCTCTGCGAAGGCCTGGGCGGCGGCGACACACCACTCCGCGGCAAGAAGGTGCTGGACTTTGGCTTCGGCGGCATCGGCCACCTCCGCCTGCTCGCCAGCATCGGGCTGAACGTGACCGGCGTCGAGGTTGACCCGCTGCTGCAGGCCATGTACTCAAGCCCCGAGGATGTCGGCCTGATCGAGGGGACCGGCATGGCCGACAAGACCCCCGACGGCGTGCTGCGCCTGCTCTACGGCCACTGGCCCAGCGATCCCCACATTGTCGCGGAGGTGGGCGATGGCTACGACGTCTTCCTGAGCAAAAACACGCTCAAGCGCGGCTACATCCACCCCGAGCCGCCGGAGGGCCAGACGGTGGACCCGCGGAAGACCATCAGCCTCGGCGTGGACGACCAGACGTTCGTCCGCGAGGTCGCCCGCATCCTGCGCCCGGGCGGCGTATGGCTGGTCTACAACATCTGCCCCGCGCCCGCGAAGGAAGGCGAGCCCTACATCCCCTGGGCCGACGGCCGCTTCCCCTTCGACCGCGCCCTGGTCGAGGCAAACGGCTTCGAGGTCATCGCGTGGGACCAGGACGACGCCACGGCGATGAAAGACTTCGCGAAGGCGATGTACTGGGACGCCGGCGATGAAAAGGGCGAGGGCAAGATGGACCTCGAAAACGACTTCTTCGTGCACTACACCATGCTGAAGCGCGTGGGCCAGATCGAGCTCCAGGTGCCCGTCACGACGCCGACGCCCGGCACAACCAAGGGCCAGTAAGGACCGGGCAGCCTCAAATGTTCAGGAGCACGCGCCGCCCGCAAACACCGTCAGCAGCGATTCGATGTCCGCCGTATCCGGGAACAGCCCATCATTGTTGAAGTCGATGTCCCCGCACGCGCCCGTTGCACACGCGCCGCCCGCGAACACCGTCAGAAAGTCCTGCACGTCCTGCGTATCCGGAAAGAGCGAGTCGTTGTTGAAGTCGATGCTGTCGCAGGTGGGGGGGGCGACAAGCGGCCGCTGCCACAGCAACGCCTCCACCCTGTTGGTCTCGAAGTTGAACCCCGAGCCGATGATGAACAGCGTGACCCCATCGCTCCACACACCGTGCGCGTTGGTGGCAGACCACGACTCCGGCAGGGTCAGCGACAGGTCCTCCCACGATTCCGCCGTCCCGTTCCACACGCTCGCGTGAGACGTCCCCGCGAAGTACGCAACGCCCACCTGGTACGCGCCGTTGGTCGCATAGACCGTGGACTGCGAAGACCCCGCCGGGTGCAGGCTCGTCCACGACGCGGCAGTCCCGTTCCACATGCCCGCCCGCTGCACGCCGCCGATCTGCGCATAGCCCACTTGTTGCCCACCACCTCCGGAATCAGCAACCGCGTTCGCAACGGAGAACGTCGCGCCCGCCGGGTGCAGACTGACCCACGACGCGGCGGTCCCGTTCCACATCCCCGCCTGCGGCGCGCCGCCGAATCGCGCATAGCCCACCTGCCGAACGCCGTCGGTGCCCTGCGCGATCGCCGCCGTCGCGCCCGCGGGCGTCAGATCCACCCACGACATCGCGCTCCCCGTCCACAAGCTGGCGCGCAGCGCACCTGCAACCGTGGCCGAGCCCACTTGTTGGCCTGCTTGCACGGCGGACGCCACCGAATCCGTCGCGCCCACCGGGTGCAGGTCCACCCACGATTCCGCGCTCCCCGTCCACACCCCCGCGTGAAACTCCCCGCCCACGTTGGCCCGCCCCACTTGCTGGGGCCCGCTCGAGGCGTACGCGTACGACTCGACCGCGCCCGACGGGTGCAGGTCCACCCGCGTCGCGGGTGCGCCCATCCACAGCGACGCGCGCAGCACCCCACCCTCATTCACCCAGCCCACCTGCTGGTCCGCCCCGCCGCCCGAACCGATCGACGATGAAACCCCCGCCGGGTGCAGGCTCACGAAAGACCACTGCGCATGCGCAACCGGCGCGCAGCAGCCCGCGGCGACAAGAGCAACAGAGAGCGCGGGGAGCAACGAATGGGGCGCTGGCGTCATGATGGTTTTCGGGCCCGGGAACAGGTTCGAGGGTCTCCGTTCAATATGGATCAGGAACACCTGCTTGGCAATGAATCCGCAAGTTTGAGCCAAAAATCCACGCCATCATGTGGCCCCCGTTCCCCACAATTAGCCTCCCTCCCTTTGCAAATCACTTGGCTCCTCCCCCGAATACCGAATCACGAATGCCGAATGCCGAATGCCGCTCCCTACCTGACCACCTCCCCTCTGACCACGCGGCCCCTCCCCCTCC
>CALLYM010000202.1 GCA_937858155.1 uncultured Phycisphaerales bacterium | reverse complement strand
TCGGGCTTGAGGATAATGAGCGTGGTTTCCATGGAATGTTCCCTTTGGTTTGGGTGGTGGTTTCGTGCTCAAAAACGGGGCGGATAATAGCCTGCCGCTGGGCCCTTCGATCAGCAATCGCCCCTCCGACAGGCCTAGAAAACGCCCACTGTGCCCCACAATTCCATGCTCCGGACGGTGGAGAACATCCCTGCGAAAAAACCAAGCAGGCCCGCCGCAAGGAACACAGGCACGCCCCAAAGGATGAGCCACACCGCGGGCGCCCTATGCAGCAACGAAACTTCGTGCAGTCGGCGCTTAACTGCCTGCACCCAGATGACCACTATGGTGAGGCAGATCGCGGCCCAGGCCAGCAGAAGCACCATCACACAAGCCATCTGGAACGCGAGCGTCGCAAAGGGCACGCCGATGAAAACCGCGAAGATGGGCCCCATCGCGCAGATCGTCATCCACGGCACGTGAAACCGCCACATCGACTCTTCCCAGATGCACATGATGGGCAGACGGTCATGAGCCTTTGCAAAGTACAGCAGCGGGAAAGGCGCCAGCCAAGCGCCGAGCACAGCGACGCTTGGTAATGCCAATGCCAGCAGGACGTTCGCCAGCCAGTGGTCCGTCAGGGCGCCTGACGCTCTACCCAATCCCCACGATGGACCGTTGCAGAGGCCGTACATCCCGAGGCCGCACAGCAGCACCACGCCTAGCAATACCCCAAGCGTGCGTTTCAGCCTGGCTCCACGTCGAGCCACCAATTCCTGCCGAGCGCTCCAGATGCGCAGAGTGACGGAATCGACATCCAGCCCGCACTCCGGGCACTTTGGCAGGTCCTTTACTGGATAGGCGCATTCAAGGCAGATGCGGTGGTCCACGGCCCACGGTACGGATGACCTGAGCGTTTGGTTCAGCGCCTCCGCCTCCGCGGCCCATCCCCTCCCGATATGCTTGGGCTTGCCACTCAATCCAGCGCAACCGACGCGGTCCGTGTGCATCATCGGCTGCGGCACCGCGGGCCAGGCGACGGCAATCCTGCTTGCCCGCGCGGGTTGGCGTGTCACATTGTTGGAACGTGCCCCTGTGCTTTCGCCCGTCGGCGCAGGCCTGCTTCTGCAACCTAGCGGGATGTCAGTTCTCGCACGCTTGGGTGTGCTGGAACGCGTGCTGAGTCTCGGCGCCCGCATCAACCGGCTGGTGGGTGACACCACATCAGGACGCCGCGTGTTGGATGTGACGTACAGCGACCTTGGGCATGGGCTCTTCGGGCTGGGCGTCCACCGCGGCATGCTGTTTCAAACTTTGCAATCGGAGGTTGAACGGTCGGGCGTGGAAGTCCGGACGAGCGTCGAAGCGGCCGAAGTTCAGCCCGGGTGGGACGAAGCACGTGACATTGCACGCCACGTGGTGGATGCAAGCGGAACGCGCCACGGTCCGTTTGATCTGGTCGTCATTGCTGATGGCGCACGCTCGCGGCTCCGCGATTCCGGCCCGCACCTGACTCGGCACAACGGCTACGCGTGGGGCGCCATGTGGTTCGTCGGCGAAATGCGGGATGGCCCGGCCGACGCGCTCTGGCAGGTGTACCGGTCCACCACGGGCATGGTCGGTTTCCTTCCATCTGGACGCCGTGACGAGCACTCCGCGCCCACCGTCAGCATGTTCCTGAGCGTACGAATGCAGGGTATGGAGAATGCAGACCACATCCGTTCGGCGGGCCTGTCGGCGTTCAAGGATCGCGTGCGGACGCTCACGACAGCGGCCGACAGGCTCCTGGACCAGATTGCAGACATGCACCAGGTCATTACAGCGTCGTACCTCGACGTGCGGATGCGTCAGACACACCGGGGCAACATCGTTGCGCTTGGGGATGCGGCGCACGCGAGCAGCCCGCAGCTTGGTCAGGGCGCGAACATGGCGCTGCTGGACGCCGCATCGCTCGCGGATCGCCTCGCGAGCCAGCCGTCGATCGGCGCTGCGCTTGAGGTGCACGACTCATCCCGTTCCGCAAGCGTGCGGTTTTACCAGCGTGCCTCGCGCTGGATGACCCCGCTCTTCCAATCTGACCACACCTGGCTTGCACTACCCCGCGACCTGTGCACAGCTCCGTTGCTACGAGTGCCCTGGGTGCGCAGGCAATCCATGCTCACGCTCGCGGGCGTCAAGACTGGCATCTTTTCCGCGACGGCGATTCCACGCGTCGCTCCATGAACGTACTGCGTCCGCAAACCTGCCGCGTGCGACCTTACCGGAACATCCATCCGCTCCGAGAATCTGAATTTGCCCTGTTTTCCACGGTTTGTGGTTGCGGGCCTGCCTACTCCCACGTAGATTCCCCGCAACCGCCCGTGGCTTGGCCGAAAGGCCAGGAGAGAGCAACGGACGGAGAGGGAGGCAAGACATGCACCGTCGAGCATTTGTTTCGCTCGGCGTGGTCCTCGTCGGGGGGGCCGCGGCCAATCTGCAGGCCGCGTTGATGGACTTTACCATCACCGCGGACAATCACTACGCGATATACAACGCTGTCCCGGGCGTGGACCAGACTTCGGCGCTGCAGTTCATTGGTATGAATGAACTTGGCCCAGAGGGCAACCCAGGCCAGTACAACTGGTCGCTGCCGGAGCACTGGGAGTTCAACAACGTGTCGGGCCGGGTGTATATCGCCGCTTGGTCGGACGACAACATCGCGCAGGCGTTGTTGGCCCAGGTCTACGCCGACGGGTCATCGCTCCATACGGGCAACGCCGCGTGGGAAGCCTACCCGACGGGGCTTGATCTCGATGACTTTGATGTGCGCCCGACCGAGGCTCAGATGGGCGGGTACATCGGCACCGCCGATGCGGGTAACTTATGGGAAACGCCCTATGTCGGCGGCGCTAACGGCGTGAACCCCTGGGGCGTCATCCCGGGCATCACCAACCAGGCCCGCTGGACCTGGTGGAATCGCCCCGGCGACCCCGACCCGCTCGATGGCGGCACGGGCGACGGTGAGTTCATCATCTTCCGGCTCACCACCACCGTCCCCACGCCGGGCAGCGCGGCCCTCGCATTGGCTGGCGGGCTGCTCATCGCCCGCCGGAAAAGGTAAATCAGCGAACAATTCAAGCACTTTCACGCCCGCGCGATCTTGATCAGGCCGTGCGGGCGTGTGCGTTACGCTCCCCCTCCGCAGCTTCCCACAGCCAATGTCGGGCATCCTGCCAGCACTCCCACTCCCACCGCTTCTACACTTCCTTCGATC
>CALLYM010000201.1 GCA_937858155.1 uncultured Phycisphaerales bacterium | reverse complement strand
CACGACCTGGAGGGTCTCGCCGACGACGGCGTGGTCGGGCGCGGCATGCCCGATGATCGCGACGGCGGGCTCCACCATGGCCGAGTCCGGGAGCGTGACGGTGACGCTGCCGCCGGCGTTGGTGGCCGTGACGTCGACGCGCAGCACGTTGCCGACGTCGTCCGGCCTGGGCACGTAGCTCGTGGTGGTCCCCTCGGTGACGACCTCCGTGCAGCCCGTGCTCGGGCCGGTCCCGCAGGAGAACCAGCGCCACGTCACGGTCGCCGGCGGGTCGCTCGTCGGAACGCTCCAGAGCTCGCGTGCCGGCGACCTGGCGACGTTCACCCGGCTCATCAGAGCGCAGGACGAAGCGACGCTCCGCGCCTACGCCTACGGCGCCATCGACGGTATCTATGAGAACTACTCCGGCATGGATCTGCCGATCCTGACCGCGGCTCTCGTTCAGGGGGATGCCATAGGCGGTGGATTCGAGGCGATGCTCGCCATGGGCGCGAGCGTGGGCCTTGCGGGCCGCACCCTCATGGCGAAGGGCACGGACGAGCAGAAGATCGGCGACTTCTATGCGTCCTACATGGATACCGACAGGCTGGCCGTGCTCGGGGCGACGCCGCTCGCGACCGAGGTCGCGCGGATCCTCGCGATCCGCAGCGTGCGCGACGTCTATGTCTACGCCGGTCATGCGCAGCGCATCGGCCTCGCGCATCCGGTGATGCTGTACGTGTCGCAGGACGCGCACGACTCCAACGCCTACGTCGCCTCGCTGTACCAGGGCGGCCTGACGATGCCGGACCGCGACTACTACCTGCTGCCCGATGCCCGCAGCGTCGCGCTGCGCGGCGAGTTCCGCCGCTACGTCGCGCGGCTGCTCGCGCTCGCGGGCGAGGCCAATGCCGATTCAGCCGCACTGCGCGTGACCGCGATCGAGGATCGCATCGCCAACCACCACTGGACGCGCGCGGCGAACCGCGACCCGGTGCGCACCTACAACAAGGTCGACTTCGCCGGGGCGGCGCGCCTCGCGCCGGGCTTCGACTTCGCGGCGCTGCTGGAGGGCGCGGAAGTGCAGGGCGTCGCCACGCTCGACCTGAACCAGCCGACCTACCTCGGCGAGCTCGCGCGGCTGGTGAAGTCGACGCCGGTCGCCGACTGGAAGCTGTACTTCAAGTTCCACCTGCTCGATGCCTACGCGCCGTACCTCTCGCCGCAGATCGAGCAGGCGCACTTCGAATTCCACGAGCGGGCGCTGCGCGGCGTGCAGCAGCCGCCGCCGCGCTGGCAGCGCGGCGTCGAGGCGCTCGGCGAAGGCATGGGCGAGATGGTGGGGCGGCAGTACGTCGAGCGCAATTTCCCGCCGGAAGCGCGCCTGCGCATGCTGCAGCTGGTCGACAACCTGACCCAGGCCTTCGCGCAGTCGATCGACTCGCTCGACTGGATGAGCCCCGCGACCAAGGCCGAGGCGCGCCGCAAGCTCGCGCGCTTCACCGTCAAGATCGGCTACCCCGAACGCTGGCGCGACTACTCGGCGCTGCAGGTCGTGCCCGGCGACCGGCTGGGCAACGCGCTGCGCGCCACCGCCGCCTTCGCAGGCGAACCCCAAGCGGAAGAACTCTGCCGGCTTTCCACCACCATCCTTCTCAACAAGAATATCGCTCGCACTCCAACTATCGAGACGCACGCGTGACGCCCCCTTGTTGGTGATGTTGATCTTGCCGGTGATGGTCCGTCGCCATCCCCACGCCGCACGATCGGGCACGACTTCGACGAAGACTTCTCCCCCGGTGGGTTTCCCCGCGGGCTCCACCACCTTCCCGCCTCTGGAACGAACCCCAGGCTGCTTGATCCCGGTGAAGCCAATCCAGTACCACGTCGGATCGGAGTCAATCGGGAGTTCCGTTGGCTGCACCCCGGGCAGAACGCGCCCCATGACCGACAGAGTGAAGTCGGTCTCAGGATTGAACTCAGGGTCGATACCCGAGACCGAAACAGCGTCGATCGTCAGTTTGGCCAACCTGTCTCGCTCTTGGGCAGCCCACGCATCGAGCGTCGCCGCTACATCAGAGCTGTCTGTGCCCACGGCTTTCGCAAGCACCTTGAAGTTGGTCTGCGTGCTGACATCGATGGACCACTCGTACACGCGCCGATCGGACACGCTGACGGTCAGCACCATCCCCGCCGGGACGTCTTGTATCGCTCTGGTGCGGAGTTGCCGGAAGAAGGCTTGGTGCGTGACATCCGCCGTCGGATCAACGGGCTGGGCAGTGCAAGCCCCCCAGCACCACAACGTAAGCAAAAACCAACAACGAATAGCGCGCCCGTACATGCGGCACCTCCGGTCAAATGCTATTCGCGGAGGGCGGGAAGCGAGTTGGTGTCACGTTGCGTGAACTGGACGAAGTACCCCGAGGAGGGAGCACATTGCTCACGCCGCGTCGCGGGTGTCCTTCTTCACGTGGCGTTCCCAGCGCGGGCTGCGGACGCTTGACGGTGCGTTGGGGGTTTCACGCCAGTCCTCGGCGCTGGACAGCGTGAGTTCCATAGGCATGGTCTTGCGGTAGCCCAGCAGGCGGATGACCTCCAGCACGTCCGTCCACGACGGGAACGCCACGCTGTTGGCCTTCTTGAACGAATCGATCGCCATCAGGAACAGGAACTGCTCCTTGGTCAGCTCGCCCTCTTCCGCGGCCTTGAGGCGGTCGGAGAGTCGACGCCCGGGCCCGCGGCGGCGGTTGAAGTCGTCGGCCTTGAACGGGTTGTTGGGGTCCTCGGGGTTCTCGCCCCGCAGGCGGGCCTCGACCTCGCGGCGGTCCAGGCCGCTGCGGCGGTCCACCACGCTCCCGCGGAGGGCGTTGTTCCTCACTTCGCGCTCGGAGGGGCCACCGCCCACACCAGCGCCATCGTCAAATGGCGTTGTGCGGGGCTGTTTGGCCGGCTGCTGGTTGTCCTGGTTCTGTGGCATGCGGGACGCTCCAAGGGACGCCCGACACCCCCTGTGCGCCCCGGGCACGGGCCGTTCGCCCGCTACCCCCGATCAGAGGTCATCGTCGTCGTCGTCCTCTTCATCGTCCGCGTCGGCATCGTCGTCGAGATCGTCGTCCTCCTCGTCGTCGAGGAAGTCCTCGTCATCCTCGTCAAATCCCTCATCTTCGCCCTCAAACTCCTCACCCTCACCCTCGCCAAAGGCGGCATCGTCGTCGTCAAAGTCGTCATCATCGTCCTCGTAGGCAACAACGGCCCACCCGGCGTCCTCCCGCCCCCAGCGATTCTCTGCCCGCGAGGGGCGGACCGCCCGCGGCCCGCCCGCGCGGTGCGCGCTCAAGGCCATGCTGCTCTCCCCGCTCACACCACCCGCCCGCATCATCAGTGTCTTCGCCATGGTCCACCTTCTCCGACGGGAATGCCCGCCCCACGTGCCACCCACAAACAACCCTTGCCCCCACACCGCGCTCTTTCGCGGTGCGCTCCCGCGCAGTTCCACAGTTTCCTTCCCTGCGGGCTGCCCGAGGCGGCGGTACAGTAAAGGGGTCAGGCGTTAAGTCAATCCGTCGGACACCCACTCCTGTCGGCCTTCCAGACCCCGCCGAACTTCTGTTTTCCACCGACATTCCACAATCACGTACCCTTTCCCCCACCTATGCCTCCCCCCAACGATGATGTCGGTTTCCACCCCGCGGCGCTGCTCGCCGCGTGCGTCTTTCCTGGCGCGGGGCACCTTGTGCGGGGCGAGAAGAGCCGTGCTGCCGCGGTCTGTGTCGGAGTCATGGGGCTGTTCCTGGGCGGCATGCTGGTGGGTGGCATCGATGCCATCGACAGCAAGGAAGACCGCCCGTGGTTCTACGCCCAAGCCCTGGTGGGACCGGTCGCGTTCGGTGTGGACTGGTACCACCAGAACAAACTGAAGGTGATCGATGAGAACGGGAAGTTGAGGTCGGCGAACCCGGATGAGGGCCGGGACCCGGCAACGGGCAAGGCGGTGAAGGGCGGCACGCCTCCCAAGTCGATGTCCGTCGGGCGTGTCAATGAGCTGGGCATGCTCATGGCGGGGCTGGGTGGCATGGTGAACCTGATTGTGATCCTGGACGCAGGGTTCCCGAGCAAACGCACGGACGGAGCGCCCGCGAACAAGAAGACGGGCAATGTACTCGAGTCTGTTGTGATCGAGGCGGCGGTGAACACGGCCATGGCCGGGAAGGGTGGCACGTAACCATGTTCACCCTTGCCTACCGCCCGTTCCTTGATCCCCTGCCCCTGCAGGACCTGTGGTTCGTGCTGCTCATCCCGGTGTCACTGCTCGTCTCGCTCGCCTACAAGGCGGTGCGCGTCCAGGACATGAAGCAACTCCACCGCCAGGTGATCGCGATGACCATACAGGTCACGCTGGGCATGGTGCTGCTGGGCGCGCTGGTGTTTGTCACGATCACCTACCTGCTGCCCATCATCGCGCCCAAGCCTTCGTGAGCCGCCATGCCCGCCGCGATTGAAATCCCCGCCCGCCCTCTGCTGGAGACAGCACTCGCGTTGCCCAATCGTCGGAGTGGCAAGGTGCGGGACATCTACGACCTGCCCGACAACTTTGCGACGCTGCCCACGAAGGACCCGTGCCTCCTGCTGGTGGCGAGCGACCGCATCTCGGCCTTTGACGTGGTCATGCCCACCGCCATCCCGGGCAAGGGGAGGCTGCTGACCGACCTGTCGGTGTTCTGGCTTCGGTTCATCGAGAAGCAGGGCATCTGCACCACGCACCTGCTCGCGACGGAGCAGCAGCGCCTCGCGGACCGGGCGCTGACCCCGGGCGGGACCACGCGAGAGGACCTCGCGGGGCGGATCATGATCTGCCGGAAGACGCGCGTAGTGCCCATCGAGTGCGTCGTGCGGGGCTACCTGGAGGGCTCGGGCTGGAAGGAGTACCAGGCAACGGGCAGCGTGTGCGGCGTAAAACTCCCCGCGGGCCTTCGCCAGTGCGACCGCCTGCCCGCACCGATCTTCACCCCCGCGACCAAGGAAGACGTCGGCAAGCACGACGAGAACATCTCCTTCGACCGCGCGTGCGCGATCGTGGGCAAGCCCCTTATGGAAACGCTGCGCGCGATGTCCCTCGCGGTCTACCAGGCCGCGTCCGACCATGCGCGGGCGCGGGGCATCATCATCGCGGACACCAAGTTCGAATTCGGACTGCCGGTGGGGCCGGATGGCACACCCATCAAGAACGCAACACCGATCCTGATCGACGAGGTGCTGACGCCGGATTCTTCACGCTTCTGGCCCGCCGACTTGTACGCGCCGGGCAAGCCCCAGAAGTCGTTCGACAAGCAGTTCCTCCGCGAGTACCTGGAAGGCCTGGTCGCGGCGGGCGCGTGGAACAAGCAGTCGCCCGGCCCGGCCCTGCCCGCGGCAATCGTGGAAGCGACGCTGGACAAGTACCGCGACGCACGCGACCGCCTTGTGGCGTAGCCCTCTCGAGACTTGGTACTCTCACTGCCCTTCGAGCGCCGGGGACCGCTTCGTGCGTTCTTCCTGCTTCTTGGCGACACGGGCGCGGAACTGGTCCATGCCCTCGGGCTGCGGGAAGAACTGGTCAAAGTTCTTGCCGCCTTCCTTTGCCTCCTCGGTCAGCGTCTGCCGGAACGCGTCCTGGAGGGTGTCGTAGCCCCACTGCTTGAGGTCGTTGGGGGCGGCGGCGTAGACGTACGCCGCTTCGTCCAGCCCGAGTTCGGCGATGAACGAGGCGAACAAGGGGCCGGCGACAAACTCAAAGTCCTTGTCGAGCTGCGCCATGCGCTCCTGCTCGATGTTGATCGCGGTCTTGCGCAGCTGCTGCTCGTTGTAGTACTTGTGGAAGTCCTTCGCGTACTGCATCTGCTTCTCGAAGAGCTCGGGGTCCTGCCCGAGCAGCCCGGTGGTGTACGCCCCCAGGATGGAACCGCTGATCTGACCCACGGCCACGTACGCCGAGGTCGCGCGGGTCTTCATTTCCGCGATCGCGAACTCGTCCAGGTCGCGGAACCGCTCGGAGCGGTTGGGGTCGTACGTGTTCATGTCCTTGAATTCACGGAGCTCGGAAAGCCACCGGTTGGCGGTGCCTCGCTCGCCCCGCCTGTAGAAGTACAGGCAGACGTCGATCATGAAGTTCTGGTAGGCATCGGAGAGGGGGCTGACCCAGCGTTTGCCACGCTGCTCGTCGATGTAGCCGGCGCGCTTGCGCATCTCGTCCAGGATCATGCCATAGGAGTCGGCGAACGCGCCGTTGGGCGTGCCCTGCCAGACGTTGTAGTGCCCGTTGACGAAGGACTGGAAGTCGAAGTACACATCGCCCGAACGGAAGAGCTCCTGGACGCTCTGGGCGACGACGCGGTCGGTGTTGAGGAAGTCGTAGTCCTTCCTGTTGCCTTCGTCGATGATCCTGCCGCTCTCGTCGGTGACGAATCGCAGGCGGTCCTGTGCCTCCTCCACGCCGCGGGCGGACCAGTACAGCGAGTGGGCCGCGCCGTTGCGCCAGTCGATGGGCCCGTACTTCTCGGTGTACCGCACCATGCGGTCGGGTTCCATGTTATAATCATCCACGATCACCCGCCGCCGGACGTACGCAAGGAAGTCCGTCCATGCCGCGGCGTACTGCGGGTCCTCGATCAGCCCGGCCAGCGTGGTCACCTGCTGCATGTCCGCCATCGCCTTCAGGAACAGGTCGTGGCGCACGGACTGAAGATTGACGCGTGTGACCTCGTACCGCTGCAGAAAGACCTTCCTGTCGTCCTTTGTTTCAAACGACAGGCCAACCCCGCGCAGCCGGTCGGCGAGTTCCACCGCCTTGGGGTTTCGGGCGCGCAGCTCGACCTCGCTCGTCGCCGCGTTCGCAAAGCCCCGCATCCAGGCGGCGTACTTCTCAATGACCTTCTGCCGGTCACGGTCCTCGGGCCCGCGCTTGGGCGGCATGCCCAGGTTGAAGGTCCACTCCGCCGCGAGCATGCGCTTGTAGTATGGGTTGGCGTCGTCGGTCACGCCCTGGACCTTGTGGAGGAAGATCCAGCCCAGTTCTTTGTGCAGCAGCAGATCGTTGGGGTTGGCCGGGATGGCCTGGTCGCGGAGGAGCTGGATTCCCTGGTTGACCCAGTTCCAGCGCTCCTCGCGCGTCTTGGTCATGACGCTGATGTTGTACGCGAGGTTCCAGGCGTGGAACACCCACACCCGGGGGAACCGCGGCTGCAGGCGTGTGATGGCCTTGGCAAGTTCGACCGCGTCGTAGAACTTGCCCGCCTCCTTCATGTCGTTGGCGCGGATCCATAGAAGGTTTACAAAGATGCCGCGGAACGCGCCCATCGCGATGCCCGCGGAGACCTCCCAGCGGTCGTTGTCCTCGGCGCGGTCGGTATAGACCATGTCGGTCCGCCCGGCGATACCCGTAAGCCGCACGCTCAGCACCGGCGAGAGGATCATGCACGATCCCAGCACGCCCGCCGCGAGAAGTTGTGTGGTGCGATCGTTCGCCATGCGTCCCTTCTGCTTACTAGTGCCCCGAGTACGTCGCGAGTTCGCGCCGCCGGAAGATGTACGTTGCCAGCACGAAGAGTCCGATGCTCATGAGCCCCACGACCACCGTCCCGCCCAGCAGGCCCGCCCAAGAGAGGTACTCCCCCTCCACGAGGCGTCCCGTTGGACGCAGGTCGGAATACACGCGGAATGTGCTGCCGACACCCTGGGCAAACTTCGCGATGCCCGTGTTGATGTACAGCGTCTCCCCCGTGATCGACGTGGTCTCGAAGTAGTCGATGCTGCTCAGCACATACCGGGCTCCTTCCGCCGCCAGGAAGGTCGTGAACGACACGAGCGCGGCGACCGGGAAGCTCAGGAACGTGGACGCGCAGATGGCCAGGATCGACAGGAACAGCAGCTTCACCCACAGCACCGTGCACACCCGGAAGAAGTTCATGCGGAACGACCCCACGGAGTACGAAAGCTCGAGCTTGTCGGGGGGGAACGTGATCGACAGGGGGGGGGCCGTCCGCTCGTACGGGTTGCCGTTGATGACCTCCATGCCCACGGTGCCGTTCTCGTCGATGATGTCGGGCATGAGCTGCACACTCATGGTGGAGTCGAGGGGGGTATCTTGCAAGCGGGCAACATCCGACCCTGCAAAGACGAGCGTGATCTGGTACGACTTGTCCGGCATGTTGCCGCCGGACTGGATCGAATACCGCAGCGTGATCGGCACGTTGTCGCGCTTGGCGTCAGACAGGCCGGAGAACGTGAAGACCTTGCTCTGGCCGGGCTCGATCGTGCGGAAGACCGCCGACAGGTTCTTCTGCAGGCTGTCGCGGATGACACCCTCAAGCTTCAGCTTGCGGTCGCGGGCCAGCTGCGCGTCCTCCGCCAGCGGCCCAAGCTCCGCGAGTTCCTGCTCGATGCGCTCGTTGATCGCTTTCTCGAGGTTCACCGGGTCGACGTCCGGCGGGTTGGGCTGCACGGTGCGGCGCGCGGCCAGGACCTGCGTCTCAAGGATCATGCGGTCCTCGGTGATGAGGCGGTCGTCGGTGGGCTGGAAGGCGATTTTCTCGCCGATGGCGGGCTGGCGCCGGAGGTACTCGACGAACATGAAAATGCCCGCGCTGGTGGTGCCCAGCAGGGCGAGCGACAGCGCGCCGACACCCAGCCACTTGCCCAGGATGTACTGCCACGCCGCGACGGGCTTTGTCATCGTCTGCCAGACCTGCTTGTCCCGCTGCTCAAACGCGACGGTGGTGATGCTGAACAGGAGCGTCAGTATGGCGATGAGCCAGAATGCCCCGCTCGACGCGTACTGCATGAACGCCTGCACGCGGTACCGGAGGGGCGTGGTGGGGTCCAGCACCAGGGGCAGGGCAGCGAGGCCGAACATGAGGATGATGATGAACACAACCGGCACCCGCAGACGCACCGCCTCGCTGAGCACCGTGCGAGCGATGGCAAACACCGCCCCGGGACCCGACAGGAGCAGCGACAGGAGCCGCATGATCGCGAAGAACGCCGCCGCCAATCCCACCATGCCGACGACCAGGGGCGCCCACCGCTGCGCGACGCCAAACTCCTTCGCGACCCACAGCAACGCGCAGCCCGCGGCCATCATCGCCAGGTACGTTAACCCCAGGTCCAGCCAGATGACGACCAGGAGGAACACCACGCCGATCCCGATGCTTGCGCCCACGCTCCCTGTCGAGTACTGCGCGCCGACGACGCCCCGGAAGACCTGGATGCTGGCGTCGTAGGCGTCCTTGGGCCGCTCGCCCTTCTTCACCTCGATAGGCGCGGGCGCACCGGGCGGCACGTTCGCCTTCCGTTCCGCCTCGGCCTCTTTCCGGGCGGCCTCAGCCTCGGCCAGCGCCTGCTTTTCCATTTCGTCCAGCGGCGCCATCGCGCTTGTGCGCTCCCGCTCCACCGCGACCGAGTACGACACGAACGCGGCGATGCCAAGCAGCACCACCACGCAGGACGCGATGATCTTGAACATCCGCGACTGCTGCAGCAGGTTGAGCCTGGACCATGTGCGCCGGATCAACGCTTCTCTCCTCCCTGCTCACCGCCCCCGCCGCCGAGGAGCGAGTCGATGACGCTCGCGTCCACGCCCTCCTGCTTCACCGGCTGCGGCGCCGGGCCGCGTGGGCGTGCCTGCTCGGCCTGACGTGCCTGCGCTTCCAATGTCTGGTTGCCCGAGACCAGGGCGTCGATGACCGATTCTTCCTTCGCCGCCGCCACGCCCGGCACGGGCTTCAGCGGCTCTTCGCTCGCCTTTACAAGGGTGTCGATCAGGTCCGAACCCTTGAGGAACGAAGCCGTCTCACCGCCGGATGTCGCGCCGCTGGTGGCCACCTGCTCGGCCCGGGCCTTCTCCACGATGTCGATGAACAGGCTCTCGAGGCTCTGCCGGGGCCTGCTGACCCTGCGCACCGACTTTTCTCCGCCCGTGCGTGTCCGCACGAGCCGATCCACTTCCGCGACGGTCGCATCGTCCAGTGTGTCGGTCTCGATCGTCGTGCGGTCGCGGGCTTCCAGCAGCTCCGCGCACGTGCCCTGTGCACGGATCTGCCCGCCGTACAGGATGACGAGACGGTCCACGCAGTCCTCCACGTCCGCCAGCAGGTGGCTGGACAGCAGGATGGTCTTGCCGCGCCGCCCCAGGTCGATGATGAGGTCCTTGATCTGGCGCGTGCCCAGGGGGTCCAGGCCCGTGGTGGGCTCATCGAGGATGAGAAAGTCCGGGTCGTTGATCAGCGCCTGCGCGATGCCGATGCGGCGCTGCATGCCCTTGCTGAACTCACGGACCGGACGGTGCTGCGCGTTGGTCAGCCCGAGCATGTCCAGCAGCTCGTCGATGCGCCGCTGGCGGGTTTTGTACTCAAGCTCGAACAGCTTCGCGTAATAGTCCAGCGTCTCTCGCGCGTTGAGGAACGCGTAGAGGTAGCTCTCCTCGGGCAGATAGCCGATCCGCCGCTTGATCTCCACATCGTTGGGCGGCTTGCCGAAGACAGCGACACGCCCGCTCGTGGGACGCAGCAAGCCCAGGATCATCTTGATCGTCGTGCTCTTGCCGCTGCCGTTTGGGCCCAGCAGGCCGAAGACCTCCCGGGGCTGGATTTCCAGGGAGAGGTTGGTGACGGCGCGGGCGTGGTCCCGCATCCAGAAGTCCTTAAAGACCTTGGAGAGCTGGGTGCAGACAACCACGGGCGATGCCCCGGAGCCGCCCCGAACCGCCGCCGTGCCCGACCGGGTTCCCTCGCTTGAAGGTGCCGATGCCACGTCTGCCGCCATGCTTCGCTCCTGGGTCCGGCGCCATCCGCCCGCTACTCGCCCGACATTTCCTGACGGACCTCCGTCTTGATGCCCTCGTTCTTCTGCCGCTGCAGCTGGCGCTGCTGGGCCCGGCGGCCCTGCTCCTCGTTCACCTCGCGCTCGATGTCCCGCGCGAGCGTCGGGTCCTGGTTGATGAGCACCTGCACCAGGTCCCCCGACCGGCCCGGGGGCAGGAACATCTGCGAGATGGTCCTGCGGCTGGTGAACGTGTTGACCGCGCCGCCCCACTCCCGCTGCAGCATCAGCATCGGGTTCTGGTTGAACTGCTCGTTCATGACCTGGAAGCGGGCCAGTGTGCTCTTCGCGGCGCTCACCACCTCCGCCCGGTAGGCCCCGGCGTCGGCGATCATGCTGGTGACCTCGCCCGAGGCACGCCGGCTTGTACCGCCGAAGTCCACCGGCTCCCCGCTCATGACGCGGCGCATCCCCTCGAGGATCGCGTCGCCCTTGGCCTGATCGTTCGTGGCGATCGCCTTCTCGTACTCGTCGATCTGTGCGACCAGGTACGGCGCCGCATCCCCCGCGGCCTGATTGAGCGTCGCGGAGGCGTCCGTCGAGGCGCGCTCTTCCTCCTGCTGCTTCTTCGCGACCGCGGACTGCACATTCTGGAAGCTCTTCCGCACCCACAGGGGCGGCGTCACCTCGGTCATAGACAACGACTCGATCACGATGCCGGACTCGGCCTTGTCGAGCGTGTCCTGAGCGACCTGCTTGGCGATCGACGCCAGCGAGCCCTGGTTGGCCGAAAGGACGCTGTCGATGGATGTCTGTGCGCACGCCCGCACCGCGCCGCGTTCGACCGCGGCCATCACCATCTGGCGCTCCTGCTCGGGCAGCATGTTCGCGGCGAATGTGCTGGCGTTCGCCCGCTTGTACTGAACCTTCCACCGCGCGTGCACGATGTTGCCGTCCCCGGTGATGAGCGAGCCACTCCCGCCCTGGTCGGGCTTGAGGCTCTGTGTGGGCGTGAGCTTGTCCACGCTCTGGTCGACCGGGGCGTTGGGGTCGTCGGCCCTCGTGTCGCCCTGGATGTAAGGCCAGAACGGCTTGCGGACGTGGACCTCTTCCACACTCTGCCCCACGCGCACGACCTCGCCGAAGGGGAACGGCGGGCCGTACTGCAGGCCGGGTGAGAGGTCGCCGTCGACAACCTTGCCGAAGAGCAGGCGTACGCCGCGCTCGTTCTCCTGCACGCGGCGCAGACCGGAAAAGGCGTACACGATGCAGAGCACGAAGACGCCCAGGTAGATCAGCTTGAGCAGGATGTTCAGCGCTTCGGACAGCGACTGGTTGGCGGGGTCGAGCATCGCCTGGTTGTCGGCGGGCCCGTCCGCGTCAGCGCGCAGCGTGACCGAGCCCGCCCGTGCGGGCGGCTCCGCCGGGCCGCCCTCGTGCCCGTCGTGCAGCAGAACGTGGTCGGCCTTCATTGGCGCCCTCCCGCGTTGCCCGGGGTCTGGATGTCCGCCGCGCCGTTGGGCGTGACGCTGCCCGTCCGCCCGCTGGGACGGGACTTGAGCAGGTCGTTGAGCCACGCGCCGCCCGAGCCGCCGACGTTCAGCGTGTCAGGGCTCAGCAGGTCCATGCCGGGCATGTTGGTGGAGAAGATGAGCGTCGCGGTCCGAGGCTGCACTTCCCTCAGGAACTTGACCTTCTCAAGGAATACCGCCAGCTCCTGGTTCTCATTCATCTTCGCGAGGTACTGCGTCGCCTCGCGGTCACCCTGGTCACGGATCGACTGCGCGAACCCGTCGGCGAAGGCCTTGATCCGCTTGGAGTCCGCGTTCGCGCGGTCGCGGATCGCCTGGGCCTCGCTCTGGCCGCGGCTCTCGGTCTCACGCGCGATGCGCTCCCGCCCGCTCTTCATGCGGTCAAAGACCGCCTTGGTGACTTCCTCCGGCAGCAGGATGCGGGTCAGCCCCACGTCCACCGCCTCGATGCCGTAGTCCGCCAGGCGCCCGGTACCCGCCGCGCCGCCCGTGTTGCCCTTCGCGTCCTGCAGCGCCGCGAGCATCTGGGCCTCGAGCGCGGGAAGCTTGCTCTTGCCCGCGTCCGCCGTGAAGAGATCCTCCATCGAGTACGTGCTCACCACGCCCACCGCGGAACGCAGGTTGGCCTTCAGCACGCTCTCCGCCCGGGCGTAGTGCTCTTCGCTGCGCTCGCGGCTGCCGCTGAAGTTCTGGAAGAACTTGAGCGGGTCGGCCACGCGCCAGGTGCAGAACGCCTCGACCGCGACCTGCCGGCTGTCCGCCGTCTGCTGCGTCTCCACCTTCAGCGTGAAGATGCGGACGCGCGAGTCGTACTTGGTCACGCTCTGGAACGGCGGCGGGGCCTTGAGGTACAGCCCGGGCTCCACCTTGACGGAGTCCTTGGTCGCCTTGCCCAGCGTCGTCACCACCGCCCGCTCGGTGAACCGCACCGAGTAGGTGCACATGAACGCGGCGAGCACCACAAGGATCACCACCGCGACGATGAGTTGTACTGACTTCTTCACTGCTTGGTCTCCACTACCGCCGTTCGACTTACTTGTCGCCCTCGCCGTTCTGATTGAACACGTCCGACCGGATGGTCTTGTCTTCAAGGTTGAGCTGCAGCCAGTTCCCGCGGACGCCCGGGTCCAGCACGTACACACGCGAGTCGTCCATCAGACGGCGCATCGCCGCCAGGTACTGCTGGTTCATGTAGATGCGGGGCGAAGCCTGGTACTGCGATACCTGCCCGCCGTACCGGGCCAGTTGGCCGCGCGCCTCCATGTGACGCTCCCATCGCTCGGCCCGCGCCCGGGCGAGCGTGGACGCCGCGCTGCCCCCGGCCTGCATGATCTCTTCCTGCACCACGAGTTCCTGGGCCACGACCTGCGCCTGCGCGGCCTTCCCCTGCCCAACCTGCGCTTGGAGCGTGTCGCGCTTGTCGAGCTCGCCGATGATTTCGCCGGCCCTGCCCGAATCCCCCACCACCGCCGTCAGTGTTGCGACCGCGTCCGCCTGCGCGTTTTGTATGTTCGCGATCCGGCGGGCGTCCGCGGCGATCGGCGCCTCAAACGCCGCCGCCGAGTCCTTGGGAGGGTGCACGCCCGCGACCCCCACCGAGACGACGCGCACTCCCGCGCCCCGCGGCTTGCCGTCCGGGCCTGGATTGAGGGCATCGAACGCCGCCTGTACCCGCGCCGTAAGGTCCCGCCCGATCTGGTCGCGGCCGAAGCCCAGCACCTGGTCCAGGTGCGTGCCCTGGAAGTAGCGGGTCGCCTCCCGGACCGCGACCGCCTTGAGGATGTCCTCCCGCTGGCGGGGAGCACCCAGTTCATCAAAGGTGTGCACGTCGCTCACCACGTAATGCAGCGGGAGCTCCACCGACACCATCGCAAGGTCCACCAGCACTGAACCACCCTGGGATGCCGTGCCGGCGTCCCTGGACGCTCGGACGAACTGGTACACCTCATCGCCCGGGTGGTCGTTGGTCCACAGCACCGCGTCGGTGCCCTCGCTGAGGGAGGTTCCCAGCTGCAGCACGCGCAGGCCCGTCACCGTGCGGTCTTCCGTCGTGACCCTGCCGGTCGCGTCCTTGCGGTAGTACTCGGGCACGTACACGCTGTCGATGGGCCAGGGCGCCGTGAAGTGCAGGCCCGGGCCGATCTCTCCCCCCAGGGGCTTGCCCCACCGCAGCACCATGCCGCGTTGATGCGGCTCGATGATCGTGATGGTGGACAGGAGCCACACAAGCAGCACGCCACCCGCGATGAGCGGCACCAGCGAACGGCTGAGCAACTGGTAGAACCACCCTCCCGTGACATCAAAGCCCAGCTGGTAGTTGATCGCTTCGCTGATGCTCTTGGCAATGCGGTCGGGCGCCGCAACGAAGCCCAGCAGACGCGAATCAAACGCCGCACGCGGGATCTCGTTCGCCCGGCGGGGTCGGTAGGCCGTCAGGATCAGGTTGATGACGATCTCTGCGCCGATGAACAGAACGAACGCCGGCAGGACCACGAGCAGGTACCGGAGCACCGAGTCGGGGCCCAGGGCATCGACCACATGCCCCACCGCCATCGCCAGCGCCATGAGCACCGATCCCACCAGGAACGCCGCGCCGCCGCGGAGGTTCGCCCACGCGGGCTGCTTCGCCATGCCCGCGGTATACCGCGCCATCACGAAGCCCACCAGCGCGATGATCACGCCCAGCGCGATCGGCCAGCCCGCCTCCATCGTCGTCGCCTTCAGTTGGCCCGGCGCGTAGAGAGGCTCCGTCCCGCCCGCAGGGTGCAGCACACCCCACAGCCGCCAGCCGCCGAACGCCAGCAGCAGCACCGCAATGATGATGCTGACCACCGGAACAAAGTACTTGTGCAGGTTGGCCAGGCGCCGGGCCGCGGGACGCAACTCCCCTTCGCTCTGGAAGACCGATGCCGAAGCCCCGCCCGTCTGCGCGAGCGCCTCGACCTCCAGCGCCTCGATCCGCTCGCGCCGGTGCTGGTCGTACACAATGGTCAGAGCCAGCCAGGCCAGGATGCCGATCCCCGCGAACCCGGCGGTGGTCACCGCGACGTGGTCCTTGGCCAGCATTCCATAGACGATGAGCACCGACGCGATCACCACCTGGAGCACCAGGCCCTTGATCGCCGCACTTGTCGCTGTCCGGTACGTCAGGTAGTCTGCACGCATAGTCAGAATCCAACCGCCCGAGGACCGCGGCGCCGGTTCCACCCGGCTTCCGCCTCCCCGTCCGACCACCAACTCCCGACCTCCCACGATCGCCGCGCCGCGTGAGAACCACACCGCGCCCATCCGGCACTCCGGCCGCCCCATTCACGAGGCCTCCGCTCAGGCCGGCCCCTTCTCCGTCAGGGCCCACGTGCTAAACGGGCGGGTATTGTGGCCGCCCCCGGCCCACTTTCCAGCCCGAACAGCCAATCGTCCACTCGCGCAACTGCCGCGCGAACTCCCGCTCAGGATTTCGCGCGACATTGCCACCCCGAGCGCGAACGACCGGGGGCGGTTTGATGTACGACACGGGCGAACCTATGTTCGTGACTTCTTCGGAAACATGGTCGGGCTCACTGGACCCGCAGCTCACTCCTCATCCTTCCTATCTTCCGACGACCTCCACCAACCCGAACGGATGCCAAAAGTTTTCTCCATCGCCCGCAACGCTTTCGTGGAGAGCACGCGTCAACCGGTCGTGCTGTTTTTGGTGCTGCTCAGCGGACTGCTGCAGTTCTTCACCACATGGAACTCTGGCTACAGCCTGGGCTACCAGAGCACAGAGTCCGCAGAAGTGCAGTCCGACGATAAGGTCTTGCTGGATGTGGGGATGTCGACCGTCTTTGTGATGGGTGTCGTGCTCGCGGGGTTCATCGCCACCAGCGTGGTGAGCAGGGAAATAGATAGCAAAACCATGCTCACCGTGGTGAGCAAACCCGTGAGCCGTGTATCGGTCATCGTCGGCAAGTACCTGGGCGTGATCGGCACCCTGCTCGTCTCCAGCGCCCTCATGGTGCTGTTCCTCATGCTTGCCATCCGCCACGGCGTCATGACGACTGCCGCCGATGAGCTGAAGTACCCGGTCCTCGTGTTCTGCGGCATTGCGCTCGCAGTTTCCCTTTCACTGGCCGCGTGGCTGAACTACTTCTATGGGTGGAACTTCCCCCAGACCGCCCTCCTGGTCCTGCTGCCCCTGACCGTCCTCGCGTACTTCGGCGTCCTGCTTTTCGACGACAAGTGGCAGGTGCAGGCCCTGCACACCGCGTTCAAACCCCAGGTGCTCACCGCGTGCTGCGCCTTGATTCTTGCGATTCTGGTGCTGGCGGCAATTGCCACCGCTGCCTCAACGAGGCTTGGCCAGGTCATGACGATCATCGTGTGCCTGGGGGTGTTTGTCGCGTCCCTGCTCTCAAACTTCTTTGTGGGCCGTTTCGTTTTCCGGAACGAAGCGATCGGGCAAATACGCCAGGTCGACCAGCTGGACCCGAGCAAGTCGTTCGCGGGTGAACACTCCCCGGTTGTCATCACGCTCCGGAGGCCCACCCCGCGCCCTATTGCCCCCGGAACAGCAATCTACTACGGACCGAGCCCCAACGGCTTCCCGCTCCACACCCTGGGCACCTACCCAGACTTCAAGGGCAATCTCGATGATTCGAACGAGGCCTTTTCAAAGGACATACCACCCAGCTTAGTGGCTCTTTCTGCACAAGCTGATCGCTTGACAGTGCGAACTATTGGATCGGGTGTTCTTTCCGTTGTGAAGGACCCCAAGAAAGGTGACTTTGTCTTTGCTGGCCCGACGGATATCTCATACCCCCGCCTGGCCGCGTGGGGGGTGCTACCAAACCTCCAGTACTTCTGGCTGCTGGATGCAGTTTCCCAGAACCGCCCGGTACCCGGCTCGTACCTCCTGACGGCCAGCGCCTATTCACTGGTGCAGGTCACGGCCTTTCTTTCTGTTGCCGTGATGCTCTTTCAACGCCGCGATGTCGGCTAACCCGATGCCTGAGCCCACCCGCTCGATCATGACAGCGAGTGGTTTGGTGTATCATGAACGGATTAGACAAACCAGGAGACCCCTGAAATGGAAGATAAGAAGAAGATGATCCTGCTCGCCGTTGCGGGCCTGTGCATCGTGGGAGCGGGCGTGTTGCTGTACATGAACATGCAGGACACCGGCCCCAAGCCCAAGCCACCGCCGCCCATCGAGCAGCTCTTCAAGGACAATCCTGAGGTCAAGAAGGGGTACGACCAGCAGCTCATGATCGAGAAGAAAAACGAGGCAGCCGGTCACAAGCCTGCGGGCGGCTGAGGCGGGCCTGAAATGGCCACCGTGAGTTCGGCGTGCCGCCGGCAAGAAAGGCCCGCTTGATCATTGACCGGAAACTTGGTGCGACCGGTCGGTAGTTTCCTGCATGAGCGTGGGCGCCGACAACCCCCCGAACAGGCAGGCGTCCACCTGCTGCATCTGCGCGCAGAGTTCGACCGCCGGCACCCGCGACAAGAAGAACCGGTTCGTGTGCGCAGATTGTCTCGAGCGGGCACGTCAGGCGATTCTGGACCGTCGGGTCCGCGAGGCCCGGGCAAAGTCCAACGCGAAGCTCGAAGCGGAAGTGGCGAAGGCGGAGGCGGACAACAGCGAGGTCCTGCAGTGGCGGAGCGCCCTCGACCCGGCACTGGCCCTCCTGTGCCCCAATTGCGGACGCATCCTGCACCTGGACGTCGGCGCATGCCACGCGTGCGGCTACGGCGTTGTCGACCAGCGTCCCCATCGCCGCTTCTCGCTCTTTGGGCGCGCGCGGGGCGCCCGACCACCCGTCGCGGCGCACCTGCTGGAACTTAATGCGTCGTGGCTCAACTCGCTCGAACCCCGTGCCGAGTCGTTCCTGCCCCTCGTGCTCGCGGTACCGCTCTGGACGATGACGATCCTCGCCATCCGCCGGCACGCGGCGCTCGTCTCGGCGGACATCCTCGTGGTCGTCACACTGTCGATGCTCGCGTGCTGGTTCCTGGGCGAACTCTGGCGCCGGAGCCCTCGCGCTTCGGTGTTCTGCGCCATCCCCCCGCTTGCGGCGCTGGTGGTCAGCATCGTTAACCCGTTTTCCACGTCGCCCGGCGGACGGTGGGTGCTGCTCGCCGCGCTGCTGGCGGTGACGTCCGTCGTCACGCTGGTGCGTGTGCGCGGGAGTTTCGTCGCGCTGTGGCTTGTCGCCGCGCTGCCCGGATTCGCGCTGATCGTCCTCCACGCCGTGCGGTAGCGCCCGATCCTCGAACACCGATAACCGGCCTGTTCGATCTATTCCGTTTCGAACAGTGAATTCGGTGTTCGCGAGGAATTGACCGTCACAGGCGATGCAGGCACGCTGTAATCAAGGGATTACCGGCCCGAGGAAGAGGTTGCGCGTTTCCAGAAACACACCCAATCGCGTTCCCTCACTTCCATGCCCGGCCACCGTGATTTCTACCGCTGCGGATCGTCGATGTGAGGGGTGTAGCCCGCGGGCGGACGTGGTCCGGTCAACCTGGTTCTGACCGCGGTGGTTGTTGTTGTTGGAGGGTGTGTCTCATGGCGCAGTCTGCAATGGATCGCGTGCTCGGCTACCCGTCGCTGCCAAGCCTGCCGGGCGTGGCGGTGCGGGTGTTGGAGCTGACGCGCAACCCCAAGGTGTCGATGCAGGACATCGCGCAGACGGTGTCGATGGACCCCGCGCTGGCGACCAAGGTGCTCAAGACGGTGAACTCCTCGTACTACGGGCTGTCGCAGCCGTGCCCGAGCATCCCCCGCGCCATGTCCATGCTGGGCATGAACACGGTGAAGTCGATCGTGCTCGGGTTCAGCCTGGTGGAGATGACCAGGTCGGTCGCGGGCAACGGCGAGGCGTTTGACCTGCAGGCGTACTGGCGGCGCGCGGTCTATTCGGCGGTAGCGGCGCGGTCGGTGGCGCTCAACGCCAAGTGCTGCGACCCCGAGGAGGCGTTCACCGGTTCCATGATTGCGGACATCGGGATGCTCGCGTGCTTCGCGGCGCTGCGCGAGGAGTACACCGGCGCGCTGGCGTTGGCACCGGAAGACCACGGCGAGTGGCCCAGCATCGAGCAGACGGCCTTGGGGTTCGACCACGCGAAGCTGGGGCAGAGCCTCGCGCTCAAGTGGAAGCTGCCCGCCCAGCTCGCCGAGTGCGTGGGCTTCCACCACGACCCGGGCGCGTGCCACCCACAGTTCGAGAAGCTGCTGCGGTGTGTCGGCGTGGGCCAGGCAGCGGCGGCGGTGCTCAGCGTGAAGGACGCGAAGAAGAAACTGGGGGCCTACGTCGTGGCGTGCCGGGACTGGTTCGGCATGGACCGCGCCGCGTGCGACGCGATGCTGGAGGCCACGACCAAGGGCGCCGCCGACCTCGCGAAGAGCTTGGAGCTCAAGACCGGCGATAAGCCCAACGTCACGGCGATCCTCGCCGAGGCGCAGGAGGCGATCGTCGAGACGCAGCTCCAGAGCCAGCAGCAGAGCGAGGAACTGCGCAGGGCCAACGAGGAGTTGGCGCGGAGGACGATCACCGACGCGCTGACCGGAGCGTACAACCGCGCCCACTTCGACGCGACGCTCGCGGCGGCGTTCGCCCACGCGAAGAAGACGGGCACGCCGCTCTCGCTGCTCTTCTTCGACGCAGACCGCTTCAAGAGCGTCAACGACACGCTTGGACACCAGGCCGGCGATGCGGTGCTGAAGGAACTCTCCACACGCACCCGGGGTCTGCTGAGCAGCTCCGGCACGGTGTGCCGCTACGGTGGAGAAGAATTCGCGATCATTCTCCCCGGCGTCGGGATGGCGAAGGCGGCCCGCGTGGCTGAGTTGCTGCGCACGGTCATCGCGCGGACACCCTTTGATCTTCGCCCGTGCAACGTGGCAGAGCAGGAGCGTTCGGTCACGGTGAGCATCGGGGTGTCATCGCTGGAGCCCGCGTCCGAGGCGCTGCTAACCGGCCCGGAATCGCTCACCAAGGCGGCGGACGAGGGCGTCTACGCCGCGAAGAAAGCGGGAAGGAACTGCGTGCAGTGTGTTGCCCCCAAGCGCCCTGGCGAGGTGGACGCTGCGTCCAGGCCCGCCTCTGCACACGCCGTCCCCAAGCCCGCGGCGAAGTCGCTCGTCATGATCGTGGAGGACGACCCGCTGGCGGCCCGCCTGCTCGGCATGCTGTTCGGCAGGCACGCGGAGTTCAGTGTCATTTCCGTCCAGAGCGCGGAGGACGCGCTGGCGATGCTGGCCGATTCTTCCAGCCCGACGCCCCAGTGCATCCTGTGCGACATGAACCTCCCCGGCGTGACGGGTGTGCAGTTCATCCGGACGTGTCGGTCGGTGATGCCGCACGTGAAGACGCCCATCGCGCTGGTGAGTGCCAGCACCGATGCCGCGGTCCAGGCGCAGGCGATGGCCGCCGGCGCGAGCCTCTTCCTGAACAAGACCAGGCTGGTGACAGACTTTGAGGCCTCGCTCAGGGATATCCGCGGCGTGATGAGCGCGCAGGCAACAGTCGCGGCCTAGCGGCTCGTTCCGATCGTGCAGATCAGCTCTTCTTGCCGAGGAACCAGCCCACCAGGGCGGCGACGAGCGACACGCCCGCGGCGACGCCGATCAGGATCATGAAGTTGTCGCCGATGGTCTTGAGCATGCCACCGCCAGAGCCGGTCATGCCCATGATGAGCGTGAACGCGGCCACCGCCAACGCAATGATTGCGCCGAGCGCCAGGCCGCCGACGAGGCCGGAGCCGGGACCGTCGTACACCTCGACCGCGGCCGCGGCGGCAACGGGGGTCGCGGACTCAAACGCGTCGCTCGTCCCCGCCGGAGATTCAAACAACGCGCCGCCCTCGGCGGGCGCGTCCGCGGCGGTCTGTGCCGCGACGGTTTCTCCCCCGTACACGTCTTCCAGCAGGCCCGCGCCGAGGCTGGTGTCGTCCGCCTCGCGGGTCAGGTCGAGCAGGCCGCCTGAACCCGAAGCCGACTTCTTGTCCTCACCGGGGTCTACCAGAGAGGGCGAGGTCGTGATGCGCGTGACAGCGTTCGCGTCCGAATCGTCGGTCGCGTCGTCCAGGAGGCTGATGCCGGTGCCGTCCTTGCCCGCGTTGGAGTCGGCCATGCCGATGCTGCTGCCCGAAGACGCGAGGCCGATGGGCTCAAGCTCGCCCGAGTCGGCGAGGCGGAGGGGTTCCTCTTCGCCGCCGGCGAGCAGGTCGACCTGCTGCTTCTTGAACATGAGCTTGTCGCGGTCGCGGAACTGCTCGAGCTGGCCCGAAGCGGCCATCTTGCGGACGTCGTCCGCGTTCTTGCCCAGGCGTTCGGCGGCCTCTTCCAGCGTGTAAAAAAGCTTGTCCATGGCGCGACCTTGTTAGGGCGGGAGCAACGCACCCGCGGGACTCAACTCTGTCCGTCGGCAAACCACCCTCGGTTGCCGGACGGACAAGATAGCACAGATGGGGATGATATGCGAAGCACCGAACAGACGCCTTTCGGGTGGTGGCGTGGAACCGCGGCCCGGAGAAAGGAAACGCCCCGCGCGTTTCGCGCGGGGCGTTCTGGAAAGGGGAATGGACTGAGGGGTCCAGAGTGAACGGAGTGAACTAGGGGTTGCAGGGGCCGCCGCCGAACACGCGGATGAGGGCCGCGATGTCGTCGGTATCCGGGAAGAGGCCGTCGTTGTTGAAGTCGATGTCGCCGCACTGGCCCGGGCCGGTGGGGCAGGCGCCGCCGCCGAAGACGATGAGGAAGTCGGTGATGTCCTGCGTGTCCGGGAAGAGGGTGTCGCCGTTGAAGTCGATGGTGTCGCAGTTGGACTCGACGCACTGGAACTGGGCGTTGAGTGTGAGGCGGTCGGCGTCCGCTGTGCCGTAGGCTGCGATCTTGATGAAGTAGTCGGCGTTGGCCTGCACAGGCAGGGACAGGATCTGTGACGTCGTCCCAGGGCCGGAGTCGTCGTCGCAGGCGACCTCGCTGGTCCGCGTGCATCCACTGCCGGTGAAGGAACTGCATTCCGTCCAGACGGACATGACCGTGTCGTAGAGCGAGCCTGCGGTGGAGAGGTTGAGCGCGCCGTTGCACGCGGGGGTGATCTTGTACCAGACCGAGTGCCCGGTTCCCACGTCGCCGACCTCGCAGGTCTCGTTGGGCTCGCAGATCGAGGTGTTCGCGGAGTGGGCACGCACCTCATCCTGGAAGCTGCCGCCCGGCGCCCCGCCCGGGATGGTGGTGGCGTTGGAGCAGAGGTTGTTGGAGGGCACGGCCGGTGCGTTGAAGTCGAGGTTGAAGTTGAGCGCGCCGCCGCCGTCGGTGGCGCCGTAATCAGCGACCTTGATGAAGTAGGTCACGCCCTGGTCCACCTCGAAGTCGGTGATACGGGACTGGTAGTTGCCGCCGGCAAGGTCGATGTCGTCGTTGCAGGCGACACTGGCGCCGTCAAGGCAGATGCCGTTGATGATGAGCGGGCAGGAAGACACACGGAAGATGGCGAGCACGGTGTCGTAGTCGGTGCCGACCGTGTCGACCGTGATCCGACCATCCTCGAAGGGAGTGAATTCATACCAGACCGAGTTGCTGTTGGTCGCGGCGCCGCACGATTCGTCGTGCTCGCACGTCGCGGTCGTGGCGAGATCGGTGTCGACAAGCGGCGGGTTGTAAACGCCGTAGGCGTCGCCCGGGATGACGGTGCGGCTCGCGCACGAGTCGTTCGCGGGTGGCGTGGGGGTGAGGACGAAGGCGATGTCCAGGAGACCGCCCGGGTTGGCGTCGCCGTACGCGGAGGCCTTGATGTAATAAGTCTCGCCCACCTGTACCGGGAGGTTCAGGATCTGGGACTGTGTGCCCGTGCCACCGTCGTCGTCGCAGCCCAGGAGGGTGGGGGCGACAAACACGTTGGACGCGTTGACCGTGCCGCAGCCGTCCCAGATAGACAGGACCGTGTCGTAGTCGGTGCCGTTGGTGTTGATGTCAAGGGTGCCGCTGTTGGGGGCCGTCCAGCGCCACCAGACACTCGCGCCCTCGCCGGACGCGTTGACTTCGCAGGAGGCCTGCGGTTCGTTCCAGCCGTCGGTTGCCCATGTGGTGTTGAGGTTGTCGTACGAATAGGTGAGCGTGCCCGCCGGGATGGCGATCGCGCTGGCGCAGCGGTCGTTGGACGGATTCACGTCGACGATGGAGTAGTAGGAGTTCACGAATCCGTAGCCGTACTCGGTGTCGTAGCCCGCTGCGCCGCGGTCACGGCAGCCGTCGGCGACGCCCGAGTACACCTGGGAGCGCGTGGCCCACTGGTACGCGGAGTTGAACATCGCGGCGACACCCGCGGCGTTCGGGCTTGCGCAGGACGTACCGCTGAAGTACGTCTCGTCCGTGCTGGAGTAGCCGTCGGCGCCTTCGCGGTCGACCGTGCGGCAGCCGGTGCCGGGGGCGGTGAAGTCGGTGCCCGTGCCGTACTGGCTGCTCGAATTGCGGTTGCCGGTGTTGGTGAGGTTGCCCACGCCGTAGACGTAGGGGATGCTCGCGGGGTAGGCGATGCTGGAGGCACCGCTGTTGCCCGTGGCGGCCATGTGGATGACGCCGTTCACGGTGGCGGTGTCGGCGAATTCGGATTCGAGTGCCGCGAGCGTGCCACCGAGGCTGTAGGAGGAGTTGGAGACGTCCGCCCCGTTCGCGGCGCCCCACGCCAGGGCGTTCACGATGTACGAGTAGTCGAGCGTCCACGACGTGCCCGTGCAGGGGAGCGTGGTGTCGGTGTGGTCGGCGACCTTGGCGCACAAAGCGGTGCAGCCGGGCGCCGTGCCGGACCCCAGGATGCCGTTATTTCCGCGCTGGCACGAAATGCCTGCGACGGCGGTGCCGTGGTTGTCGCAGGGGCTGCTGGGCGCGCCGTTGCCGACGCCGTTGACAGCGCCGGTCGTGAAGTCGCGTCCGGTCTGCCAGTTGATGTCCGCGTGGTCGGGCTGGGTGCCTTCGTCCAGCACGAGCACGTCGATGGAAGAGATCCCGCGCGTGTAGTCCCACGCGAGATCGCTGTCCATGTCCTGGTCGGCGACGCCGCCGTTGGTGCCGTTGTTGTCGTGCTGCCACTGGTCCCAGTACGACGCGTCGTCGGGCACAAAGTCGAACCGGATCGAGCCGCGGAGGTCTGGCTCTGCCCATTCAAACGCCGGGTCCTGGGCAAGGCGGTTCGCCTCGGCCAGGACGTCAAAGCCATTGCGGGCGTTGCTCCGCAGCTGCACCGCGCCGGCCATGTTGCCAAGGCTGGGGTTGGTGACCGCGAGGGTGGGCGCCTTGGCCGCGACCGTCTGGAGCGTCGCGTTGCGTAGCTCCGGCTTCACGCGGACAAGGATTTGCGGCGTGATGGTGAGGTACCCGTCCTCGAGGAGCGGGCTGTGAAAAACAGGCGAGGCGATGACAACGCCCGGCGCGTTCGCGAATTGGTTGAGCCGTGCGTCCGCGTCCTCATAGCCCGCCAGCGGACGCTGCAGGTTGACCAGCACCCATCGTCCAGACTGCGCGTGCCCATCGGCGGCGGGCACGAGCCCTGCGTTCTGGGCGGCGGTAGTCGCGGCCTGCTTCATGGCCCCGGCCGGGATGTTGTCCGCCAACATGATCGCCACGCGCCTCACGTCCAGGTCCATCGCCATCGGACGTCCGTGGTAGTAGTAGTAGTTCGGGCGCTCCGGTGGCTGCAGGGCGATCCCTCGGGCTTCCAGTCGCGCCTGCAACTCGACAAGTGCGGCATCGCTGGACATACGGGCCTCGGCCTCCTGCTTCGAGATGCGGAAGGGCCATGACGCACGGGCGCGTTCGATGCTCGCGGCGGGGTTCTTGTCCGCAACGTCGTGCAGGCCTGCAGGGTCCATCGCCTGCAGGGCGGGCAGCGGCTGGTTCACGACACCGAAGGGCGAAAGGTCCGGGCCTGGATCAGCATCCACGGCGACCTGGGCACCGGCGCTCGCTGCGAGCCCCGCGGACATCACAATCACAAACGGACAATACACACGGTTCCACATGACATGCACTCCTTCTCCCGACAAGGGGGCTGGGGACTGCCAGTACATGCGGACGAGGGGGCGAGAGTGGCCAGCGAATTGGGTGCCCAGGTTCACACAATTCGGTGAGGGGGGTGTTTGGGCGAGAAA
The DNA here is from genome assembly GCA_937858155.1 of uncultured Phycisphaerales bacterium. GTDB lineage: Bacteria > Planctomycetota > Phycisphaerae > Phycisphaerales > UBA1924 > BJHL01. The sequence goes on along the minus strand of CALLYM010000201.1, from coordinate 5,062 downwards.
CAACAAACGGGGGCCTCATCGAGACCGCCCGCCCAACGACAGCGCTCCGTGTTCCAGCAACCCGCGATGTCCGTCGTTAGAGGCAGGAACCCCCGCTGAACACGCTGAGGAGCGAGTCGATGTCGGCGGTGTCCGGGAACAGCCCGTCGTTGTTGAAGTCGATGTCCCCACAGAAGGGCCCCGGGCACGCGCCGCCAGAGAAGACGAGGACGAACTCCTCGATGTCGCCGGTATCGGGGTACAACTGATCGCGGTTGAAGTCCACGGTGTCGCAGACGCGGCCCTCGCAGGCGTCGGGGACGCCGTTGCCGTTGCCGTCCGCGGTGTTGCCGGTGTACCCGTTGGGCAGGACGCGAAACACCTCGCCGCCCGTGGTGTCGAGGATGTAGATTTCTCCGCGGGTGTCCGTGCCGAACGACGTGACATTGCTGATGGCCGGCGTGCCCGGAGGGTCCAGCTCGGTCCGGCGTGCGAGCACCTCCGTCATGCCACCCGAGGACGAACGCGTGAACGAGAAGATGTCGCCCGTGCAATAGTCCGCGAATATGTACCGCCCCTTGAAGCATGGCATGGCTTCGCCCCGATAGACCACTCCGCCGGTGATGGCGCACCCCGTGATGCCGAAGGGAGCGATGGTGGTGAAGCCGGGGTGGACGTACTCCGCGATGGGTGCGTGCACGGGGGAAGGCAGGGGCGAGCACCCACCCAGGCCCGTCACGCGCGTGCCCTCGTAGCAGCGCCAGCCCATATTCAGCCCTTTGGCGTACGGCGGCACGACGTTGATTTCCTCGCGGACGTCCTGCCCAACGTCGGCGATCCACAGCTCGCCCGTGACGGGGTCAAAGCAGTCACGCCACGGATTCCGCAGGCCGTACAACCAGATTTCGTCGTCGCCCGTAATCCCAAAGAATGGGTTGTCCAATGGGTTGCGGTAGTTGCGTTCGGGGTCCTCGGGCACACCGTCGTCGTCCGCGTTGCCCGGAATGTTGTCATACCCGTCCACGTCTATGCGGAGGATCTTGCCTTTTTTGTTGTCCGTGATGTCCTGCGCATTGCCTGTCGTGGAACCGCTGGGGGGCGTGTTGTCGTTGCCGCCCCCGCCGTCACCCACCGCAATATAGAGCATGCCGTCGGGACCGAAGGACATCCAGCCGCCGTTGTGGTTGTCGGCATTGTCGGGGATGACCATGACCGTATCGATGGCGGCGTCGGCCGTGTCGGGTGTCGCACGGTGACCGCGGGCCACGATCATCGCCCAGTCGCTCGCTCGCGTGTAGTAGAAGTAGAAGTAACCGTTCTGTGCGTACCCCGGGTGGAACGCGAGACCCAGGACGCCTTGCTCTGCGCCGCTGGCCACTTCAGGGGACGTGAGGAATGGCGTGGCGTTCAGCGTGGGGGTGGTCCACAGGTTGTTGACTACGCGGACCCGACCAACCGCGGGGGTGCCGGTCCAGCGTTCAATGACGAACAGGCGGGTGTCATCCCCTGGCGCACCCCCCACCCACGCCGGACGGGTGATGCCGTTCGTGACCAGCGCGCTCCGCAACATCTGTGATGTCTGGGCGTGGGCGGCGACAGCGGTCGCACCGGCGAATACGCCGGCGATGGCAAAGCTTCCAAACTTCATGGGGTTCCTCTTCCTTCAGGGACGGGGCCGGCCTGTGAAGCCGTGCCCACTTCTATTGTGGGCCGGTGCAGGTCGCCGGTCTCAGGTTCGCCTGAAAACCAGATAATGTTGCACGCTTATCCGGCAATTGCGGTCCTGACAGCGACGCTTCTCGGACGCAGCAACCACCCGGTATGAGGCCGGGTATTGCGCGGTGCGGCGTGCTTACTCGCACGCCTCGCCGGAGAATCGCTTCAGAAAGTTCTGCAGGTCCGCTGGCGTGACAGCGGCATCGTGGTTGATGTCCGCCGCGGGGCTCTCGGAGTTGAACGCGCTGATGAGGTCATCGATGTCGGCTGTATCCGGGTACAGGCCGTCGCCGTTGAAGTCCACCGAGCAGTTGCGTGCAAGGTCCAAGCTCACGTCGTCCATCACCGCGGGCTGGCTCCTGCCGTGGAGCACCCACTGCTCGTAGGCGACCTGCCCGCGGTTGTCGGTCACGTTCTCGTCGCGCAGGAACTCGATGTACTCCTTCGTCGTTGTCTGGTGGTAGACCCGCACATCTGCACGCACCGCGGCCGGAGGGACGGGGTACTGGGTGTCGTCCCAGAACTGGCCGTCCTGGTAGCTGTACCCCACCGCGCCCGAGCCCACGGCGTCGAAGTTCGCGTTCGTGAAGCCCCGCGGGGGAATCCGGTTGTCCATGAGGCGCACGTTGTTAATGGCGAAGTGGAAGCCGGGGCCCGCTGGCTTGCCTGTCAGGGCGGCGGCGTAGGCGTCGAGACCCAGGACCGTCTCGTACACCTTGGTGTCGCGGGCAAAGCCGCTTGTCGCCGCGTCGTACTTGCCGTACTCGCTGATCACAGAACCGTCCGCGGCGATGAACTGGACGTTGATCCACATCGCACGGCCTTCGGGGTAGCCGGAGGGGAGCTTGTGCCCCGTCTGGTTGGTGATGCGCACGTTCAGGCTGCACCACGAGTCGTAGGTCAGCTCAGCATCGCTCGCGGCGGTGAGCATGCCCATGGTCCGGCTGACAGACGCCTGCACAAGAGGTGCGGTGAGATCGGTTTCCCAGTCGGGGTACAGGTACCTCACCGCGTTCAGGACCCACGAGTTTGCGCCGGCGAAGTGGTGCTGGGGCAGGTCGGGCCGGAGCGGCGGGTTGATATCCGGGATGCACCCGTAGTACGCGGTCTTGGGCATGTGGCAGTCCTGGCACGATGAGACCAGGGATGTATTCCCCCCGAAGCGGCCGCCCATGTCGACGGGCCCCTGCGCAAACGCGCTCTGCGTCCACTCGCTGAACGTTCGCTCAATCGGGAACATGTCGTGCTTGCTCGACGTCGGGTGCGGCTCGTTGAGCGCGTTGGCTCGGAAGGAGCCGTCCGGCTGCTTGCTGTACACGGGGTTGGACACGTCGTGGCATGTGCCGCAGAGGTTGCCGGAGCGGTGGTACCGCGATTGGGCCCAGTAGTGGGGCGTCATCGTGAGCTGGAAGGGCCCGCGTCGGACGTCGAAGGGGTCCACCACCATCGACGCGTTGTGGGACATTGGGCGGCCCGAGGGGTCGACGGCAACAGGGTGCGCCAGCAACGCGAGGATGCCAAAGTCACGGTCAGGGTCCAACCCCTGCTCGTACGCGGGGTTGATCAGGCGGTGGCAGACCGAGCACGTCACCCCCTCAAAATCGCTGTCGACAAGGTCGCCGCCACCGGGGTTGCTGGCACGCCCGTTGACCCATCCGCCCGGGGAGTGGCAGCGGATGCACAGGTCGCCCACGAACGCGGCATCCTGGTTTGCGACGGAAAGGCATGCATAAAAGACCGGGTCCCTGGCCGCTTGCCCCATCATGCTGGAAGCCCAAGGGCGGTAGGGTTCGCGCTTCTGCTCGAAGTAACCGTGACAGCCCGAGCAGTCGTTCCTGCCTGAAAGAAAGTCATCTTCCAGCGGGCCCACCTGAGTGCCAGGGGTGAAAAAGTCTGTGCGCGTGGTGGGCACCTGTGCCCGAACGTTGGACGCCATGCACAGAAGCACCGTAAGGAAGCCAGGAAGAGCCTTCATAATTCTCTCCACACACCAGGGGCTCCGCGCGGTCAGGTCGCGGGCACGCACCATTATATCGGATATGTATAGCCGCAATTAATGATTGAGACCTATAACCATTGGGATTTAGGGAGTTTGCGCGACCAAAAAGGGCGGCTGCACGCTTTCGCGTGCACCGCCCGGAGGGAGAAAGAGAGACGTGTGAACGGTCAGGCCAGCGTGTTCGCCATGTCCTTGGCCTGGGCCCTGACCTGGTTGCGGATCTCGTCGAGCTTGTCTTTGCTGATCTTGAGGAAGTCGATTACATCCGCCCCGACCTCGGTGCTCAGCAGGTCGCCCCGGAAGCCCATGCCCGTTTCCGCGGCAAGGCGGTCGGCGATGTACACCACGGCGGGCAGTGTGCGGTTCTCGGCGGCGAGTTCCATCGGCCGGTGGTGCCAGCCCGCGACGTACGCGAACGACTTGGGGAACTTCCACCGCTCGCACAGGCCTGTGCCGAAGTCCTGGTGGGTTGCCTCATAGATGTGCTGCTCGGCGGCGAGCATGTCCATCGCGGGCACGCCCTTGGCGTCGATGCCCGTGTTCTTGATGACCTCGGTGAGCTTGGCGCGGTCGTACTGCATCTCCACCATCATGCCGATGTCGTGGATGAGACCGGCGAGGAACGCCTCGTCGGCCAGGCCGAGCTTGATCTGCGTCGCGATGAGCTTCGCCGTGCCGCCCGTGATGTTGCAGTGCGTCCACAGGTCGCGCGCCGAGAAGTTGGGGCCCAGGTCGCCGCCGCGGAACAGCTTCGCCATGCTCGCGGCGATCGCGATGTTCTTGACTGCGTTGAGGCCAAGCATCACGATGGCACGGTTGATGCTGGCGATCTGCCCCGGCAGGCCGTAGAACGGCGAGTTCACCATCGACTGCGCGGCCATGTCGAGGTAGGCCAGCAGCTCCGCCAGCTGGGCATCCACCTGGACTTCTCCCCCTGCCTGGACGTCAACAACAATCCCAACAACCCGGTACCAGATGGTAACGGTGGGTTCACCGGCGGCTACTTCAGCATCTTTGGTCCATGGCCCGAAGGCACGCCGCCGTATTTCACCGATGGAGGCGTTCCGGCCACGGGCGCCAACTACCCCATCACGGCCGGCGGCATTCCTGCCACGCGCGCGCCGTACTCGTTGCTCACCAAATCCTTCGCGGCCTTCGGCCAGGTGGAATGGCGTGCCACGGACTTGATCGGCGTGACCGTCGGTGCCCGCGTGACGAAAGACAAGAAGGACTACGACTACACCTGGGCGCCCTACATCTACTATCCGCAGAGCACGACCGGCGCCATCACGCAGCTCACGCGCCCGTCGGGCGCCGTGCTTGGCGATTACACCGGTTCGCGCTCCGATACGCTGTGGAGCGGCAAGG
>CALLYM010000200.1 GCA_937858155.1 uncultured Phycisphaerales bacterium | reverse complement strand
GGATCGGCCAGCAGGTCCGCGGGCCGGTTCATCGGTCCCGCCGCCAGCCCGTGGGCCTGGAGCGTCGCGGCGGCGTCGGCCGGGGTCCGGCTCGACGTCCACTCCGACAGTGCAGCGGGCAGCCGCTGCGGATCCGATCCGGTCAGTTCGGCGGCGGCCCGGCGATCGGCATCGGAACGCAGGGAGACCACACACCATTCGTCGTCGCCGGCGCAGGGCAGCACGGCGTCGAGCACCTCGTCCGCCCGGACATCACCGGTGTGGGCCGCCGCGGCACGAGTGGTGTAGAGGGTGTCGAGCTGGTTGACGACGGCCTCGGCCTGCGAGACGTGGATGCGGGCGCCGGTCCCGGTGCGATGGCGGCGGATCAGGCCGGCGAGCGCCCCGACAACCTCAAGGAGGTCGGCCACATCGGCGACTGATTGGAGCAAGCGAAACGCAGCTTTTGTGTCTGCGTCTGACTTCGAAAGCTCCGGAGCAAGCTTCAGTGGTTTGGAAGGAGGTCCGTCGCTCATTGTCGCTTTTCGAGCGCCGTGCTCATGGGGAAGCTCATGAAACCGTCGTCGATGCGTCGCGCGGACGCATATGGCGTAAACGACCTGCAAAGTGCCGCCGGAACGACGGCATGGGGTTCAATCGCTTTCGACGGACCTCCTTCCAGATCACCGACATGCAGTATACATGATGCATGCCAATGTGGCTCGACGGCCGGCGGTCTCGTTGCGCTGTGTTCTGCATGGTCATCTGGCCTCCCTCCCGACCATTTGGCTACCAATGGAGCATGCATTCCGAATGGACACTTGGGTAGCGTAACTCTTCGCATGCACCAAGTACGCGATAGTCGAGCGGACATGGATTTTCCTGTGCAGGTGCGCCTGAAACTGCATAGTTCACCAGTGACGAGACCGCGCATTCCGCGGCCCGTCGCTGGAGCCGCCGCGTGACCGCCCCCCCACCTCACCACTGCCACCCCGACACCCTGAGCCCCGCCGACCGCGACGCCGAAGTCGCCGGCATCCTCGCCGCCGGGGTCGTCCGGGCCACCCGAATCGCCCGGCCGCGGATCTCGGCGACGCTCAATTCTGAGGTTTCCGCGGCCCTTCCCCTTGAACTCCCCCAGCATGCCGCCCTCAGTGTGCCGGCCCTGGACCCGGGGTTAGGTCTCCGGGCCAAGGCAGAGAGGTGATCCCATGCCCACGGAACTCCAGTCAGAACTCGATGCCCTGCCACGCCTGACCACCGGCGAGCTCGCCCAGCGGTACGAGGCCCTGTACGGCCAGCCCTGCCGCACCCGGCACCGGGGGTACCTGCTGCGGAAGGTCGCCTGGCGCATCCAGGCCAACGCCGAGGGCGACCTCAGCGAGCGGGCGCGGCGGCGGGCGGCCGAACTCGCCAACGACGCCGACGTGCGGGTGATGGCGCCCCGGACCCTGGTCTGCCCGCCCCAGAGCGAGTCCCGCACCGTGACCAAACCGGTGCCCACGTTCGACCGGCGCCTCCCCACGCCCGGCTCCGCCATCATCCGCGAGTACAAGGGCCGGACCCTGCGGGTGGTCGTCCTCCCGGATGACCAGGGCTTCGAGATGGACGGGGATCGCTACCGCACCCTGTCGGCAATCGCCAAAAAGGTCACCGGCAGCCACATCAACGGGTTCCGCTTCTTCAACCTGGGAGTCCCCACATGAGCCACCGCCGCACTCCCATCGATTCCAACTCCCCCGCACCCACCACCACCGCCCCCAAGCGCCGCTGCGCCATCTACACCCGCAAGAGCAGCGAGGAGGGGCTGGACATGGAGTTCAACAGCCTCGACGCCCAGCGCGAGGCGGGCGAGGCGTACATCGCCAGCCAGCGGAACGAGGGCTGGGTCTGCCAGCCCGACCGCTACGACGACGGCGGGTTCTCAGGCGGCAGCATGGAACGCCCGGCGTTGGACCGCCTCTTAAAGGACATCGAGTTAGGCAAGATTGACGCCGTACTCGTTTACAAAGTCGATCGATTGTCACGCAGCCTCATGGACTTCGCACGCATCATGGCAGCGTTCGACACTCGGGGGGTGTCGTTTGTGTCCGTCACCCAGCAGTTCAACACCACCAGCTCGATGGGGCGGCTCACGCTCAACATCCTGCTCTCGTTCGCCCAGTTCGAACGCGAGATCATCGGGGAGCGCATCCGGGACAAAGTCGCCGCCCAGAAGAAGCGCGGCAAGTGGGCCGGCGGCGTGCCGGTGCTGGGGTACGACGTAGACCGCTCGAGCGGCGCGCCCAAGCTGGCTGTCAACGCCCCCGAAGCCGCCCGGGTCCGCGAGATCTTCGACCTGTACCTGGCGAAAGGGTCCCTCCAGCCAGTCACCATGGAACTGGCCCGCAGAGGATGGGCCAACAAGCGCCGCGTCACCGGCAAGGGCAAGGCGCTGGGGGGCCGGCCCTTCGACAAAGCCACGCTGCACTCGCTGCTCACCAACCCCGTGCTTGTGGGCAAGATCGTGCACAAGGGGCAGGTCTATCAGGGCGAGCACGAGGGAATCGTCGATCCCGCCGTGTTTGACCGGGTGCAGGCCCAGCTCAAGACGAATGGTCGGACGGGCGGCGCCGAGGCCCGCAACAAGTACGGTGCCCTGCTCCGGGGCGTCCTGCGTTGCAAGGGCTGCGGCGCTGCCATGGTCCACACGTTCACAGGGAAGAAGGGCCGGTCGTACAGGTACTACCGCTGCCTGAATGCCATCAAACAGGGGAGCCACGCCTGCCCATCCACCACGCTCCCTGCGGCGGAGATGGAGAAAGTCGTGGTCGACGAGGTGCGGGCGTTGGGGCGTGACCGCGGCCTGCTGGACAAGGTCATGACCGAGATCGCGGCGACGACGAACGTGGAGGCCACCGGGCTGGGGCGCGAGCGCGACGAACTGAAAGCAGACCTCTCTCGCCTCGACCGGCAGCTCAAGCAACTGGTCGCCGAGGGCGTGGGCTCGCGGGGGGCGACAGCCAAGCTCGCAGAGGTCAACGACCGCATCGCGGCCGCGC
>CALLYM010000199.1 GCA_937858155.1 uncultured Phycisphaerales bacterium | reverse complement strand
CCCGCGCCCGGCTGGTCGCGCACCACGGTGCTGGCGCTGTTCAGCGACGAGAGCGCGGCGCGCGAGGCCGCGGCCCTGCTGGCGGCGCAGGACTTCTTTGCCGGCGCCACCATCCAGTCCATCGCCCCGGTGCCCGAGCAGGACTGGGTGCGCCTGACCCAGGCGCAGTTCGAGCCGGTGGCCGTGACGCCGCAGTTCTGGATCGTGCCCAGCTGGCACGCCGTGCCCGCCGCCGCGCGGCAGGTGATCCGGCTCGACCCGGGCCTGGCCTTCGGCACCGGCACCCACCCCACCACCCGCATGTGCCTGCGCTGGATCGCCGCCCACGCTCCCCTTGGGCCGCGTGTGCTGGACTATGGCTGCGGCTCGGGCATCCTGGCCATTGGCGCGGCGCTGCATGGCGCGCAGTCGGTGGACGCGGTGGACATCGACCCGGCCGCGGTGCAGGCCACCCAGGCCAATGCCGCGGCCAACGGCGTTCAGCTGCGCGCCGGCTTGCCCGATGCCGCCCATGGCCTGTACGACACCGTGCTGGCCAACATCCTGGCCACGCCGCTGAAGGTGCTGGCGCCGCTGCTGTGCGCCCACGTAGCCGCCGGTGGCGCGCTGGTGCTGGCCGGCGTGCTGGAGCGGCAAACCGAAGAGCTGCGTGCGGCCTATGCCCCGTGGCTGGCCCTGCAGGCGTCCGACCACGAAGACGGCTGGGTGCTTTTGACGGCCGAGCGCCCGCGCTGACGGCGCTGCGTGCGCGTCACGCCGCCTACAATCGCGGCCATGTTTTTCGCCACCCCGACCATTGCCCGCGCATGAGCCTGGTGACGCGCTGCCCGGCCTGCTCGAACCGCAATTCGTCGATGGGCGCTGGCTGTTCGATGGCGCGCTGGTCAATCCCATTCCGGTTTCCGTTTGTCGCGCCATGGGCGCCGACATCGTGGTGGCGATCAGCCTGCAATCGGATTCGATGTTCCGCGGCACGGTCATCGGCGACCGCAACATCGGCGACGAGACGACGAATGCGCTGGCCGAAAAGGTCGAGGAAGTCGGGCGCATCTTCAAGGTGACCCGCGAACGCGTCCGTCAGGTGGAGGCGAAAGCGATCCGCAAGCTGCAGCACCCGGTCCGGGCCCGCAAGCTTCAAGGGTTTGTCGAGAACCCGATGCTCGTCAAGGAGCACCGCCCTCAAGCTCACCCCGGGCACGCTGTGTTGCCAGCGCCCGTGGTGCCCCAGGAGCCACCTGAAATCGTCGTCCGGCCCGACCCGGCGAAGCTTCCCGAGGCCTTTCCTAGCTGATCGCTGTGTCCAGATCTGAATCACGCGCGTAGCTCTACCACCGGACCGTTCCACCAACGTGCGACGGGCGTCTCACGCTCCACGACCGCCTCGATCCGTTCCCGCACAAAGTCCATCAGGAGGGCATCACGCAGCCGCCAGAGGTGATCTTCGGCGTTGGGTTTCATTGACTCGGTCAGGAGGGCGTCGGGGTCCAGCAGCACCTTCCAGCCCTGCTCGCCCGTTTGGGCTCGGCAGAAAGTGACGATGCCGGGCACATCCGAGACCACATCCTGCGCGTGGGGGAAGAGCAGTTTCCGGATGCCACGCCGGTCCGCTTCCGAGGACAGGTGGGCCATCCGCTGATCCCAGGCGGTGCGGGCAGTGGGCATCCATGCAGGCATATTCCGCTCGGACCGGGAGCGCACCACCAATGCCCCCTGTTCTGCTGCCAATGCCCAGTCCGTCTCGGTGGGTGTCGGAGTCGCGGCCACCACAGCGCGGAGGGCTCCCGCGTCCAGCGCGTCTATAAGGGCTCCACGGAGCACGCTCCGGAGTGGGCGAGGTACTGGGGGAAGTAGGTCCGAGTTCGGCATGGTGATTGCGGGAGTCCACCCACGGTAGTCCGCGCACGTCCGCACTCGGAGCACCTATGCAGCCCATCCGCGAAGCCAAGCCCGATGACTCCTCCCGCGCCAAGGCGCGCCAATCTCTGCTCACCTTCGCCAAGGAGCTGGGCGACCCTTCCGCTACGTACTCCCTTGCGCGCAAAAGTTCCCTCATTGACCAGATCATGGAGCTCAATCCCACAGCTGCGCCGGGGTTTCTTTCGACCTTCACGGGCGAGCAACTGGCCAACTACTTGTCTCACCTGACCCTTTGTGCCGGCCCGCGAGGCAATACACCATGGATCCGACCCGCGGACGCCCCGGCAATCGTCGCGTACCGACCCAGCGCGTGACTGGAGCTATCGACGCCGGCGCGGCACGAGCGCCACCGTACAAAGAAGCACGGCAGCGCCGGGCGCGGGCACAGCGACGCTCACGTTGTCCACGCCCATATTAAAGAAGTTCACGTTGTCGGTTTCCGCGAACCGGAGGCGGATCGTCTGTCCGGCCCTTGCCTGAAGGAACGTGGTGATGTCCGTGGCCATCGTGGTGTAGCCGAGCGTGGGCGGGGTGCTCGCGCCGGTCTGGAAGACGTTGAGGAGCACGTCTGCAGCGAGTGTGCTGAACGTGTTTGCAGTTGTCGAGATGAAGTCCACACGTGCCTGCTGGTTGAGCACCTGGGACCCGGTGGTGCTTGTCGCCGCCCAGTCCAGGTTCGATGGGGTGAAGTACGTTCCGGCGCCGTTGTTGAGGAACAGGGAGAACGAGAGCGATGCCGCGGTGACCGAGGATGGAATTACTATGTCCTGGTACAGAACGTGGCTTCCGCCCGCCTGGGAATCCGTCATCGCGGCCCGCACCCCGTGAGGAGGCGTTGGGACCGGGAACGCGTTGACTGGTGAGGATGCTCCCGTCTGAAGGCTGAATGTTCCATCGCTCCCCAATTGGTCAGCGCGGGTCCACGATCCGAATCCGGTTTCGAAGGAACCGTTGGAGACAAGCTCCTGGGCACTCGCGAGGTGCGCCAGGCCGGCCAGAGCGAAGATACTCACGGTGATACGCATAAGGCTCTCTCCCTGCTGTGAGTCGGTATGACTCTTGACCATCTGCGAGCGAGGAATTCCCGATCCGATCGCGTTTTTCACGGCCTGCTGATCTTGTAAATGACATTGTCCGTGTTCGACACGACGTACAACGCACCATCCGGTCCCTGCACCAGATCTGTCGTGATGCCAAAGCCACGGCCGATCTGGAGCGTTTCGCTTTCCGTGCCGTCGAACTTGGTCGGACGGAATAGGTTGTCCGCCACATGGTCCTTCAGGCGGACGTCTGACGAGACGTCCACGTTCAGGCGGTCGGGCGTGAGACGCATGCGGTACAGGCTGCCTCCATTACCGCCCACCTGACCGAACGAGCGAGCGGACCCAAACCAGAACGTTCCGTTGTAGGATGTGCCGAGCCCGTTCCCGTTGATGAACGTCGCGCCGGCAGGCCCGATCTCGTACACCCACGAGAATTCCGGGTCTTTGTAGAACGCGCCGGGGAGCATGAACATCCTTGCCTGCGCCAGGGCCGCGGTGTACGCGAGCCGAGTGGGCGGGAAACGGACCTGCTGGAGAGCCTGTGTAAATTGGGTCGTCTCGATGAACTTGAACTGGGCAAACCTGCTCTGGGGTCCCATTGCCTGGATCCAGCCGCCGTTCATGCCTGGCACTACGCGGTTCAGTTCGCTGAACGCGTCGTCCGCGTTCTCGGTTTCCCACAGGGAGCCGGATTGTGGATCGAATGCCATGCCGAAACCGTTGCGGTGGCCGTATGAGTAGACCTTCTGAATGTTCGCGCCCACCTCCCCGCCGATCGCGCCACCCGCGGCGAAGAACGGGTTGTCCGCGGGGGCGGTGCCGTCCGCGTTGAGGCGCAGTATGACACCCGTGAGGTGGCTGTTGTCGGGCGCGGGGCCGCCGAAGGTGTCGTCCACATTGGGGGCGGACAGGAACGGCCCGTTCGGAAGGTTCTGCAACCACCCGCGCCGCCCGTTGTCGCCCATGAAGACGTACAACTTGCCATCGGGACCGAAGCGGATAACGCCTCCGTTGTGATTTGCGGCGGGTGCTCCGTTGGTTCCACCTGTTTGTCCGGGCACCAGAACGTTGTCCGTTTGCAGGGCGCGGAGGTTGAGTATGTTGCCTTGTTGAGTGAAGGTCGAGCCGTCCCAGTGGAACACGTCAATGCGATTTCCAAGGAGCGGAGTTTCCAGCACGTTTCCCGAGTCGGCGCCGGTGCTGCTCTCTGTCCAGCGGATGTACGCGAGCCCGTTCTTCGAGAAGCCCGGTGATAGCGCGATGCTCAGCAGGCCGCGCTCCGAGTTGCTGTTGACAGCGAGATCGAGCGCGGGCGTGGCCTGAATGATGCCGCCGATCACACGGCGGATGCGACCGGTCCCCTTCTCCAGCACCAGCATGTCATCCGGTCCTATGAAAACCATGGCGATAGGGCCGGAGAGGCCGGAGACTGCCGTTGTCACTTGCAGCGTGGGATCCAGCACCTCGACCGGGATTGTGTCCGCGTGCGAGGTACCGATGAAAGACCCGGCGCATAAGTGCAGGAGCAGTGCGACGGCACCAACTGAGCGAAAAGTGGATAACACCCCACCACGGCGGGTCGCGTTCATTGCTCACTCCTCCCCCGTTCAATCACGGGGTAGCACCGCTGACGCCACACGCCGCGACGATCATCGTCACCGACGGCGGCGACGCCGGCAGCGGATCGA
>CALLYM010000198.1 GCA_937858155.1 uncultured Phycisphaerales bacterium | reverse complement strand
GGGTTTCCAGCGGATGGGGGCGGGCGGGCGGGGTTGCCGGGGTGCGTGGCATCACGGGCTGGGGAAAGCGGGCACTCAGGAACGCGTCTTGGATGCGGACGTCGGCGCGGCCCCCCAAGGCCGCGGCCGCCTTGGGTCACTTGAAGCTCTTCATCGCCTCGTCGGTCGACGCGTGGATGCTGAACAGCTTGTTCAGCCGCGTGATCGTGAACACCTCGTAAATCTGCGCGTCGATGTTTGCCAGGCGCAGCTGGCCCGAGCGGTTCCGCACCTGGTTGTTCACCTGGATCAGCGTGCCCAGCGCGGCAGACGACAGGTGCTCGACACCCGTGAAGGAGATAAGCAGGCGCGGGTTGGGCTCCTTGTCCACGATCGTCGCGATCTCGTGCCCGATGGTCTGGATGTTCGCTTCGTCGAGGATGTTCCGGTCCAGGAACTCGACCTGGGTGACGTTCTCAACGCGCTTGACGCGGATGCGGGAATCGGGGGAGGTGGGGGGCATGGGGGTCTCCGGGTCCATTGGCCCGCGCTCTCGCGGAGGGCAGGGAGCGATCATAGGGGTGGAAAGTGCAGCGGCGACGCGGCCGGGCAGGCGCCACGGCGGACAAACAAGCCCCTGTCAAGCGCCGGTTCCGGGAGAGCCGCCCATGCCAACGAACGCCGTGCCTTATAGCAGGCACGGGCCGCCGCTGTAGACACTCAGGAAGGCATCGATGTCCAGTGTGTAGCCCGACACTCCCGCGCCCTTGTCGTGCGACACGACCACCGCACCATTGGGCGTGATGCTCATCAATGAAACAGGCACGGAACCCGGACGGTTCAGGGTTGCGGCCGATAGTTGCCCGAACGCCTGTACCAAGAGCAGTGCGCGGCTGCCCTGATCGAAGGGCACACTGACCTGGGCGGTCGAGCTGCCCGCCGTCAGACGCACCGCCTGCGAATGATGCGCACTCAGGGTGATGCTCGAGGTGATTGTCGAAGTTTGTGCCGGCGCGGGACCACCAGCAAGGAGGCCGCACACAAGCCCGACGATGCATCCAAAGAGGCTTCTCATGGGCCTTCCTTCTTATCAAGCAGAGGTCGATAATCAATAACCCACCACATCCCGGTCTTGTAGTCTGTCGCGATGACAACAGGGTCTTCTGAGAGGACAGACAGATCGACCATTGTGAATGCCGCCGTGCGCTCCAGGATGTATGTCGGGCCCACCTGCGCAAAGTGCTCGTCAAAGACCTGGATGTAGTAGAGCCTATCCGTAAACCTGTTTCAGGAGGATGATCGAGCAGCCCAGGTGCAGGAAGCCCTGGAAGAGCATCGTGGACTTCTCGTAGCGGATGCACAGCCGCCGGAAGTTCTGGAACCAGGAGATCGTGCGCTCCACGATCCAGCGTCGTTTGTAGCGCCGGAGTTTCCGCCCGTCCTGCGTGGTGTTCTTCTTCTTCCGGCTCGTGCGGTGCGGCGCGATCAGTTCGATGTCCTCGTCGTCCAGGTCCTCGTCCAGCGCATCGCTGTCGTACGCCTTGTCGCCGATGATGCGCTGCGGCGTGTGCTCGCTGAGCATGAAGTCGAACAACCCCTGCACGAGCTGGGACTCGTGCGGCGTCGCGCTGCCCGTCGTCACCGCCACCGGCAGGCCCCGCGCGTCCACGAGCACCATGATTTTCACGCCTTTCCCGGCCTTGGTCACGCCCACGCCGCCGCCGCGCGCCTTGCTGAACGTCGCGTCGATGAAGCACTCGTAGAGCCGGTAGCCGTTGTGTTCGTCGACGAGTTCACCGGCGTCGCGCATGAGAGACTCGAAGACGCCCCAGCGCGTCCAGAGCGTGAAGTACTTGTGCACGGAACTCTTGGACCCAAACTCGCGCGGCAGGTCTTTCCACTTCGCGCCGTTGTCGAGCACCCAGAAGATGCCGCGGAGGGCCTGGCGTTTGTCCATCGCCGGCCTGCCGCCCCGGGGGTTCACCGGCGCGTCGGGCACGCGCGCCACCAGCCAGTCGAGTTGTTCCGCGGTGAGTCGCATCGCCATGCGATGCTATTCGCGCACTCAACATCACCGGTTGCGCGGTTTACGGATAGCCTCTAATCCTGTTTGGTATCGATTCATGTCAAGCACCCACCAACGGCCTTCGCTAGTCATGTCCTTGACCACGAGCACGCTGTCATTCTTGACCCATGCGAACGAGAGACCGTCGCGGTATTGTTCCGAGTGTTCCAGTCGGAAGGTGGGGCCGATCTGGACCCGTGTGTCATCGAAAAACTGCAAGTAGAACGGACCATGCCGATCTCGGTAGTCGTCCAAGAAATTTCGCTTTGGACCATCTGCCGTGAGAACGGCGACAAACTGCCTGTTGTCTCTTTCCAACATCGATACACCCGCCATGACAGGCGATATCAGCAACTTGCGCCACTCCGGATCTCTTACCACGTACCCCTGATCTCTGCCCGCTATGAGGCCGCCAAACACCGTGTGATTGGCAAACGGAGCTCCTCCGGCGAGCCAGTGGGGTGAATCGGTCGAGTCGGTCCACAACCGTGCGTCAACCTGCCTCAATACATGTGCATCAAGGTCAAACTCGATGACGGGAAACGCGGGTGGTAATTTCTGGACCGCTTCAAAGGCAGCCGGGTCTTCATCCCGAGAGGCCGCTGCAGCGATATATCCCGGGTTTGGGATGTTGGCCAAGAGATACCGGCGCGATGCGTCTTTCCATCGAAACAATGGTGACCCGATCGAGTCAGCGATAGCGTACGGCGCGCAGGAGGGGAGCAATACAGTTCGCATTACTGGTCGCGCGGCGAAAAAACACGCAATGGCCAAAGCCACTAAAGCAAAGCACGCGGCTGCAAAGAACATTCGATGTGAAGCGGTGCGCTTCACCGTTTGCTCCAATTTGTCCAAGGTGGCAAGGGTGGAACGCCAGAAAGGCTTTGCTGGTCGATGTGGCTGCGCACCAGGTGTGCGGAATACGCATCTGCAACGGTCGAATGATTGGCGCTACGCAACGGCGGGTAAGCAAAGCCCGCAGGTGCCGGGATGAGGAACCCGTTGCCGGACCGTGTTTCTCGCCAGTGCATCGGGATCGTGCGGGAGGACGCCTGGCCAAGCGAGGTCGGAACCGTCATCGGAGTATCGCCGGGCTTTCGCATTGAACACGATAAGGTGCCTGTCGTCACGAAGGGTGTTCGACAAGAACACAGAAAAACCCACACGCATGGGCGTGTGGGCTTTGATGGAATCGATCTGGAATCTCAGCCTTACTTCAGCCCCCGAACGGGTACCGCAGCGAGTCCTCGATGCCCGGGAAGGAGCGTTCCTCCTCCTCGTTCTGGATGAGGATGGTGGGCTTCATGAGGATCAGCAGTGTCTGGTCCTCCTTGGAGAGGACGCGGTTGCTGAAGAAGCGGTTCAGGATCGGGATCTTGGACAGGACGGGCACGCCGCTCTCCACCTCGGCCTCGGTCGTCAGGCGCTGGCCGCCCAGCAGGATGGTGCCCTGGTCGGGGATGGTGACGGTCGTCTGCACGCGCGTCACGGTGACCACTGGCAGCTGGATGAACGACTGCACGCTCGCCGAGTTCACCAGCTGGCCGCCGGCGATGGCCGTGACCGCCTGGTTCTCGATGCGTTCGAGGCGAGACACGCCCGAGTCCACGTTCATCGTCACGTAGCGACGGTCGGCGGACACCGTGCCGTCCACCACCATCGTCACGCCCTCGATGAGGCGGCCGGGGGTGGGATCGAACGCGGCCGACGACTGGCTGACCTGGGGTTCAAGGTCGGCGACGTACGCGATCTGCGTCGCGACGACGATGTTGGAGATCTGCCCGTTGGTGAAGGTGAGGCGCGGGGCGTTGAGGCTGATGTTGCGCCGGTCGGCCTGTGTGGCCTTGATGAGGAAGTCCACCTGGATGTCGTCCAGGAACTCGCCCGCCAGCGCCATCGCCGGGCCCTGGCTCAGCACCTCGCTCGAGAAGTCGGACGAGATGAGGGACTCGGCAAGGCCCAGGCTGTTCTGCCCGCCGCCCACGGGCGACCAGGGGCTCCCCAGGGGCGTGCGGATGGTGTTGGAGCCGGTGGAGTCCGGGCCCAGCTGCGGGTACGTCGCCCGGTAGCGGCCGGAGGTTGGGTCGAAGAAGTCGCTGGGGCGCGTCGTCGGGCGGGTCGTCCGCGCCGCACGCACCACATTGCTCTTGCCGTTGAGGTACACGTCAAGGTCAAAGCCGATCTGCTCGAAGAAGTCCTGCGAAACGAGCAGGAAGCGGGTCTCGACGTTGATCTGCATCGCGCGGTACTCGCGGAGCTTCGCGAGCAGGCCGTTGATCGAGCGGTGGTTGGCCGGCGTGTTGGTGATGATGAGCAGGCCGCCCAGCTGCTGGATGTAGCCGACGTCGCCGCCGTTCTCCTTCCAGCCGTCGGTGTCCACGTTGGTCGTGATGATGTCCAGGATTTCCTGCGTGCGTTCCTGCAGGGTGCGGCGTTGCTCTTCGCCGCCCTGGTTCTGCTGGGTGAAGGGGCTCTGGCCGCCGCCGCCGCCGCCCTGCCGGCCCGCCTGCTGCAGGGCCTGCTGCAGGTCAAGCTCGTAGGAGTTGGTGTAGTCGGGCACCTCCACGATCAGGTCGCGGATGTCATAGATGACGATGGCCTTCTGCTTGTTGATCTGCTCGCGGCTGGAGATGGTCAGCACACCGTCGGTCACGTTCCACGCCGCGCCCGTGAGCGGGTCAGGGCTTGCCTTCTCGCACACGCGGTTCAAGATCGTCTCGACGGGCACGTTGGTCAGGTTCAGCGTCACCGGGGCGGTCTTGTCCACGCCCGCGTTCTCGAGCGCCTGCCAGTCGGTGTCCACATTCAGCTGCGTCACGGCAGCGATGAACTGGATGACGTTCTCCAGCGGCGTCTCGTTGAAGTTCACCGGGATGCGCTTGCCCTGGATCGTCGCGAGGGCCTTGCGGTTCTCCTCGGCCTCGGCGAACGCCGGGGGCGCGCCGCGCCGAGCGCTCAGCGCCGGCCAGTCCGCCGGGTAGTCCAGGATGTTCAGCGGCGCCTTGAGCGCCTCCTGGTTCGCCACCTGCTGGCGGGCGTAGTCGTTGTACCGCACGCGGTTGGTCTCGGCGTACTCGCGGTAGATCAGCGCTTCTTCGAACACCTCGCGGAGCAGGAGCCCCGTGGGGTTCGTCGGGTCCAGGAACAGGATCTGGCTGTTCACGACCTGCAGGGCGTCCTCGTACTTAAGCTCGCTTTGGAGGGCCCGGACGCGGTCGATCGCCTCGTTGATCTGGCGCGTCTTGCTCTGCATCTGTGCCAGCCGCTGCTCCTCCGCCTCCTTGGCGTTGCTCAGCGCGGTCGTCTTGACAGAGTCGGCGGAAATCTGCGCCTCCGCCTTCGAGATGTCCGCCACCAGCGCGTCCACCTGCTTGCCGTAGTCCTCAGTCTGGTCCTGGCTGAAGAGGTTCCGTGCACCCGCCATGCGGACGCGGGCCTGCGCCGCCTCGTCGCGAGCCATGGCCGTGTTGCCCTGGCTCAGGGCGGCCTTCGCCAGATTCATGTGGTTGTCAAACTCGGCGATAGCGGCTTCGCGGGCGGCCTGCGTCTGATCGATCTGCTGCGTCAGCACGTCGCCCGTGCCCGTGTTCGCGCCCAGGCGCACCCGCGCCTCGGCCAGACGCTGATCAACGTGGGACTTCTCGTCCGCCGTCAGCTGGTCGCCGTATTCACTGCTCAGCTTCTGATACTTCGCGACCGCATCCACCAGGCGGTTCTCGCTCAGGGCAAAGTCCGCCTCGGCCATCAGGGCCTGCGCATCCCACCGGCGGGCCTGCGACAGAGGGTCCTGCGTCGGCTGTGTCTGGGCCGCGGCCTGCGTCTGCGTCGGAGCAGGCTGCGCAGCGGGCACCGGCTCGCTCGGCGGCTCCATGGGCGCATCGGCCGCAGGCTCGGCCGCGGGCGTCGGTGCAGGGGGGGGGCGTTGTCGGACGCGTCACCACGCCCGGCTGATCCTGGGACAGCATGCCCAAGGACGCGTTCACGGGCTGGGCCGTCACAAGGCGCAGCTGGTACGAATCCAGGCGCGCCTGCTGGGCCTCGTTCAGTTCAATACCGGTGCGGGTCACGGCCGTCAGCCCCTCGCGGGCCTTGGCGGCGTCGCCACCTTCGTACGCCGTGATCGCGTCATCCAGCATCTTCGCGACGCCGGGGGCAATGCGGGTCTGCTCATCGGTGGCCTGCTGAATCAGATCCTTCGCCGCGCCCACCTGGGCGTTGGTCGCCTTGGGGCTGTCCACCACGGCCTTGGCCTGGGCCAGCGTCGTCCGCAGGTCGCTGCTCGCGAGCGCGACTTCGGCGGTCTGCAGGCTCACGTCCTCGGGAGCCAGAGTCTTCAACTTGCGCGACGCGTTGCTCGCGAGCGCCACCGCCCGGGCCCGCTGCTTCTCATCCAGGGATGCCTGAGCGCCGGGGCCGGTCATCTCGACCAGCATCGCCCGCGCCTGCACCACCTTGCCCTCGTTCAGAAGGTCCGCCGCCTTGTCCAGGCGGTCGCCCACGCTGGACTGCGCGAACGCGCTCCCGGCCAACGTGGAAACTAGCCCGGCGGCGGCAAGCAGAGAACGCACGGCTTGGATCGAACGAACGGATCGGCTCTGGCTCATCACATCTGCTCCGGTTTTTCTGGTGCCTACGCAGGCACGCTCCACACTGCGCAAGTCCCCGCTCGCGCGGGGCACAAACCTCGGGTCCATCATCGCACCGTCGGTTCGACGGACGCGAGAACAGACCTTCCATCCTGGCCGGGGGCCGCCCGAGGGCAACGCACTGTTGCCCATCACCGACGGCGTGCATTGATCCCTTCCCCGTAAGGAAGGTTCAACGCGGGTGGTTGTCGCCATCCGACACCCGTAAGCGTCGGCACGCAACAACATGAAGTCGGTTCTCTTCCCGACCCCATCCGGTTCCGGCAGGGCCCCAAGATAACCTCGTATGGCACAACTTGCAAACCGAAGGTGGACAAATCCGCCGTGGGCGGCAGCCCGGAATCATTCCAGCCAGCGGACGGCGTATACCCGACCAGGTTCCGGACTTAAGGCATCTCCTGCCTCGGCCGCGTCACTCTTGCGCTTGGTCGGCGATCCCTTCCCCTTTTTCTTGCCGGGTGCTTCCAGAGATTCTGGCGTAACGCCAGCGGACGCAAGCACTTGCTTAAATTGTTCCGCCGAAACTCGGTCCAGGGTCATGACTCCAGCGTCTTCCCAGTGGGTTTCTTCCTTGGTCGCCATGTCCTCCAACGCATCAAAGGCAACCTCCTCCGCATGGCGGAGGTTGTTGGCATCGAAGAGGACCTCGGCGTACCTGGGGGCCGTGTCCGCCAACGCGCACCGCACGATCGCCCGCCAATGGGTCGCCCCCAGGTCCTTCCCCTCGTCGTCCACGTTTGTGTCCGGGTCCACGTTCAGGAGGAGACGCCAATTGTCCTTCAGGCGTTCGACGACCTCCTCACTGGACATCAGCACCGTGTCGTCATTCTTCACCTTGAGCACAGCCCGGTGCTCATGGGCCGCCGCGTCCGCCCCCGCGACCTCCTCGTTCTGCTCCAGGTCAAAGGCGTGCAGCACACGCTCCACCCGTTCCTTGAGGGAGACCTCCGCCCGCACCGTCAATATCTTGTGCTCGTCCACGAACAGATAGAGGAACGGCTCCTCGCTCATCGCCCCGAAGCCGCACATGCCGTCCTCATAGAAGTAGTCTGCGTACTCCCGGATGGCGTCAAACACCCGGTCCGCCCCCACCAGCTCGTACGAGATGAACGGGTCAATCTCCCGGTACGAGTCCTGCCCCAGCACGTCCAAAATCGGGTACACCCGCCCCTCGAACAGCGAGAGCAGCGTCCGCACCAGCGTGGGCAGGCGCTCCGCGCTGACAACGATGTCGTACGCGTACCGGTCCGGCCACTCCTCCCACTCGCCCTCGGCCCCGCCGTCGGCCTGCTCGAATGCCATCGAATACCCCGCCGCGGGCGTCATGTCCTCCACCGGGTACACCCCCAATGGGAACTGGAAGTTCCCGATCACAACACGGCGGATGGATGGGTCAGCCTGAGCGCGCATGAGGACATCAGTTTAGCGGTTGAAAGGCCAAGAAGATCGCGGAGTGGCGGCGTGTTCAGGAACACGCGGAACAGAACGCATGACGCCCACTCACCTTGATTCTCTGCCTCGGTCCTCCGCGTCTCTCCGCACACTTCCTTTCCTTCGCGATCCATGTTGGTGCGTGAACGTACCATCCCCCATGTCCGCCCTCAAAGACCGCCACATCCTCGCCGTTGCCGTCGGCAACACCCGCACACGCCTGGGCCTCTTCGTGAACGGCGAGCTCCAGGATGTCCAGGTTGCCCCCAGCGCTGCCACGGCCGACGTCCTCGCGGCGGTACGCATGGCGATCAAGGACCACGCGGGCGTCGCCGCGGTGATGTCGTCCGTCAACGAGCCAGCCACGGACCGTATCGAGTCGGCCCTCGACGAAGAACTGGGAGAGGTCTACCGCATCGGGCGTGACGTGCACATCGGCATGCGCCACTCGCTGCAGGACGCCAGCACGCTCGGCCAGGACCGGCTGCTGTGCGCCCTCGGTGCCTACGCCCGGGCCCAGCAGGCCTGCGTCATCGTCGACGCCGGCACCGCCATCACCGTCGACTTCGTGGACGGCGAGGGTGTCTTCCACGGCGGCGTCATCGCCCCCGGCGTCCGCATGATGCTCGCCAGCCTGCACACCGGCACCAGCGCACTCCCCAAGCTCGACTGGAGCGACCCCGACTACGGCGCGGGCCCGTACGGGAAGGACACCAGGGACGCCATGCTGAAAGGCGTCCGCGCCGCCGCCATCGGCCTGGTCCGCCATGTCGTCGAGAGCTTCGCCGAGGAGTACGAGGCCTACCCGCAGATCGTCGCTACCGGCGGCGACGCTCCGATGCTGTTCGAGAACGATCCTGTCATCGAGCACATCGTGCCCGACCTTCAGCTGGTCGGCATCCTGGAAGCGTGCAAGGCCGCGCTCGCCGAAGAAGAGAGCACCTTCGGGGAAGATTGATGCCGCACGCACACGCCCCGCGAGCCCAGTGCGCAGGCGAGGCGCCTCGTGCCTCGTGGTGCCACGCCACCGCCCCGGGCGTTTCGGCCCTCGCGGTCCTGGAACTGACAGGCGACATTGACGCGGCGCTCGCCACCTGCGGCATCAAGCCTGTCGGCGTCGGGCAGGTTGCACTGCGGGACTTCTTCGGCGTCGACGCGGGGATCGTCGCCCGGTTCACCGATGCGCACGCCCACCTGATGCCGCACGGCGGGCCCGCGGTGGTCCGGGGAGTCATCCACGGGCTGCTGCGTGCGGGAATTGTGCAATCGGTTGCCGGTGAGTACCCCGAGGCACGCACGCCCGCCGAGGCCCGCGCGCTGGCCGCCCTTTCCGGCGCGGCCAGCCCCCTCGCGGTCGATGCGATCCTTGCACGTCTTCAAACCTGGGACGACCCGACCGAGCGTGCGCTCCGGCACCTCATCCGCCCGCCGCTGGTGGTCGCGGTCGGGCGGCCCAACATCGGAAAGAGCTCGCTCGTCAACGCGTTGGCGCAGCGGTGCGTCAGCATCGTGGCGGACGAGGAGGGCACCACGCGCGATCACGTCGGGGTGCGGCTGGACCTTGCGGGCCTGGTCGTGGACTATGTCGACACGCCCGGGCTGCCCGATACGCCCACGGCCGACCCGATCCAGGCCGCGGCGACACGGCTGGCGCTCGACGTCGCCGCCCGCGCGGACCTGGTGCTTGTGTGCCGCGACTCCCGGTCTCTGCCCCCAACGCTTCCAGCGGAAGTCGCGTCGCGGGAGTCGGTCCATGTCGGGCTTCGGTCGGACATCGGCCGCGCTGGCGGCGACCTGTGGGTCAGTGCGAAGACCGGTGACGGCCTGGACCGTTTGGTGGAAGCGGTCATGTCCCGGCTGGTGCCGGTCCTTTAGCGGTGCTCGTTGTCGAGTTCGGTCCGGAGCGCGCGGGCCGCGAGGTCGTATTGCTCGATCGTGTTGTAGACCTGCGCGGAAATCCGGATCACACGCTGGTTGGTGATCGCGAGGCGCCACACGGGGGCGATCACGCGGTAGCGTTCGTACAGCACGTCCTGGAGCGCGTCGTCGTAGCAGGTGGGGCGGTTCATCAGGTGCTCGGGCGGGTCCGGGATGAGCAGGGTGAACATGCTGCCGGTGAGGCCTTCGGGCGCCGGGGGTTCGCAGCCCAGGACATCGCAGAACACGTCGCGCGCGGCCATTGCGAGGTCGTGGTTGTGGCGCATGAGGGCGGGCCAGCCGCCGGGCAGCAGGCCGCCCATGGACTCGATCGCCGCCGGGAGCGAGAGGATCGGGGAGTAGTCGTCGGTGCCCTGGTAGTCAAAGTCGCGCAGGAACAGGGCGCGTTCGGGGCGGACCTTGCTGGCCCTGGCCGAGAGCGCCAGCGGGCGGAACGTGGGCTGCTTGTCGGGGCGCACGTACGCGAACGCGCTGCCCTTGGGGCCGCTCATCCACTTGTGCCCGCTGCCGACAAAGTACGTGGGCTGGAGTGCGCGGATGTCGACCGGGATCTGCCCGGGGCTGTGGGCGCCGTCGAGGAGGGAGTCGATGCCGGCGGCGTTGAGCTCGCGGATGATCGGGGCGACGGGGAGGATGAGGCTGCTGGCGCTCGTGATGTGGCTGAGGCAGACAAGGCGCGTGCGCTTGGTCACGCGCTCGAGCACGTGCTGGGTCACCTGCTGGGGGCTCGTGACCGGGAAGGGCACGGGGGCGCGGACGACGACGACGCCGAACTCTCGCGAGAGCCGCTCGAGCTCGTTGGGCACGCAGGCGTAGTCGTGGTCGGTGATGAGGACCTCGTCGCCCGGGTTCCAGCGGTACGCGCGGAAGATCGTGCAGAGCGCGTGGGTGGCGTTGCGGACCATCAGCAGGTCGGCCGGGTTGCAGTGGACGAACGACGCGACCTTTTCGCGGACGCCGTCCATGAGGGGCTCAAGGTCCACCTTGAAGAAGCGGACGGGGTCGCGCTCGATGCGGTCGCGGACCTGGCTCTGTGCGCGCAGGACGCCCTTGGTGCAGGCGCCGTACTGGGCGTGGTTGATGAAGGTGAGCCCGGGGTCCAGCACCCAGTGGTGCTGGATGTTGGCGCGGAGGATCGGCGCGGGGCGGCGGGTGCGCGGGGCTGGTGTGGTAGGGGGCGTGGCAAGGGAGGCCGACAGCATTTCGGTCTCCTGATCGGGGGTGGAGGTGGGGTCGAGCGGTTCGGGGTGGGGGTGGACGCGTTCGGGCCCGAGCACCTCGATAGGGCGCTTGGGCAGGAGTCCGGTTTCAGCGACTGCGGGGGAGCGGTTCACGCCACACCTATCGGCATCCGTGCCAGTTGCGGGCGAGTTCCCGGGGTGGGAAACGCGACCGGTGCGCTCGCCCGCCGAGCGCCGGCATCCTGCGGGGCGCGTGTGGTCGGCGGGAGTGGAGGAGGATAGGCGGGGGGCGTTGGTGGCTCCGCGATTTTGCCAGCGTCTTTGACAGCGCGGGCGGGCGGGTGGCGCATGGAGGAGCACCCAAAGACCCTCCCCAATGCCGCCTTGCCGGCTTGCGCTGGCAGGGCGGCTTGCTTTTTGTCGGGTCAGGACGCGGTTGGGCCGGCGCCCAAGCGCCCAAACAGAAGTTTGTCGGGCCTGAGCCACAGCCAGGCGCCGATGGAGCAGACGCCGCTGGTCAGGGTGAGTGCAGCAGTCGTGGCGAGGGCGAGGAGCGCTGCGTGGTCGTTGGGGATTCCGGCGAGGGTCGCGACGCCGGCGGTGCCCATTTCCGCCACGCCCAGTGCGCCGGCGGGGGCGGCGGCGTTGAGGAGGAGGTAGGTGCTGCCCATGAGCGTCGCGGCGGAAGGGGTGATGGGTACTTCGGTGATCCGGGCGGCGACGTAGAACCGGGCGGCGTAGGTCGCGATGTCCACGACCCGCAGCGCGATGTGGCCAAAGACCGCGGCGGGGTCTCGGGCGATGCTGTCGGCCCCCAGTGAGAGCTTCGCGAGTACGGGAGACCTCTTGGCCATGTGGCCGGTGAGGAGCGCAAGCCCGCCGGTGGCGAGAAGGCCTGCCAGCACAGCGGCGATCCACATGATGTCGATGCCTTTGCGCCACAGGGAGGCTCCGGTCAGCACCGCGAGCGTCGCGACAGAGAGGCCGGCGAACGCGGCGAGCCACGCGGCGAGCGTTCTCGCGTTCACGCCGTGGCGGCGGTAATGGATGACGGTGCGTAGCAGGAGGCCCAGCTTGAACGGGAGGATGGTGAGGAAGGCGGCCAGGGAATTGATGGCGATGGTTTCGTCGAGGGGGACACGTTGGAGGGGGCGCAGGGTGAGCCAGAACATCAGGCCGTTGACGGCGAGGGAGAGCAGCGTGAGCGCGACCAGGAGGGCCAGGTCGGCGGGCGCGGCGTGGCGGAGCTTGTCGAGCGCCAGCGTGACGTCATCGTCGGTGAGCGCCATGACGGGATCGCGGCTGGACTTCTGATTGGCCGCGTTCACCAGGGCGTTGAGAGAAAGAGGGTAGTAGTCCGGCGTGGCCATCTCTTTCTCGATGAGACAACCGAGCACACGTGCCTCGACGGCATCCAAATCGAACGACATTGAACGCTATTTTCTCACGGCGTTCGCCCGGGCCCCTTCCTCATAGCAGCCGAAGATGCGGAGGGTGTCGGAAAGCTCGCGGAGATGATCGAGCGCGTGACCGACTTTGGGGTCGTCGACGTGCCCCATGAAGTCGAGGTAGAAGCGATATTCCCAAGGGCGTCCGCGGACGGGGCGGGATTCGATTTTGTTGAGGGAGATGTCGCGCAGGGCGAGCGCGGCCAGCACGCGGAACAGGGCGCCGGGCCGGTCGGGCGTGGTGAGCGCGAGCGAAATCTTCGGATGATGGACGACGGGGGCCTGCCTGA
>CALLYM010000197.1 GCA_937858155.1 uncultured Phycisphaerales bacterium | reverse complement strand
GACGCGGGCTGGGACGACACCCTTCCCGGGCTGCGAGCGGCCTTGGCCGATGCCGCCACGGTACGGTCCCTGTCCCGGCTCCCCGAGGTCGCCGCCGATGACCGGGTCGCGGTGGGAGCCGCGCTGATCTCCGCCGGCATGTCCCGAGAAGACCGGGACCAGTTTCTCCGGTACGCGGTAGTGGGTAAGGACGCTCAAACGATCGCCAAGGACTTGGCGTCCACCGACCCGGAACTGCTGGACAGCAAGAACACCGAGGTGAGCGCGGACCACGTCGGGTACACGGTGAAGCACCTGGCGACCAAGTACAAGTGCCCGGTGGCGTACTTCACCGGCACCGTCGGCGGGCTGATGACCTCGCTCCGCGTGCCGCTCAAAAACGACAAGGGGGAGGAACTGAAGGACGGCACGTTCGAGAAGAAGGTGATCAAGGTCGGCGAGAACGCGACCTTCAGCGGGCAGATCGAGGGCGACACGCTCTACATGCTCACCGACTTCAAGGCCCCCAACAAGCAGGTCGTCGCTGTCAACCTGAACAGCCCGGAAGAAGCGAACTGGAAAACGATCATCCCCGAGAGCAAGTCCGCGGTACTGAACGGCTACGGCATCGCCAAGGGCATCCTCGCCGCGGACTATGACGAGAAGGCGTGCACCAAGATCCGCCTCTTCGGCATGGACGGCAGCGACAAGGGCGAACTGCGCCTCCCCGGCATCGGCAGCGGGGGAGTGAGCGTGGAGGACGACCGGACCGAGGCGTACCTGTCCTACACGTCGTTCAACTACCCGAGCACGATATTCAAGGTCGATCTGACCGCGCCGGCGGCCGAGCCCGCCGTGTGGGAACGCCCGAACGTGCCGGTGGACCCGAGCATCGTCGAGGTGAAGCAGGTCACCTATTCAAGCCGCGACGGCACGCCCGTCACGATGTTCATCGTGCACAAGAAGGGCCTGCAGCTCAACGGCAACAACCCCACGATCCTGACCGGCTACGGCGGCTTCAACATCAACATGAACCCCGGTTTCTCGGCCACCATCTTCCCGTGGCTTGAGGACGGCGGCGTGTACGCAGTCCCGAACCTCCGCGGTGGCGGCGAGTACGGCAAGGACTGGCACGAGGGCGGCATGCTCAGCCACAAGCAGAACGTGTTCGATGACTTCATCGGCGCGGCGCAGTATCTTGTGGACAACAAGTACACGAGCCCCGCGAGGCTCGCCATCAGTGGCGGCAGCAACGGCGGGCTCCTCACCGGCGCGATGGTCACCCAGCGGCCCGACCTCTTCGGCGCAGCCATCGTCGCGGTGCCCCTGCTGGACATGCTCCGGTACCAGCACTTTCTCATGGCCCGCTACTGGGTCGGGGAGTATGGAGACGCCGACAAGACCGTTGATGAATTCAACTGGCTCAAGGCGTATTCGCCCTACCACAATGTCAAGAAAGGCACCAAGTATCCCGGCGTGCTCCTGACGGCGGGCGAGAACGACTCCCGCGTGCACCCGATGCACGCCCGCAAGATGGCGGCGGCCCTGCAGGACGCGACCGCGAGCGACCAGTCGCAGAAGCCCATCCTGCTGTGGGTGGACCGCGAGGCTGGCCACGGTCAGGGCAAGCCACTGGACCTGCGCATGCGCGATGTGGTGGACCAGCGTATGTTCATCATGTGGCAGCTTGGGATGATCGAGGGCAGCAAACCCAGGGCGGACGCGGCCCCCGCGGCCGACCAGCACAGCATCCGCACCGTGGCGCTCCACGTGAAGGGAATGATGTGCTCGATGTGCGAAGAGACCGTGGCAAAGACCCTCAAGGACGTCAAGGGCGTCGCGGGCGTCACGGTGGACCGCAAGGGTGAGGCAGCGCAGGTGACGCTTGCGCAGGACTCGGCCACAAGCGTGGACGAACTGGTCAAGGCCTTTGAGGGCACGAAGTACCAGGTGTCCAGCAGGTAGCAACGAGCGATTGAGCACGTTCTGAAGGGGCAGGGTGCTCAAGCACCCTGCCTTTTTCACTGGAGCACGGGCTATCAGGGCGGTGAAAAACACAACGGCCCGCCGTTTTGGAGCCGGCGGGCCGCTGAAGAAGGAGATCTGTTGTTGGCGATCAGGAGACCAGGTTGGTCGCGGCCTCAATGGCCTGAACGACCTGACGGACCTGGAAGGGCTTCTTGAGGAAGGACTCAAAGCCCTGGGCCCGCAGGGCATGGCTCTGGCCCTCGGTCAGCTTCGCGCTCATCGCGATGATCTTGGTGAACTGGAGGTTCTCGCTGCGGCGCAGACCGTCCGCGAAGTTTCTCGCGTCGTTCTCGCCGCCGATGTGGATGTCCAGGAGGACCACATGCGGCTTGAATCGCTCGCACTCCATGCCGGCCTGGAACGCGGACGAGCATACCCGGACCTCGTAGGACGTCTGCTCGGTCAGAACCTTCTCAAGGGTGTCGACGACCTCGCGCTCAGCGTCCACGATCAGGACGCGGATGCGTCCGCTGTTCATGCCCTCCAGCGGGATGCCGTGGGCACGCATGAACTTCGCGAGTTCGTTCGCCGGGATACGCCGGTCGCGTGAGCCCGGGATGCGGTACCCCTTGAGGGCACCGGAGTCGAACCACTTCGACACCGTGCGGGGCGCCACGTTGCAGATCTTGGCGACCTCGCCGGTTGTCAGGACTTCCTTGTCGAAGACCATCGTCTCACCTCTCTGGTCTGGCGGACCCCCTCCAGTACAGGCCCGGGGCGAACAAATGCCCGGTGCCTGCGGGGTCCGTGTGGAGGGGTTCATCGGGGTGAAACGCTTGTGAGTTCAGCGGCAAGGTCTGGTTCGTTGCACCCGGGCGTTATTGGGGACTAGCGCGGGGCGACTCTTGCAACGGACGGCAAAATCCGGTAGAGTGTGGAACCGGGGCGATCCCCGGGGCGGAATCCCCATCATTCCTGCGCCCACCCCGGACCAGCGGGGTTGGTGCGAGTACATGGCAGGGCGACTATCCTGTCCACTTGTGCGGCGGGAACGGCCGGGGTGCCGACTATCCCGGGTCCTCGTGCAGATGTGTTCGTCGGAGTTCTGATCCTCGAGCGAAGGAGTTTGGCAGTGGCTCAGCAAGCGAATCAGCGTGGTCCCGTCGACCTTGTTTCTCGGACCATGCCCCTGACGGCGGTGGGCCTTCTCGCCTTTGCCGGGCTGACCACGCCCGTACTGGCACAGGACTCTGCGGACGACGCGAAGAAGGTTGATGCCAAGTCCGACGCCCTCAAGACTACAAACGAGCAGCTGCTCGACGACTTTGCACACTACGTGCTGACGGCCAACAACGAGATGGCGTACTCGGTGGGCGAGCAGCTCCTGTCCCGCAACCTGACCAACATCCAAATGATGGAATTGGTCGAATCCGGGGACGTGAAGCGGTTTGAGAGCGTCGTCCAGCGTGCGATGCGTGCGCAGGACGGCGGCAAGCTGCAGGCGACGGCGGGCAAACTGCTGAAGGCCTACGAGACGGGCAAACTGGAACTTGCCCGGAACCCCGACGTGATCGCGGCCAACATCAAGGCGCTCAAGGACGGCCAGGCCCGCGCCAAGCTGCTGGCCCGCCAAGGTCTTGTTCGTGCAGGTGAGTACGCCGTCCCGCAGTTGCTGGCGACTCTGGTGCAGGGCAATGACCCACAGCACGCCATGGAAGCCCAGAGCGTGATGATCGACATGGGCCGCCAGGCGATCATGCCGCTCGCGACTGCCCTGCCGAGCGTGCCCGATGCGCAGAAGGAAAAGATCGCGAGGGTGTTGGGCCTGATCCCCTACAAGCAGAGCCTGCCCTTCCTGGCAGATCAGCTCGCGAGTTCTGGCAATCCCAGCGTCCGCGCCGAGTGCCAGAGGGCGATCGACCGCCTGGGCGGGGCGCAGGGTGACGCCGCGGTCCTCTACCGCTCGCTCGCGGAGGCCTATTACGGCGAGAAGAGCGAAGTGACGTCCTTCCCGGGTGAGACGCATCAGCTCCTTTGGAATTACACTCCCAACGTCGGCTTGTTCGCGACCGCCATCCAGACCCCCGTGTTCCACGAAGCGGTCGCGATGAGCCTCCTGGAACGCTCGATGATGCTGGAGCAGGCGAACGGCGGAGTTTCCCCCGACACGTTGGCGCTCTGGGTCGCGAGCAACTACTCGCGTGAGTTTGACACTCCCCAAGGCTACGTCAACCCCGCCTACCCGGTGGAGGGCGCGGCGGCGGAGGGCCAGAAGACGCGGCGCAGCGCCGACTACTTCGGCGTGGCCAGCGGCCCCAACGTCGCTCAGCGGGTCCTGGCGCGGGCGATCTCCGATCATGACACCCCGCTTGCACGCAGGTCGCTCGCCGCGGTTGAGAAGACCGCGGGCGGTCGAAGCGTGCTCGATGGCGGCACGGGCCGGGCCCCTCTCGCTTCGGCGCTCACCTACCCGAACCGCCGCGTGCAGGCAGATGCGGCGCTCGCTATCGCCGCGGCCCAGCCTATGGCGCCGTTCACCGGCAGTGAGCGCGTGGTTCCCACGCTCGCGGGCACGGTGAGGGGTGCGACCGATTTGTACGCAGCGGTCGTCACCAGCAGCGTGGAACGCTACCAGTCGATGCGAGGCCTGCTCGAGAAGTCCGGCTTCAAGGTGCTGCCACAGGGCGCACAACTAGCCGACCTTGAGGGTGCGATCGCAGAGTCTCCCGCGGTCGATCTGGTCGTGGGCGCAAGCCTGAGCGCGGAGAAGGGCGGACAGTTGATCATGGACAGCCGTGCGGGTGTCAAGACCGCCGCGACTCCCATCCTGCTCGCCTCGAGCCAGGACGTGTATATCGACCAGTCCTACCGCTACGCGAGCGACAGCACCATCGCCGTCCGCCCCATCGGCGCGGGCGACAGCGCCATGCAGGAGACTGTCAAGAACCTCGTGCAGGAGGCCAGCGGCGGCCCGATCACGAAGGACGAGGCTTCGGCGTACGCGGCCAGGTCGCTGGGCGCGCTGCGTGACCTTGCAGTGTCCAACAACCCGGTATTGCGAGTGAGCGAGGCGGCCAGCAGCCTCATTACAGCGCTCGGTGAAACCTCCGGCAGCACCCGCATGGAAGTCGCCGATGTGCTTGCTCGCATCCCTCAGGATCGCTGCCAGCGGTCCATTATGGATGCCGCGCTCGCCGCCGAAGGCACTGACCGAGTTGCCCTGCTGGGCGCGGTATCGGATAGCGCCAAGCGGTTCGGCTCGTTCCTGGATGAACGACAGGTGACCCGGTTGGTGGAGATCGCGAAGACCGCACCCGAGAGTGAGGCGACGGCCGCCGCAAGCCTTATGGGTGCTCTGAACCTTCCCAACGGCCAGATCCTTCCCCTCATCCCCGGTGGTGAGGTGGCCCAGCGGTAGTTCTGTTCCGGACGCGGGTTCAGCCACGTCCGGCTCAACTGACCTTCCAGAGTGCGAGGGCTTGCGCCCTCGCATCTTTTTTATGTGCGGTATTGCCGGCATACTCCGCATCCACCCCCAGGGAGACGTGCCGCCCGCGCACTCGTCGATACCGGATTCCTGGCTGGACTTGCTCGACACTGCTATTGCGCACCGCGGGCCCGATGGGGCGGGGCGATTCCGCGATCGGGCGATGAGGGCGGATGGACGTGTGGCGGATGTCGCCCTTGTCCACCGCCGGCTTGCGATCATTGATCCTGTCACAGGAGCGCAGCCGCTCGTCACCGGTCACGGCCCGGACGTGCGTGCCACAGTCTTTAATGGGTGCATTTACAACCACCGTTCGCTACGCCAGGAACTGGAAAAAGCAGGACGGTCCTTCACGACGGACCATAGCGATACAGAAGTCATCCCTCACGCCCACGCCGTATGGGGAGACCATGCCCCGGCACGGCTGGACGGCATGTTTGCTTACGCGATCTGGAGCCGCACTGACGCCTCGCTTGTCGTTGCGCGAGACTTCGCGGGGGAGAAGCCACTCTACGAAGCGACGATAAGAAACGCCCGTGGCGGCACGGTGTACGTGTTTGCCTCCACAGCTGCGGCGGTGGCCCGGTGGGTGCGGCGATTTGAGTCGGAAGTAGGAGGGGGCGGTGACAGGCTGTCGTGCAATCCTGCGTCGCTCGCGACGTGGCTGCGACTTGGTGGCTCGCTCGTGCCACTCATGGAGCAAGTGGATGAGTGCGACGTGCGGGTGGTGTCGCGGTTTGAAACGCAGTCGAATGACGCCGGGGAACAGTACGACACTTCCTGCCGTGACTGGTACGCCGACTTGCCCGTGCGGCGAGATGGGGACGAGGAGATATCACCACAGGCCGTGGACGCATTGATAGGCCGTGCTGTGCGGTCACGGCTGGAGTCGGACGTGGACCTTGGGTGCTTCCTTTCGGGAGGCGTCGACTCTTCCCTGGTCGCTTGGCACGCGGCCCGTGCCGCTCAGGAGGCTGGACGCACGCGCCTTCGCACCTTCACGGTGCAGATGCCCGACGCACGCTACGACGAGAGCGGAATTGCAGGGCACGCCGCCAAAGTCATCGGAACGGCGCACGAGTCCCTGGCCTGCGACGCTCGGCCGGCCGAACACCTTTCGATGCTGATTGAGCAGTTAGGACTGCCTTTCGCTGATTCGTCCCTGCTGCCTACGTATTGGGTCAGCGCTGCGGCTCGCAGACACGTGAAAGTGGCACTGACGGGGGACGGGGGTGACGAGCTCTTTGCGGGGTATGAGCGGTACCGTGCCGCGGAAGTCCTGCGCAGGAGCAATGGGCTTCTCCGCTTGCTGCCAGGATGGCTGGGGGCAGGGGCCCATCCCAAGTCCATGCCCGCAAAGCTTGGACGCCTGGGCATGGCCGCCCGCGGGGGGTACGACGAACTCCTGGCGGTCTTCCCACGCCCCATGCTTGCCGCGCTCGCTCCGGGCTTGACTCCGGCGATTCACCGCGAACAAGTGCAATTCCCGGCTGACGCGCCCCGCCGGGACTTTGAGTGGTACCTGCCAGGCGATCTGCTCCGGAAGGTGGACACGGGTGCGATGAGTGTCGCGCTCGAAACCAGGGCGCCTTTTCTCGCACGCGAGGTTGTCGATTTCGGCCTTTCCATCCCGCTGGACACCCTTTCCAAGGGGGGGCGGAAGGGGTTGCTCCGAGCGGCGGCCCGCTTGCACCTCCCGGGCGAGGTTGTCGATCGTCCCAAAATGGGCTTTGCCATTCCGATTTCCGACTGGTTCCGGACCGACTTCGGGGGGATGCGGACCCTTCTTATGGATGCGGTGACATCCGCAGAGGCCTTCCCCGTGGACCTACTCCGCACCGAGCTGGATCGGATTTTCATCACGCGGCTCATGGACGAGCATGCCAGAGGCGTTCGGGACCATGGTCAGCGGCTATATCTGCTTCTAGTGCTTGCTCTCTGGTGCCGGGCAGTTCGGCGGTGGTAGGCTGTGGGGGACAAACATGTCCGAGATCGGTTTGGGATAGACTTCGGAGCCGGCGGAAAACACCGACGCGCGTAATTGACGCTCACGCAGGAGGCGTGCCGATGAATGTGCCCGTGAATCAACAGGCCACCCTGCGTGACAACCCGTCCGACCGCACCGAGACTCCGAAGCTGCTCTTAGACCGCCGCCGCCTATTGCAGATTTCGGCTGCTCTCGGCGGTGCGGCGTTCCTGACGGGCTGCGCGGGTGGGCGGCGTGCGAGCGCGGCCCTGCCGGGCCCGGTCTGGCCCCACGAGGAAGCGCGAACCAGCCTGACGCCGCCTCCGCAGATCGCGGTGGCGCCGCCGGTTGTGGTGCCCGAACCGCAGCCCCAGCCCGTTCCCTCGCAGGCGAGCATCCAGATCATTCCGCGAACGGCGTGGGCCAAGGGGCAGCCGCGGTGGCAGTTCAGCAAGCCGATGCGAGGGGTGTCCCGCATCACCGTCCACCACGACGCGAACAACGCGGTTGGCTTGACCGGCACCTCCGCGGTTGTCCACCGCCTCAACAGCATCCGTGATGCGCACCTGCGCCGCGGCAATACGTGGGTGGACATCGGGTACCACTACATCATCGACCCTGACGGCCGCGTGTGGGAGGGGCGCCCGATCGCAGTGGAGGGGGCGCATGTCGCCGATACGAACGACCACAATCTGGGCGTGATGCTCCTGGGCAACTTCGAGCAGCACCGGCCCACGCAGGCGCAGTTCGACATGCTGGACAGGTTCCTTGCAGAGCAGATGCGCGTGCACAGCGTGGGCCTGGGGCGCGTCTACACCCACCAGGAGCTCAAGCCCACCGAGTGCCCGGGGCGGAATCTGCAGGGGTACATGCGGCAGACACGCGCGAGCCGCGGCCGACTTGCGATGCTGGCGTAATTCAGAAGTCTCGACGCGAGAAGATCCAGCACGCGCCGCCAAGGACCAGGCATTCAAAGAGAACTGAAGTTCCGATGATCCAGCTCTCGGTGCGGCCGCGGAGCAATTCTTCCATTCGTTTCTGAACCTTGCGCTGGTCGGCCGCGCTCAA
The DNA here is from genome assembly GCA_937858155.1 of uncultured Phycisphaerales bacterium. GTDB lineage: Bacteria > Planctomycetota > Phycisphaerae > Phycisphaerales > UBA1924 > BJHL01. The sequence goes on along the minus strand of CALLYM010000197.1, from coordinate 2,911 downwards.
CTGCCGGCGGATGGCCTGCACGTTCTCATCTTCCTTTTCTTCCGGCGTAGGGATGTCGAGCGTCTTGACGAGGTAGCGGTCCAGCAGGGCGGTGGTCTCGCTGGTCTTTGGGAAAATTGTCTTGCTGGTCACGACAGCTCGGCAGGCAAGGTCCCACTTGGGCTTTGCCGCATCACCGTCGACGATCGCTTCCTTGGCTTCACGAACGGACGTGGAAGCCGCGGCGATCTCTTCCTTGGTGGGTTCGGGAACAGTGATGGCGTCCAGCTCTGCTTGTTCGATGGTCTTCCCACCGGCCTGGGCGGTTTCACGGGCCTTGGCCTGGGCTGCTTTTAAGGCGGTTTCCTTGAGCCTCTTGCTGGTGGACGTTTCGAGGCGCTCGACCTTTGCAACGAGCGACTCACGCTTCACCACGTTCGTTTCCCGCCCGTTCAGCACGATCACGTCCGCCATGTTCAGCAGGAACAGGAAGAGCCAGAACAGCAGCGTCAGCAGCAGCGACGCGATGGTGGAGCGGGTCAGCAGGCCCAGCAGCGCCTGCACGGAGTAGAGGTAGCTGAAAAAAAGCAGGACAATCGGGATGGCAAGGAACACACGCGGCGTCCATGACCCGCCCCGTATGCCGATGACCAGGAAACACGCCAGGGAGAACGCTGCAACCTGGAGCCCGACAAAGAGCAACCCCACCGACCACTTGGTGAGGAACAGCCGCACGCGGCTTACCGGCTTGGACAGTGTGAGTTCCACCGCTCCGCCAGCGATGAAGTCGGGGATCATGCCCGATGTCGAGACCAGCGCGAGAATGGTGGCCAGCCATCCCAGCCAGAAGCTGACGCCAAAGTTGGAAAAGATGGTCTTGTAGAATTGGTCTTTGGGAATGACATCGCTGTTCACGAACCCGCCAAAGTCCCCGATGTTCCACCAGAGCAGCGAGAGCCCCTTCTGGTCGATGCCAATCGCCGCAAACGCGAGTGCGATGATGCAGGAAATCGCCAGCGTAAACCAGAACAGCTTCTTGCTGTTGAGTTCGCGGTAAGCGTCGAGGAGGAGTGCGAGGGTCTGTGTCATGAGGAAGAATCGCGAGGTGTTGGGGTCGCAGAGTGACGGGCTCAGAAAGGCGATCAGTCTTTACGGGCGCCCGGCGCCACCGCTTTGCCGGTATTGGGGTCGGTCACGGCCTGCATGAAGAGGTCCTCCAGGCTTGGGCGGAAGGGGCGGACCGAGACGATGGTGACACCCTTCGCACGCAGGCGGTCGATGATGGGCTGCACGACCGTGGCGTCGGGGGAGCCGATGGTGATGCCGTGGCGCGTCAGGGCGAACTTCTCGCCGGTGGGGAGCGCGCCGGACCAGGCGATACGCGTTGCGAGCGAGTTGCCGCTGGAGTGTCCGGGAGAGACGGACCCGTCCTGCAGCGCGGCTGCGTTGGCGACCTCGGGCAGCGCGCCTCGGATGGCTCGGTGTGGGTCGTCGGCGTCCTTCCCGCCATCCACTTCAATCTCGTACCGCTGCTGGTCCAATGTGAGTTCGTCGATGGTGCCCTGGCTTGCGACGGTGCCCTGCACAAGGATGGCGACGCGGTCGCAGAGCATTTCGAGTTCACTCAGCAGGTGGCTGTTGAGGAACACGGTGCGTCCTTCGTCCTTGATCCGGGTCAGCACCTCGCGGATGTCACGCCGGCCCACGGGGTCCACACCGTCGGTAGGTTCGTCGAGGACGACCAGTTGCGGGTCGGCGGCCAGAGCCTGGGCGATGCCGACGCGTTGCCGCATGCCCTTGCTGTAGCCGCGGACTTTGGTGTGGGCCCAGTCCTTCATGCCGACCAGTTCGAGGAGAGCGGGCGTGCGTTTGCGCCGTTCGGTGCGCGGCATGCCGCACATGGCGGCGTAGAAGTCCACGACTTGGGCGCCGGTGAGGTACTCGGGGAAGCGGTGGTGTTCGGGCAGGTAGCCCACCTTTGCGAGCGTTGCCTTGTGGCCCACGGGGTGGCCCAGCATCGTTCCCTCCGCCCGGGTCGGGCGGATGACGGTCATCAGGATTTTTACGAGTGTGCTCTTCCCCGCGCCGTTCGGGCCCAAGAGGCCGAAGACCTCGCCGCGGCGGACGCGCATGTCGATGCCCCGAAGGGCGTGCACGCCGGGTTTGCGGAAGCCCCCGGCGTACACCTTTGTGATGTGCGTGAGGTCGATGGCCCAGTCAGAGTGTGGCTGCGACGCCGCGGTAGACATGCGGGCCATTGTTCGCACGGATCGGCGCGGCGTAACAACCGGGGGGGGGCGGGCGAATCCAGAGCCATGAACACGAGCGAAGGCGACGCCAGGCAGATGCTCCTGCGGCTGTGGAACGAGTCATGGGGGGACGGCATTTGGGTTGCGGCTTGGAGCAAGGCCGTCGCGGACGTTGGCCCGGTTCAGGCCGCATGGAAGCCGTCACCATCTATCCACTCCATCTGGCACAATGTGCATCATGTCTGCATCTGGCGGGAGTACACGCTCGTGAAGCTGGGCCTGCGCAAGACCCCGCTGCGTGAAGAGGTGGAGGCGAGGAACTTCGAGGCACCCGCTGAAACGACCGCGGCGGCGTGGCAGGCCACGTGCGCCCGCCTGCGGGCTACGCACGAAGCGATCCGTGACGCAATCGAGTCCGGCCAACCGGCGGAACGCTTGCATTACCACCTTCCGCACGACACGTACCACTTGGGTCAGATCATGACGCTTCGAGCCATGCAGGGGTTCCCGCCGATTGAATGACTGGCAGGCTGTGCTGGTCACCCCCTAATCTTGGCCCATGAGCACTGTCAATTCTCTTGGCGTCATCGGGGCCGGACAAATGGGCGGCGGCATCGCGCAGGTTGCGGCCGTCGCAGGGCTGAATGTCACCGTCTTTGACTCCTTCCCGGGCGCGACCGAGA
>CALLYM010000196.1 GCA_937858155.1 uncultured Phycisphaerales bacterium | reverse complement strand
AACGCCCGCAGCCACTACAACACCGGGAACGACCTGTTCGCGCGGATGCTCGACGGCTCCGAGCCCGACGTCGCCCGCCGACGCCGCGGGGATTGTCGCGCCCTGGATGCCGGCCACCGTGCCGTCGATCACGAGTTCCACATCGCACGTGCGGGGGATGTCTTGCGTGTTCAGCAGGCTGACGAAGATAGTGAGCTTTTCAGGGTGTTCAAACTCGCGCTCGGCCTTGAGCGCGGTGATCGCGACGTTGGGGGCCTTCTCATCGCCCACCTGGTGGAAGACCATGGTGTTTTCGGGGCCGGGCTTGGCCTTGGAAGCATCGGGGATCTTGCCGTCGGTGAAGAGGTGCATGGTCACCGGCTCGCCCTCGGTGATGCCCTCGATCGAGCGTTCCACGCCGTTCTCGATGAGCTTGCGGCGCGGGAGGTTGGCGAGGGCGACGGTGACGGCCTGCTCGATGCCGGTGGTCTTGTGGGTGGGCGTGATGCCACGGATGGCTGCCTTGAGAGCCTCTTTGTCGTTGGTGAAGGGCTGGAGGGGCTCGGCTTGGTTGTCGAAGGCGATGACCATGGCCTGGTCGCCCGAGTTCTTGGTGGTGAAGAAGGTGGAGGCTTCCTTCATCGAATCGACGAGAGCGGCGGCTTGTTCCTTAGCACGGTCGAGGCGTGTTTCGGTGGTCTGCGCGGTGTCGACGTCGGTGGCCGTCATGCTGGCGGAACGGTCGATCAAGATGACGAGCTTGGAGCCGGTGAGTGTCTGCGCCTTGATGATGGGCTGGGCGAGGGCGAAGAGGACCGCGGCGAGGATCAGGAGTTGCAGGAAGAGCAGGATGTTGCGCCGGAGGCGCTGGAAGGGCGCGTTGGCCTGGAGGTCCTGGATGGCCTTCTTCCAGAGGAGCGTGGTGGAGACTTCGAGGTCGCGCCGGCGGAGTTTGAGGAAGTAGAGGATGATGAGCGTCGGCACCGCGATGGCGGCGGCGATGCCGGCGAGGGTGAGGGAGAGGAAGGTCACTTGACCACCCCCTTCCGCCTCAGGTAGTCCAGCACCAGCACTTCCACCGGCGTGTCGCTGCGCACCGTCAGCAGGTTCATGTCGCGCCGCAGGCAGAACAACTCCAACTGCTTGCAGTACGCCGAGAGGTTGGCCTTGTAGCGCTTCAGGAGCGGGGCCGAGATGGTGACTTCGGCCTGGTCGGCGTCCTCAATGTCCTTGAGGCGCAGGTCCCCGGTGATGGAGGGCTCGATCTCCTGGGGCGAGAGCACCTGGATGCAGAAGACGTCGTAGCCGTGCCCGACGAGGCGGCGAAGGCCTTCCTCGTAGCCTTCCTTGAAGAAGAAGTCAGAGAAGACGAGCATGACCCCCTTGCCGCGGCGCGTGAGGGCGATGCGCTCGCAGGCGTCCTTGAAGTGGACGCCGCCGGTGGGCTGCTGGGCGCAGAGGAACGAGCACATGTCGTGGAGGCGGCGGCGGCCGCGGAGGTCGCGGATAGCGCCGAGAATACCCGAGCCACCCTCTCGCTCGCCCATCGCGGTGACGGTGACGCGGTTGAGGTTGACGAGGCCGATGTAGCCCATCGCGGCGGCGGCCCTCTGCATGAAGAGGAACTTGTTGGGCTCGCCGCAGTCGGCGCTCGCGGAGCAGTCGAGGACGATCGAAAGGGAGAGGTCTTCTTCCTCCAGGAACAGTTTGAGGAAGAGCTGGTCGAGGCGCGCGTAGATGTTCCAGTCGATGTGGCGGATGTCGTCGCCCGTGGCGTACTGGCGGTGGTCGGCGAACTCGACGGACTGGCCTCGCTTTTTGGAACGCCGCTCGCCCTTGAGTTTGCCGAAGAAGACGCGCTTGGAGGAGAGGTCGAGCGGGTCGAGCTTGGCAATGAGCTCGGCGCTGAGGAGGTCCTCAACGGCTTTGGGACGGGTGATGGTGGCGGTGCGGAGCATAGAGACGGATCGCGGAGGAAGCAGAGACGGGCGGAGGGACGCGGAGAAAGGAGGGTTAGGAGGTGGGCAGATCGCGGAGGGGCGGAGAGGGGGCGGAGGGACGCGGAGGGAGATCGGCAGAGAGGAAGGCGGAGGGGGTGGGAGTGTTGCGGGAGCGCACGCGGCGGTACAGGCCGTCTTTGAGGCGTGCGACGTTGAAGTTGATGAGGAGGCCGAGGGGCTTGCCCGAGGCGGTGAGATAGGAAATGAGCTGCGCGAGGTGGACGTCGTGCACTGCGTCGACGGACTTGAGTTCGATCACGAGCAGGTCCTCGATGATGAGGTCGAGGCACTGTTCGCCGATGTCCGCGCCCTTGTAGGTGAGGCGGATTGGCACTTGGGCCCGCACGTTCAGGCCGCGCGTGGTAAGCTCATGCACGAGGGCACGCTCGTAGTGTTTCTCAAGGAGGCCTGGGCCCAGGTGGGAATGGACTTCCAAGGCGGCACCGATCGCCGACTCTGTGATGCGGTTCCACTCCGGCGACACGTCATCAATCTTCCGCTTCGGGGCTTGAGTTGTCACGATCACTTCATCCACTTCGCATTTCTCCGCGCCTTCTCCGCTTCCTCTCCGTGCCTCCGCGATTGCCTTACGCCTTGATCGGCTCCGTCGCCGTGGCGTCCAGGATCTGCTTGACGATGGTGTCGCTATCCACGCGGTCGGCCTCGGCCTCGAAGTTCACCAGAATGCGGTGGCGGAGGCACATGGGGGCGATGTACTTGATGTCGTTGAACGACACGTGGTAGCGGCCCTCGATGAGGGCCTTCACTTTGCCGCCCAGCAGGAGGGCCTGGGCCGCGCGTGGGCTGGCGCCGCAGCGGATGTACTTGTTGGTGACGCCACCCGCGCCGCCGCTGGCGTACTGGCCGCCGGGGTGGGTCGCGAGGACCAGGCGTGCGACGTATTCCTTCACGTGTGGGGCGACGATGCAGCCTCGGATGAGCTTCTGTGCGTCCAGGATGGTGGGTCCGTCCATGACCGAGCCGACTTCGGGGCTGGCGGCACCGGTGGTGCGGTCCAGGATGGTCATGAGGTCGTCGAGCTGGCTGTAGCCCACGACGATCTTGAACATGAAGCGGTCAAGCTGCGCTTCGGGCAGCGGGTAGGTGCCCTCCTGCTCGATCGGGTTCTGCGTGGCCAGCACCAGGAAGGGTGAATTCAGCTTGTACGTCGTGCCAGCGACGGTCACGCTCCGCTCCTGCATGGCCTCCAGCAGCGCGGACTGGGTCTTGGGCGTGGCGCGGTTGATTTCGTCGGCGAGCACGATCTGGGCGAAGATCGGGCCCTTCTGGAACTCGAACTTACGGCGGCCGGTCGCGGGATCTTCCATCACGATGTTGGTGCCCAGCACGTCGGCGGGCATGAGGTCGGGCGTGAACTGGATGCGGCTGAAGGGCAGTGTGAGGGACTGCGCAAGCGTGCGAACTAGGAGCGTCTTGCCCAGGCCGGGCACGCCTTCCAGCAGGACGTTGCCGCCGGCGAAGAGGGCCATGAGCGTGCCCTCCACCACCTGGGAGTGGCCCACGACCACTTTGCCGATCTCGGCCTTGAGCTTCATGAAGTTCGTGCGGAAGGCTTCGCACTGGGCGCGGACTTCGGCGGGGGTGTCGAGCGCGGGCTGACGTGTGGGTGCGGCGGACATGGGAAGCTCCTGAGAAAGTGGTCAGAGTGGGAGATGGTCAAAG
>CALLYM010000195.1 GCA_937858155.1 uncultured Phycisphaerales bacterium | reverse complement strand
TCCCCCGCCGTTCTCACCCGCGCCCGTGGGCCGGAACCAGATGGACGTGCTGAACTGCTGGTTCGAAAACTCCGAACTCGCCGCGGCGTGCACATACGCGCGGCTCGCAAGCGACACCGACGCCGGCTGCGCCAGCACACGCGAAGGAAGCAACGCAGCAATCCAGCAGACAACGACCAGCGCGGATGTGAAACGCGGGGGCAGCATCAGTGTCCTTTCCATCAGCGAACCTACCTCATAGCAGACCAACGGCACTCAATGTACCGCGACAGGCCCCCCTGTCAACGCAAATCCCCGCGCTACACGCACGCCCCACCCGCAAACACACGCAGCAGCGACCCGACATCATCCGTGTCCGGAAACAACCCGTCGTTGTTGAAGTCGATGTCCCCACACGCACCCGTCGGACAAGCCCCGCCGCCGAACACCGTCAGGAAGTCAGCGATGTCCTGAGTGTCCGGGAACAAACCGTCGCCGTTGAAGTCAACCGCGTCGCACTCAGCGCGAACGATCATCGACAGCCCGTCAAGATAGAAGTCGTTGGGAAACGTCGCGGTGTTCAAGTTGCGGACCGCGAGCGTGATCGATGTCGTGCCCGCCGGCGCCGACCACTGGGCGAGCACGTTCACCCATTGACCCGTCGTTGTCGGCAGCGTGCCGCTCTGGCCGATGAGCGCGCCGTCCACCTGCCACTGCAGCACCGCCGGACCGCCGGCAACGGCCGTGCACCCGCGCAGAAAAAGGTCGTAGGTCCGCCCGCCCTCAACCCCCACCGTCTGGTACCAGATGCGCTGGTTTGGAACGGTGGACCCGTTCACAACCATCATCTGCGTGCTCCCCGGAGCGGAGGGAGGCGGGTTGACAAAGGAACCATTGAACGTGGAACCGTTGCCGCGCACCGTGTACTGGCCCTCGCAGCAGTTACCGCTCCCGGAGTACGAATAGTCGGACGCGAACCCCGAGTTCCCCGCCCCAAAGTCCCCGTTCACGATCACGCTCGACTGTCCCCGTGCCGACGCCGTCATCACGCTCAGCGTGCACAGGACAGGCAGTGCGAGCGGACGTAAGGCCGACCATTCACTTCGTGGTTGCATCGCACCCTCCTTGCGCCATCATACCGCAGAACGCACAACCTCCAAGCCCAAATCAGCGGCCACACCCTCGCGTTCCCACCCGCCCCGAACACTCCTAGGCACACCCGCCGCCTGAGAACACACTCAGCAGGCTGTCGATGTCGCCCGTGTCCGGGAAAAGCCCGTCGTTGTTGAAGTCGATGTCCCCGCAGTTCCCCGTGCTGCACGGCCCCCCGCTGAACACGCTCAGGAAGTCGTCGATATCCGCCGTGTCGGGGAACAGCCCGTCGCCGTTGAAGTCAATGGAATCACACACCACGCCGATGACCAGCCTGGCATCGTCGGCGAAGTGACCATCAAACTCCGACCCGTATACCACGCCGTTGGTCACGTTCTCCACGGCGGACACGTACACGAGCACGAACGTCGTCGTCGCGGGCAGCTCGAGCGACACCTGCGCCCGCTCCCATGTCGCAGGGTCCGCGTCGGTGATCAGGCTGGCGGACGCCGATGCGATCGGGGCGGCCGCGCTGTTGCACCCCGTGCGGAAGCCGGCAAGGTTGGGCCGGTCGAACGCGCGGATGATCACGGAAAACTGGGTGTCCGTCTGCGCGTTCCCGGCCACACGGTTGAACGCCGCGGAGAAGTCCGCCCTCGCATGCCCCGCCTGGATCGAAGCCTGCGACTGCGCAAGGCTCACGACCTGGGCACAGTCCGCGCCCGTCCCGGCCGCGGCGCCGCTTCGTCCGCAGCACGGGGCAGTTTCCTGAAGGCGCAGCATCAACGCGCCCTCCAGCGGCGAGATCCCCTGGGCCGGCCCGACGACAGCGCCCCCGTCGAACCCCCACACACCAAACTGCTCGACGACTTCGCAGAGCACCGATCCGGACTCAAAGCCGGCATTCGACAAGGGCTGCGCGTGCGCAGCGCCAGCGCACACAGTCAAGAGGCAGAAGGCCGGCACCCCGCGCCGCCACGGAATGAGCTTCGCCGCACGCCTGCCATCCAACCCGCGGTGTGTGCCTTTGGCGCGTCCGAACACTGTTGAGTCCTCCACCAAGGCCATGCCGCCGAGAGCGGACACCACTACAAGCACGCCCCGCCGCTGAACACGCTCAGCAGGCTGTCGATGTCCGCGGTATCCGGGAACAACCCGTCGTTGTTGAAGTCGATGTCCCCGCACGTCCCCGTGCTGCAAGGCCCGCCGCTGAACACGCTCAGGAAGTCATCAATATCCGCCGTATCGGGGAACAACCCGTCGCCGTTGAAGTCGATGGCGTCGCACGCTTGCGTCGCCTCGCCGGCGTACTGCAGGTGATCGACCTCGATCCCCCCGCTGGTGTTGCTGATGGTGATGCTCCCGATACCGCCCGCGAAAATCGCGCCGTGAAACCTGTCCTCGGCGGTCGTGCCGTTGTTCGACGAGTCCCCGTGCGTCGCCGCGATAGTGCCCAGCAGCGTGCCCGCACCGTCACGCGCCCTGAACGTCACCGCGGAGTTGGCGCCACCATCCGTCCAGACGATCCCCACCCGAGTGGGAAGCGACCCCAGGACCGCCGCGTTGAACGTGAACGTGATGCTGGGACTTTGAGAAAAGAACGAGTCGCCCATCAACCCGGACCCGTCCACCACGCCGTCGTCACAATCTACCGAATCGTGGATGGAAGGCCCGAACACGACGCTGGTGATCCCGCCGTTGCTGGCCGTCACCCCGGGCACATTGAAGAGGTGGTCCTCGCAGTTCTCAAGGTAGAAGTACGTGTACGTCTGGTTGGCAAACGGGCTGTCCGAAGCACACAGGTAGGGAACGGGCCCCACCATGGTCGCTTGGCCCAGACCCTGTGCCGCGAACGCGGCCGAGGACAGAACGCCCAGGACCCAACGCCGGCTTGGAAGAGACGAAAGCGGAGTGCTCATGCAGATGAAAGCGTACCAGGCAGGGCCTGGGGACAATCAATTTTCCAGACCGGGGCGGCCCAGGAAGCCCCCGCAGCGCTCCGTGCCCCGGCACGCGTAAATAGGCCCGTGGAACCCGCGCCACCAAACGCCGTACCGAGGCCCGGTGCCACCCCCGGCCCGTCCAAAGACCGCACCCCTACAGGCACGCGCCGCCCGAAAAGACGTTCAAGAGCGAGTCGATGTCGCTGGTATCCGGGAAGAGCCCATCGTTGTTGAAGTCGATATCCCCGCATGTCCCGGTGCTGCAGGGGCCGCCGGAAAACACGCTGAGGAAGTCGTCGACGTCCGCCGTGTCCGGGTACAGGCCGTCGCCGTTGAAGTCGATCGAGTCGCACGTAAGCACGGGCGCGCCCCAGTCGATGCCGCTCCCGCTGATGATCGAGGACCCCGTCACCGGCGTCATCGCGCTGTTGGTGATGCTCACGATCCCGTTCCATGTAATGCCCTGCCCCGTGAAGTCGACCGTGCCGTTGCTCAGACCGGTCACGCCGCTCTGGCTCCGCTGCCCGGCCTGGGCCATCGCGCACACGCTCAGCGAGAAGGGCGTGCCGAACGTGATCGGCACCGCCATCGTCACGACACCGTCCACCGTGCGGGTCACGTTGGGCGCCGACGCCGCCCCCCACTGGGCCCGCTGGCGGTCCGTGCTGATCGCGTCCGAGTTCCCCCGGTTGAACAGCGCGTTCAGCATGAGCTCCTGGTTGTTCTTGTACCCGGTGGTGTGGATGCCCGCCAAGCCCGCAAACCCGTTTGCGGAGAGCGTACCGCGCCCCCGCACCTGGAACACCATGTACCCCGCCTGCCCGTTGAGCCCGGGATTGCTCACCGTGAACGTGTCCTTCCAGCACCCGTTCACCTCGCCCCCGGAGAAGGACGTGCTGTTGGGCCCGGAGTTGAACGCGTGCATCCGCAGATACCCCATCCCCGCCGTGCCCGACGAGGAATTGCTCACCTGACCGCCCGAGTACGCCGCGTCCGCCGCCGTGGACCCGGGGTTCGTGAACGAATGTTCCTCAAAGTCCGCCGAGGCCGCCGGGCTCATGTCCGCGCCAGGAATGATGCCCGGTATGCTCGACGCGTACGCGCCGGCCTGGATGAACCCTCCCGGGTTGGGCGACGTCGCCTGGGAAATCGAGCCCCGTGCCGCCGCCGCCATCCCCACCAAGCCCAAGACCAATCCGTACGTAGTCCTCATGGATGTGCTCCTGTACCGCTCTATGCGACGCGCGAGCCGCCGCAGGCTAAAAAAGACCGCTTACGTGCAGGCCCCGCCGCTGAACACGCTCAGCAGGCTGTCGATGTCGCTGGTGTCGGGGAACAGCCCATCGTTGTTGAAGTCGACGTCCCCGCACGTCCCCGTGCTGCACGCGCCCCCGCTGAACACCGTGAGAAAGTCGTCAATGTCCTGGGTGTCGGGGAACAACCCGTCCCCGTTGAAGTCGATGGAATCGCACGCCCCCACCGCCGGATTCCAATCCATGCCGCTCCCCGAAACGATGGTGACGCCGGAGACTACCGCGCCACCCTCGTTGCGGACCGCGGTGATCCCCGCCCACTCCACGCCGTGCGACGAGAAGTCGAGCCAGTCGCTGCTCGGATCGTTGAACCCGCCGCTGCTCCGCTGCGCGGCGATGGCGTGCACATACACACCCAGGGTGAAGGGCGTGCCGAACGTGATCGGCACGGACATCGTCACGAACGAATCCACCGTGCGGTTGTCGGGCAGCCCGTACGACGCAAGGCCCCACCGCCCGTACTGGTACGACGTCCCGACCACGTCCGAGCCGCCCCGGTCAAAGTACGCGTTCCCCATGAGCGGCAGGTGATCCTTGTAAGGCGTGACCTCGATCAGCGCGGAACCGGTGAGCCCCTGTGTGTGCATCTGGCCGCGCGCGCGAAGCTGGAACACGAAGTAGCCGGTCTGCCCGTTGAGCGACGGGTGGCTGATCGTGAACGATTCGTTCCAGCCGCCGTTGAGGACCGCGTTCGCGAACCACGCGTAGTCTGTGTAGGCGTTGGACCCTTGGGCACGGACAAAGCCCATCCCCGCCCCACCGGAGATGGACTGGCTGAGCGGGCCCGACGAGCCCGGTGCGTTGTTCGCCGCCGACGCGGACGCCGTGCCGTTGCCCGTGAACACCTGCTCGTGGAAGTCCGCCCACCCACCGCACAAGGCCATGTCGTCGCCGGGGAGCATGCTCCCGGTGCAACCCGACGTTGACGGGTACGCCGCCGCCTGCGCAAAGCCGCCGGGCGCCGCGGTCGTGGCCTGAGAGACCGAACCCGCGGCCCCCAACCCAAGGCCGCACATCCCCGTGATGACGCCGATACAAGTGGTCCTCATAACACGCTCCTTTCGCCCAACTCCCTCCATGCGGACGGCGAGCCGGGCACGGCAAAGGATTTCCGGGGGCCGGGCCTTCTACGCTTGAAGCATGACCGCAAGCGCCACGACGCAGCCCGCCACACACCTCGAAATGAAGCCCCAGCACGCACACCCCTCCCCCCGCGCCGACGTCACCCGCGCGGTCGACGCCGCCCTGCCCAAGCTTCGCGCCATCCGCCACGACCTCCACCAGCACCCCGAGCTCTGCTTCGAGGAGAAGTACACAAGCACCGTGGTGCAGCGCGAATTAGCCGCCTGCGGCGCAAAGGTCAAAGCCGGCCTGGCCAAGGGAACGGGCGTCCTGGGCTACCTGCCCGCGACCAACCCCGCCCACGAATCTCGAGGCGCGATAGCCCTCCGCGCCGACATGGACGCACTCCCCATCCTGGAACGCACCGGGCGTGCGTACGCCTCCAAGACCGACGGCGTCATGCACGCCTGCGGGCACGACGGGCACACCACCATGCTCCTGGGCGCGGCCATGGTCCTCTCCAAGCTCGAACGCCCGCGCCCCGTGCTCTTTGTCTTCCAACCCGCCGAAGAAGGCGGCGGCGGCGGCGACCTCATGTGCAAGGAAGGCGCGCTCGGCGGCGAAGGCAAAGGCGGCATCGGAGCCCCCGCGAAAATGATCTTCGGCCTGCACGGCTGGCCCACCGTCGAGGTCGGCCGCGTCGCCAGCAAGGTCGGCCCGCTCCTCGCCGCCACGGACGACTTCGAAGTGACCGTCAAGGGCACCCAGAGCCACGGCGCATACCCGCACTTCGGCAACGATCCCATCGTCGCCAGCGCCCAGATGATCACCGCCCTGCAGACCATCGCCAGCCGAAACGTCAGCCCGCTCGATTCCTGCGTCGTCACTGTCGGCATCATCAAGGCAGGCACAGCGGACAACATCATCCCCGAAACCTGCACGTTTGTCGGCACCATCCGCACGCTCCTGCCCGAAACACGCAGGCTCGCCAAGGATCGCTTCTTCGCCATCGTTGAAGCCACCGCGCAGGCCATGGGCTGCACGGCCCACATCGACTGGCGCCCGGGCTACCCCGTCACCGCCAACGACCCCGGCGCCACCGCCCTCTTCTTTGACGTCGCCCGCGCCTGCGTGGGCGAAGCCAGCACCGAGACTGTCGAGCAACCCACCATGGGCGGCGAGGACTTCTCCTACTACGGCCACCATGTGCCGGCATGCTTCTTCCTGCTCGGCCTCAAGCCCCGCGGCGCAGCGACCTTCCCCACCCTTCACCAGCCCGACTTTGACTTTAACGACGACGCACTGCCCATCGGTGTCCGCATGTTCTGCCAGCTCGCCCTGTCCTGACGCGTCCGATCCGGCAATCTGAAACCGCCCACGGCGTTCGGCGAAGAACAGGCGGGCGTCTATCGCGCCCATCGCCGTGCGTCCACCGGCAGAAAGGCCCGTCCCATGCACAGCGGCCCAGAACCCGTCGCCGGAGTCCTCGCAGGCATGTTCATGCTCATCCCGTGCTGCCTCGTGTCCGTGGCGCTCGGTCAGGTGGTCTTCTTCCTCGTCACGCTCATCCAGATCCTGTCCAACCGCGTGATGGACACCAACAAGAAGATCATGTGGCTCCTGGTCTGCTGGTTCCTGCCGCTCCTGGGCTGCATCCTCTTCTGGACGATTGGACGCAAGGACGCCGCCGGCCCAGGCGCGCCTTAACTTCGCCTCTTTACCAGGTATGGCAGCACAAACAGGTACAGCCCGCTCAGCAGCAACAGCGCCAGCGGGAGCAGCGGCGCGTACGTCAACCAGGCCGGTCCCTGCTGCCCCTTGTTGATCGCCAACCCCACGAAGTTCGCGATTACCGTGAGCGTAAACGCCACCGACACCCACCGGTGCCCCTGCCGCACCCACCCGTTGCACGCGTTCCAGCTCATCCTGTGACCTTTCTCTCGAACAGCCTACACGCACGCCCCTCCTGAGAACACGCTGAGCAGGCTGTCAATGTCACTGGTGTCCGGAAACAGCCCGTCGTTGTTGAAGTCAATGTCCCCGCACGTCCCCGTGCTGCAAGGGCCCCCGCTGAACACGCTCAGGAAGTCGTCGATGTCCTGCGTGTCGGGGAACAAGCCATCACCGTTGAAGTCGATCGAGTCGCACGTCACGGGCGTCAGGTCGCTCCCCCAGTTGGTCCCGCTCTCCGACGCGATCGTCACCGTCCCCGCGGGCTGACCATTCACCAGCACATTGCTGATGCCCAGCCACGTGCACGTCAAGGGACTTCCGAACGCCGCGCTCCCCGCGCCGTTGCTGTCATACCCCGCGCCCGCCGTCCCGCTGAACTGCACGTGCAACTGCAGCGGCTGCCCATACAGGAACGACACCGTCGCGCTGTACGTCCCGAACGGGTCGCCCTGGTAGCCCGACGGGAAGATCCCCGGTCCGTTGAACCGCCCGTCCTTCCCTATGTCGAACACCCCGTCCCCCACGTCCGCCCGCAGCTGCCACGTCGACGCCGACGCCCCCGCCCCCGACGACAAGCTGCCATCCACGCGCACCGTGAACGTCAGCGTCCCCGCCGTGTTCATCGGCACGCCCACCTTCGTGATCACAATGCCGTCCTGGAAGTGCCCGCTGCTCTGCGTGCCGATCGACCCCGCCGCGTCCCCCGTCAGCCGGATGAACCCATACTCCGTGTGCGCCGTCCCGTGCCCGCTTGAGCTCGCGCCGCCCGTCGTCGCCCCCGACTCGTCGCACGCCCCCGTGTGCTGGTCGATCAGGTCGATGGGCCCGCCCCCACCGCTGAAGCTCGGGTTGATCGAGACCCGCGCCTGGTTCGTCGCGTTGGCAAAGGCCGGCAACGCCGCGAAGGCCGACAGTGCGAACGAAGTTATCACGATGGTGGAACGGGGCATCAGTTGTCCTCCGGCAGGCCGACTCGGGTGCTGCGCGCACCGATAGCCTACCCCTCCATGCGGACAGAGCAACGAAATTGGCCAAAGAATGGCCGATACGCCCCCCAGCCCGAGAACATCGCCCAGACTGCACCCGGACGCAGGCACCCGACCGTGCAGGGTCCACTGAACACACCCCCACCCGATTCCCATCACACGTACCTCCTCAACACCGTCCGGTACGGCTTGTCCAGGTTCTGCAGCAGGTACTTCAGCGCGTCCACCGCGTGGTCAAACCCATCGCGCTTCACCGGCTTCTCGCTCTGAAGGTCGTCCACCGGGAAGTGGTACCGCTCCAGGCTCTCGATCAGCGTGCGGCACCGCGCGTGCACCACCAGCCGCGGTGCCGAGCCATCCGCCGGCGCCAGCCTCGCCCGGATGAGATTGAGCCCATCCCGCACGAACATACGGCGTGACTTCACCACCAGCCCCGCACCACGCATCGCCTCGATATTGCTCATCCCCGTCTGCTCGTGGGCGTTCTCGCCAGCGGGGTCCACGCCGATCCACGCCGCAGCGGGCCATCCCTCCCTCGGACGCGGATCGCTCTCCACGTCCACAGCCCGCGCACCGGGGTCCTCGCCCTCATTCCGCTTGAGCCCGCGCTTGATCGCCGCGATGTGCTCCTCCAGCATCACCCCGCGCTCGCACCGTTCGTCCACGATGAACAGCGTGCCCGCGGCGTCCAGCGCCGCCCACAGCACCACCGTCGGCGAGCGCCAGCCAAAGTCCATCCCCGCCAGCCACGTCAGCGGGTGATGGGCCTGCTCGCCGCCTTCCGTTCGACCGCACATTCCGTCATGCCCGCCAACTCGCGGCGCATCCACCTCAAACGGCAGCACCTCCACCACGTGCTTCGCGCGGTCAAACTCCGGCAGCACCGCGTCCGACCGCTTCGGGCGGTTGCACAGCATCTCCGCGTCCCACGTGGCCTTTGAGACGCGGCGCTTGAGCGCAGCCGCGTCGCTCACGCTGATGTGCCCCGCATCTCCCGGGTCGCGCTGTTTGGCCCTGCCCGCGCACTCTGGCAAGAGCACGCAGGCCCGCCCGCCCGCCGCCCCCTCGCAGCGGTGCTCACCCCCGCAGCGCTCCAGCGTGTCCACCACGCCCCAACGAAACAGCGTGCGGTTGCCCGCCCGGCACTCCTCCAGCAGGTCGTGCATCACCCCGTGCGTCAGGTGCATGGTGGAGAGGCACTCCACGCTCCCCCGCACATCCCACGCGCCGCAGCGGGCGCTGCGCGTCGTGAGCTGCGCCGCCTCCCACACGTCCCGCGTGAACAGGTCCACCTCGTCACACCGCAGCTTCTGCACCCGCGTGCCGCGCACGCTCGTCTGGCTCTGCGACAGCAGCTCCACCACGCTGCCGTTGTGCAGCCGCAGCCGCGTGTCGGTGATGCGCCCATCGACCAACGCCGCCAGCGCAGGCCGCAGCCGCAAGTCAAACAGCCGCCGGAGGTGCGCGTGCATCCTCTTGCTCTGCTCCATGCTCCCGCCCAGGATCCGCACCTCAATCCCCGGCTTAAAGACAAGGTCCAGCAGCGTCGCCACCGCCCCCAGGAATGTCTTGCCCCCGCCCCGGTTCGCCCACACGACACAATCGGGCGCAGCGCCCTGTGGCGCCCGGCCCTCCGCCAGCGGTTCCCCAAGCCCGCCCCGCCCCTCAAAGAACGTGTGCACCAGGTACGCAAACGGCGCCGCATGCCCCTCGATGATCGGCACACGCGGCACCGTGAGCCCTAGCTGCGCACGCAGCCACGCGTGCAACTCACCCGCGGTCCTCGGCGGCGAGCCACTATCCATCTCGCCCCGCGCGCTACATCCCAGTTCCGCCCCATCCCCCGCACGCTTCTCGTGTTCCATGTCCCCCTCCAGTTCTGTGTGGACTCACTCCTTCCTCCCGCCCGCTCGAACTCTTCCGAAGTTTCCTGTGTCTTTCGCAAACCTTCACGGCGACACATACACGCTCCGCCCGCGCCCGCACGCCCTCTGCGCTGCGAGTATGCCTAGGTCTATCAGCCGCTCCCGACCCTCCAGAAGGTGCCTGCGCGTCGCCCTGCTCTCACGCGCCCACGCCGCCACTCCGCGCGCGACTGCCCCATGACGCCGTATCGCTCCCCTCGCCGCGGACACCTCCACCAGCGCAGACGCGCGCACCCCCACGCGATCCAGCACCTGCGTAAACCGCGCGTCCCGCGCCGACGGCGCCACGTCCACACGCCGCATCCCCGCCGACTCGAACAGCGGGCACAGCCGTCCCATCGACGCGACCGCCTCCGTCCGCGCGGTCTCCGGCTTTTCCAGGTACGCCCGCACCAGCGCCGACGCCAGCCCCACGCCCCGCCACCGCGGGTCGATGATGACGCGCGAGATCGTCCGCACCTGCGCATTCAGCACCGCCGCACGCCCGCGCGGGCACCGCGCCCCGTCAAACAACCCGGGCCATGCCGCTCCGCGCCACGACGCATTGAGCGCCGGGAACGACACGCACAAGACCCCCACCACGCTCCCCGCCCGGTCCACCGCCGCCAGCACCCGCGAGACCGACGCGGGCTCCCCCGCGCGGTAATGGAACCGCGAAAGCCCCACGAGGGCCTCCCTCGCCGCCCTCCCGCGAAGCGTCTTCAGGACGACGCCCTGCACCCTCTTGCCCATGCCCCACCCCCCTTCATTGCTTGTCTTCTGTGTCCCTCGTCCGCCCCACCACCCGTGCCGCTTCTCCCAGGCCGCACCACACCCGCACATCAGGCGTGAGCCAATCCACGACGTCGTCGTGCGCCGTCGCGCACACCACGGAGACGCGCCCGCGCCGCACCAGCCTTGCCAGCGACACGCACACGCTCCGCGCTGTCGTGCGGTCCAGCACGCTCGCGCACTCATCCCACAGCAGCACGCCCGCATGCTCCCCGCGCGTGCCCGACGTCAACCCCGCCCACGCCCTCGCGACCGCGAACCGCGCCCGCTCTCCTTCTGAAAGTTCGTCCGGTGCGCGCACCCACACCGTCGCGTCCGCCAACCCCGCCGCGCTCAGGCACCGCGCCGCATGCGTCCCATCATCCCCCAACGCATCCAACAGGCTCCCCGCACCAGGCCCGCACGCACGCGGCTCCACCACCTCCACCCGCACTCCACCCGCGACCAGCCGCGCATGCACGCCCCGCAGCAGCGTGCTCTTCCCTCCCCCGCTCGGGCCGGAGATGAGCGCCACCGACCCCGGCATCAGCGCGCGCCGCGCCAAAGACCGCAACGCAACCCCCTTCACCCGCGAACCCACATGCTCCACGCCCATCCCCAGCGCCGCCATCACCTCCAGCAGGCGCGCACTGGGCGGGTGAGACACTCTCAGAATGCGGACAAGCCGCGGCCGTGAACACGCCATGATCGACCCCCTGCGAAAACATTCCCTCGACACACTGAACCGCCCAGCGCTCTGCACTCTCCGCTACGCGCTCAGCTTGTGCTCGCGCTCCAAACTCGCCTCCGCCGCGCCCGCGCGGATCCACTCACAGTGCCGCCGCACGCTGTACATGCTCAGCGACATCACCCGGGCGACCTCCCGCAGCGACTTGCCTTCCACAAAGCACATCTGCCCCACCTGCTGACGTACGCGCGACCACCGCTGCCGCCGGCGCACCACGTGCATGAACTCCGCCGAGAGCACCCGCCCTGTCAGCAAACGCACCCGCCGCCGGACGATCCGGACTTTCTCCCTGGTCAGCAGCGCGACCTGTGCGGCGGTCTGTCCGTTCTGAAGAACCGCCAGCAGGAGCGACCGCTCGTCTGCACGCAGATACTCAACCCGCGACAGGACCATCTCGACCTGCTCTTTCCTGCGTTTCCGGAGATCAACCCCTGCATTCTCAGGTACTTGCGCAGTGAACACCCCCACCTGTCCCACGACCGTTTGAACGCCCATCTCCATCTCGCACCCCTTTCTGCCTGTGAAATACCGCCTCTCCCGGGACTTTTCCGCAGCCACAACTGCGGCTACTGTTCACTGTTCTGTGAACTCAATATACCACTGTACACCATCGTGTTGACCACAAAAACGGTTTTTGTTTGGTATAACACCAAAACATCGCACAAACGCGGTACATCGATGTCAGGTTTTTGATAGGATATTGGAACGGGCACCCATTCCGCACACAGCAACCGGCCCCCAGCCCATGACCAGCCCACCATGAACAACCCCAACCTTCCCAATCAACACCCGGCACCGCTCCCGCCGCGCGGGCGCAATGTCACCGACATCGTGCGGGAACGCCGCGCTGAACTGGGCCTCTCACTCCAGGCCGTCGCCGACCGCGTCGGCTGCGCCAAGAGCTACCTCTCGGCCATCGAGAACCGCCACCGAAGCACGCCCTCCGACGACGTGCTCGCCCGCCTGGAGAGCGCGCTCGCACTCCCCGCGCAGTCACTCGTGGACCTGGGACGCTGGCAGCGCAGCCTCGAGGCAGGCGGCGAGGGCGTGCAGCGCGATGTGCAAGACCTCCGCGCCGCCCAGCAGGCGGGCCGGCGCCTCGCCGAGCTCCTCGCGCGCCACTCCGCCAAAGACGACAACGCGAAACACACGCTCGACCACGCGTACCAGTCGGGCGAGCTCCGCCGCCTCGTCGAGCAGCTCGCGCCCCACGCCGGCAACATCTCCCACACCAACGCCGCGCCCTACGTGCTGCCGCTGGAAGTACCCCTCATCAACAAAGTGGCGGCGGGCTACCCGACGGAGTTCACGGACCTGGGCTACCCCGCGCGCTGCGCGGACGAGTACGTGCGCTGCCCCGACATCGAGGACCCCGACGCCTTCGCCGCACGCGTCGTGGGCGATTCGATGATGCCCACGTACGCCGAGGGTGACATCGTGATCTTCAGCCCCTTGCGTCCGCTCGCGAGCGGCATGGACTGCTTCGCGCGCATCGAGCCCGACCAGGCGACCACGTTCAAACGCGTCTACTTCGAGAAGGACAAGCACGGGCGCGACATGATTCGCCTCCAGCCACTCAACAACGCCTACCCGCCGCGGGTGTTGGCGAGGGAGGATGTCGCGGGGCTGTATGCGGCGGTGAAGGTGATCAAGGTGATCCCGTGACCCGATTCATCGAGGCTCAGGCGCGAGCCTGATCGCTGCTAAATGGCGGGAAGCTGCGTCACCCTGCCCGCACATGAACGATTACTGGCTGGCGTTACGTCGTTCGTCCGCACACGCGAGCAGATAATGCGCTAGCCAAGGTGTCAAGCTCCACTCACGCTCAGCAAAGTGGGAATTGCTTTCCAAAAACAAACATGTGGTCTTTGAGCTATCGGAGTTCAACGCGTCCCGCACGGGAGCAGGAAGTCCGCCCTTGCGAAGACATGGCAGGACAGTGAATTCGACTGTTTGAGCGTGACGTGCGGTAAACACCCCGTAGCATGACCATCTCGACGGTTTGTACACGATGAAAACCTCTCCGACGGGGCAATCTCGGTCCTCCACCAATGGCATCCGAAAAGAGAATGACTCAACTCCATCTCCAAAATCGCCTGTTTGCAGAATTCGTGATACGTTCTGTCCGCTAGTAGAGAGTGCGTACTCGTAACCAAAACACCGGAAAGCCGCCAAGTGTGCAGTGTGCAATGACCCCAGGCGAACCCTGCGCTCGGTTGGATGTGTAATTGAGAGCGTCATTGATGTGTTCTTAATGTCACCGCCTCGAAGGAAAGCGTCAATCACGAACTCTCTTGCGATCTTGTCCGGCACTTTCAGAGTGTTGGAGTCTCCTGTCTTCGTCCATTCCACTGGCATTCCTCGACCATTCACTCTCAGCGTAGCTGGAAAGGCGTGAGACCCAGCACGAAACCCCAGTCGCTTGTGGTGAACAACGAGCGCCGAGTCGAATTTCGTGCCCAGTTTGGAGTTACAATCGCGGCACTCAAGCACATACTCTCTACCACCAAGTGCTTTGGGAACGACATGGCCTCTTGTGACCAGATGTGGATCACTGTTCGCATCGGACAGAGGCCATCCCCGCAAACACGTAGGACACACGAAGTACCCGGCGGCCTTGCCGTCGTAAAACTGCGCACATTCAGAATACTTCTCGATCAGTTGGCGATTGTTGTTCGACATGTCTCGTCGATCTGCGTTCGCGAGGAGGGGTGCTTTGCTCTCACACCCTCGGCCCCGCCGCGCGCACGGCGTCGGGCATGTCGAAGGTCTTGTCGTTGTCGCGGAAGCCCTTGGCGAGTTTCTTCGCCTGCGTGTCGTACGCGTTGCCGTCGGCCCAGGTGTTGCGCGGCATGAGGACTTCGCTCGGCACGCCCGGCACGTTCTTGGGGATGTGCAGACCGAAGACGGGGTCCTGGTGGTACTCGGCCTTCGCGAGTGAGCCATCGAGGATCGCGGTGACGAACGCGCGGGTGTACTTGAGGCTGAAGCGCTTGCCGGTGCCGTACGGGCCGCCGGTCCAGCCGGTGTTCAGGAGCCACACGTTGGCGCCGTGCTGCTTGACCTTCGCGGCCAGTTGCTGGGCGTAGGTGATCGGAGGGCGCGGCAGGAACACGCCGCCAAAGCAGGGCGAGAAGTTGGGCTGGGGCTCCGTCACGCCCGCCTCGGTGCCCGCGAGCTTGGCGGTGTAACCGTTCATGAAGTAGTACATCGCCTGCTCGCTCGTGAGTTTGCTGACGGGCGGCATGACGCCGAACGCGTCGGCGGTGAGGAACACGACGTTCTTGGGATGCCCGCACACGCTGGGGATGACCGCGCCGTCGATGAAGTCGACGGGGTACGTCACGCGTGTGTTCTCGGTGAACTTCGCCGTGTCGTAGTCGGGCACGCGCGTCGCGGGGTCGATGGGCGTGTTCTCAAGCACGCTGCCGAAGCGGATGGCGTTCCAGATTTCCGGCTCGCCTTCCTTCGAGAGTTTGATGCACTTGGCGTAGCAGCCGCCCTCGAAGTTGAACACGCCGTTGTCGCTCCAGCCGTGCTCGTCGTCGCCGATGAGCGCACGGTTGGGGTCGGCCGAGAGGGTTGTCTTGCCCGTGCCCGACAAGCCAAAGAACAGCGCCGGGTTGTCGTGGTTCTTCCTGTCCACATTGCAGGAGCAGTGCATGGGGAACACGCCCACCTCGGGCATGTCGAAGTTCATGGCGTAGAAGATGCTCTTCTTCATTTCACCGGCGTACTCGGTGCCGATGATGACGACCGTCTTCTTCTCCAGGCTCTGCGCGATGAGCACGGGCGCCTTGTAGCCCATCTTCGCCTGCTGCTCGGGGCTGAGGCGCATGCGGCCAGCGTTGATGATCGTCCAATCCTTCTTGAACGCCACCGGCGTGCCGGCGGCCTTGCTGCCCTGCTTGATGAACAGCGTGCTCGCGAACAGCGAGTGCCACGCCTGCTCGGTCACCACCTGCACGCCCAGGCGGTACTTCTGGTCCGCGCCGGCGTACCCCTCGAACACGTACACCTTCGGACGCTGGTTCAGGTAATTCACCGCGATCTCAAGCGCCTGATCAAACTGCGCGGGGGTGATGGCGGTGTTCACCTTGCCCCACCAGATCTTGTCGTGGATCTTCGGCGTGTCCTCCAGGTGCTTGTCCTTCGGGCTGCGCCCGGTGCGGTCGCCCGTCAGGCAGACCAGCGCGCCGTTGCTGGCGAGCGTGCCCTCGCCCGCGGCGATGGCGCGCTCGACCAGTTCGGCCGACGAGAGGTTCTTCAGCGTGCGGTGTGCGGAAAGATCGAGGCGGTCGAGTGCGGATGCCATGGGTAGGAAAACTCCAAACCCGGCTTACCGCCACGAACGAAACACTGCAGGGGACGGGCGGACCACCGGGGGGCAAGAGTAAGAGGACACCGGGGGATTGTGAAGGGGGTTTTTCACGTTCGGAGAGAGTTTGGGGGCTAAATTCCCTGCTGGAACAGTTATTCTGCACACGAGCGTTCGCGTGCGTGGGGGCATTGGGCGATGGCGTGGCCGGTTTGCCGCCTCGATGTCGCTGGTGTCCGGAGGGACCTTGCATGGCGTCCCGGGGAGCACATCATGATGACCTGCATATCAGCGGCGGCAGCACTTTCGATCTGCTCGGCGATGGCGAGCGCACAGTGGACGTGCGTGCGGCTGCACCCGGCGAACGCGGAGCGATCCTTCGCCAACGCGGCCGTCGGCACCACGCAGGCCGGGTACGCGACGTTCGGGGGCGTGCAGCACGGCGGAGTGTGGACCGGGAGCGCCGCGTCGTGGACCGATCTCAGCCCCGCGGGGGCAACCATGACGGTGGTGCAGGGCTGCACGGCGGGGATGCAGGTTGGGTACGCGGGATTCCCGACGGTGGCGATCCACGCCAGCGTGTGGAGCGGGACGGCGGCATCGCGGGTGGACCTTCATCCGGCTGGATTCACCCAGTCGTTGGCGTACAGCGTTGACGGGCCTCAGCAGGTCGGAGTTGTGGTAGCCGGGAGTTTGTCCCGCGCCGCTCTCTGGACCGGCACAGCGGCGTCGTTCGTCAACCTTCATCCCGCGGGCGCGAGCGAGTCGCGGGCGTACGGCGTGGATAATGGAGTGCAGGTCGGTTCGGCGACCATCGGGGGCGCAGGCCGGGCCGGCATGTGGTCCGGAACGGCCGCGTCCTGGGTCAACCTGCACCCAGCCGGGTTTGTCTCGTCGCAAGCGCTGGCGATTGAGAACGGCCAGCAGGTTGGATCCGTCACGATCGGGGGCGAGTCACGCGCGGCGCTCTGGACGGGTACGGCGGCGTCGTTCGTCAATCTCCATCCTGCCGGCTCGGCCTACTCGACCGCGATGGGCGTGGGGGCGGGGTACCAGGTGGGGTTTGCGAGCGTCGGCGGTGCGGAACACGCGGTGCTCTGGAACAGCACGGCCTCCAGCTTTCTCGACCTGCATCAGTTTGCACCTGCCCCGTTCGTCTTTAGCTACGCCACGGGTGTCTCATCCGATGGCACCAACTTATACGTCAGCGGTTACGCTTCAAATGGGCCTTCGCTGACAGAGGCGATAGTCTGGATTCGCCCGCTGCCGGGAGCGTGCGACGGTGTTGACTTCAATCACGATGGACTTTTCCCAGATACGCAGGATGTCACCGACTTCCTCGCGGTGTTCGCGGGCGGGACCTGCCCGACTGAGTCATGCGGCGACATCGACTTCAACAACGACGGGCTGTTCCCGGACACGAGCGATATTGATTCGCTGCTGTCGGTGTTCAGCGGTGGGGCGTGCGTGTGATCAGTAGCCGCCGCCGTAGCCGCCACCACCGCCGCCGCTGCGACGGTTCTGGTCGCCCATGACTGCGCCGCCGATGCCGCCGATGATGGCGCCGGCGGCGGCGCCCTTGCCCATGTTGCCGCTCAGGCTGCCCAGGCCCATGCCCGCGAGCGCGCCGATGGCCGCGCCTGAGAGGCCGCCTTCCTGTGCGTTGTTGCAGGCTGTGAGCCCCGTGGAGGCCAGCACCAGCGACGCGAGGGCGAGGGTCTTGAGGGAACGGCGGGTGGTGGTCTTCATGTGCATCTCCTTCATCACCGGCGGCTTGATCCGCCGACTTGTTTCGTACGGAGCGGGGGGTCGTGTCGTGCGGCCCCCGCTCTTGAGGCGTGCCCAACGGTATTCATCGGGTCCTCGCTAAGTTATGACGCACAAACTTACGGTTGGTTCCAAAGCGCAAAAAACAAGTGTCCATTGGGCGTTTTTATAGGACGAATACGCCGCGTGCGGCCTATTCGCTTAATTCCAGCTCAGGCCCTTGGGCCAGTCTTCGGGCTTCTGGCTCACGGCCATGCGGACGATGCGTTCGAGCGAGCCCAGTTCTCGGAGGATGATCTGGGCGCGTTCGCCGGCGTCTTCTTCGGCGAGGAGTTGGTAGCGGACCTTCTGGTCCTGCGTGAGGGGGAACGCCACCAGTTCCAGGATCGCGTGGGTGGGGATCTCCTCGTTGCGCAGGTACTCCAGGATCGGTTCGGCGACGGTGAGGCGGCTGAGCGGCCCTTCGCTCAGCATCTCGGTGATGCGGGCGCGGGCGTCGCGCAGGCGGCGCTCGCCTGAATCATCCAGCGACAACTCGCCTCCTTCGCCGGGCACTGAGAAGGGTTCGAGGTAGGCCGCGCGGAACAGGCGGTCCTCGGTGGGCGGGACTTCCTTCAGGATGCGTGCGCGGCAGACGCCCTGGAGGAGCACGTCGTACTTGCCGTCGGGGCGTTTCTGGTGCTGCACGATGTGGCCCACGCACACGACGGGCCGCAGGCGCGGCCTGCCGTGGTACTCCTGCTTCCACTGCTCGCCCTCAAAGACAGCCATGGCGATGAGGCCGTTGGCGTCCAGAGCCTGCTCCACCATCTGCTTGTAGCGGGGCTCAAAGACGTGGAGGGGCAGGACCTGCTGGGGCAGGAGCGCGACCGACTCCAGCGGGAAGAGCGGGATGGGCTTGCCGAAGTTGACGTGTACGGAGTCGGCCACGAGCAAGTATATGAAGCGGTTTGACGCCGCAAAGGCCTGAATTCAGGGCCCGCCGCCACTCCCACCTCCTATCGGGTCCTC
>CALLYM010000194.1 GCA_937858155.1 uncultured Phycisphaerales bacterium | reverse complement strand
GTCGGCCTGCAGCGCGCGCTCGTACCAGACTTGCGACAGCTTGTAGTCGCCGAGCTTGCGGTAGGAATAGCCGATCAGATTGGCGACGCCCACGTTGTCGTCGTGGCCGAGCGCCTTGCGCTGGTGCTCCTCCCGCGCTTCGTTCTTGCGGCGCTGCTCGTCCCTGGCGCGGATCGCCGCCACCTATTCGAACACGGCCTGGCTGAACCCGGTGCCACAGTCGCAGTGGCGCTATTCGCATTCGACCGAGATCGTCTCCCAATGCCTCGCCGGCCGCATGTATCCGTTGACGCTCGAAGGATTGGATCGCGCCATGCGCGCCCTGGTGCGATAGCGGCACAAGCAATTAAGACATGGTTAACCATCGCCACGATCGGCGCCCGCCCGGCAACCGGTCCTTAGCGGGTGGTCCGGGATTTGAATATCCCTGGCCATGGAAAGCATTTTGGCGACCGACATTGTTCAAACTGAAAATGGACTGGCTGCGGCGAGCGCCCAGGCGCACCGCGCGGCCTGGTCCAGCACCTGCGACAGCTCCGGCAGCCCAAACGCCAACGGCCGTTCCGGATCACCTATTACGTCACGCCAGTCCGCCGCCGCTGCGCGCCGCGCCTCCTCCATCCCGCTCCGCCAGTGCACCCGCGCCTGCGCCAAGTCGCCCCCCCGCGCCGCGAGCACACCCAGCCACCACCGCGCCTCCACGGTCTTGGTCGCCAGCAGAGGGCTGAACGAGAGCACGTCAACGCCCACGCACCGCTCGAACGACTCACGCGCCCCTTCCATATCCCCGATGCTCATGAGCAGACGCCCCACGACAAACCAGCACGAGCACCGCCACCGCTGCGCGTGAGGCGACGCGTCCGCCGCGGCGTCAAACGCCCGCACACGGTCACGCGTCTCCGCGACCCCTTTCGGCGAGCACTGGGGCGATTCCAGAAAGTGATACCCCAGCACACACAGCGCCGCGCCCATGTCTGGTGACCCGGGCCGGCATTCATTCACCGCACGCGCCGCGATCGAAAACAGCAGGGACCCAGTGGCCCGCTGACCAATACTCACCATCGACCTCACGAGCCACGGGTTGTCATAATCCCGTGCAAACGCCGTGACATTGCCCGCAAACGCTCCACCAACAGGGAACACGGACTCACGATAGTGCGAGCCGCTCGCTCCCAGCGGGTCCTTCATCGCCGTGACCAGCCACCACTCGGCCGGCACGTGGTCTTCCTGCACGAACCCCAACTCGGAAGCCCTCACCTCCCGCACCGTCCGCGCCGCGTGCGGGTGCTTCATGCCCCCGCCCGCCGTCTGCGCCTGCACACGCTCAAACAAAAGGCCGGCGCCTCGCACCTGCTCTGAAAGCACATCCCACGTGTACACGTGCAGGTGGTGCGGGTTGGGGTCCTTGCCCGTCTCATCCGTCCAGTCGTTGGGCACGCTGGCAATCAGCCGCCCGCCGGGCGTCAGCACCCGGGCAAATTCACGCACCGCCCGTTCAGGGTCCGGGAGGTGCTCCAAAGTCTCGAAACTCACGACGAGGTCCACGCTCGCATCGGCGATCGCCGACAGGTCCTGCGCATCGCCCACCCGGAACTCCGCCCGCCCCCCGTACGCAGTGGCGGCATACTCCACGCTGCCCGCGTCCACGTCGACCCCCACAACCTTCGCCGCACGGCTGTTCTGCGCCAGTACGTGCGCGCCATACCCCAACCCGCACGCGACATCCAGCACCGTGTCGCCCGGCCGCACCAGCTGCGCCGCGATCATGTACCGCGCCACGTGCGCATCGGCGCGCCGGCCGGGCTCGCGCAGCATGTCCATGTGCAGCTGCTTCTCTTCGGCGAGCCGCGACAACGGCCACTCCCGTGCCGCCGACGCGCCCAGCTTTTCCAGCACCAGCGTCACACTCTCGATCTGCGAATCAAGATGCCCATAATCCGCCGCAAGCATCGCCCGGGCATGGGTCCGCAGCCCCGCGTCAAAGCACTTCTGCTGCCACCACTCCCGCGGGCGCGACGTCTTGTGCTTAGGCTTCTCCTCGACCGGCAGCGTGGACACCCGCAGGAACACACTCTTCCTGGCAGCCCTCGCAAGCGTCGCGATCGCGCCCGCGACTTCGTGCTCTTCCAGATGGTGCAGCACATCGATCGCGACGACCGTATCGACCTCGCCCTCTCCCTCGCTCAGCGAACGGACGTCCCCCACTTCCACCCTCGGGAACCGCCACCTCGCCGCCTCTTCCACAGTGGGCGCCGACGCATCCACCCCGCGCACGCCGCACCCACGCAGCGACAACGCCCTCAGCAGCGCACCATCCCCGCACCCCACCTCCAGCACGCTCCCCACGCCGCAGCAGGTAAGGATCGTGTCGGCGAGCAACCCCGCGTGCTCGGCCCGCTGACGCTGCGCGGCGTCCTGCGCCTCCATCTGCGCGTGCCACTGCTCGTAGGACTCGAATCCCGGCGGCACAAACCGCGGTGGATGTGGTGGTTGCCTACTCGCCGACGACATGGGCTTTCATCCTGAGGTCGCACACCCCGCCGAAGAAGTATTCGTCGCGCCGCACGCCCACGTGGAAGAACGCCGCCTCGTCCCGCCAGTGGAGCATCCGCTGCGCGTTCATGGACCGGTCTTCCTCGTGCGTCACGCAGGCCTGCACCTCGTACAGGTCCGTCCCCAGCGCACAGTCGAACGAGAACTCCACACAGAACTCCTCTCCCGCGTCAAACCGCCGCTCCCAGAAAGCCGCCCCTTCCGCCAGCGTGCCCGCGGCCCAACCCGCCATGTCCTGGTTCAGTGTGCCCCAGGAGTACATCTTCACGCCTTGCCGGTTGCGTATGCGCAGCGACACATTGAGCCTTTCCTGCGCGATACGCGACCGCACCCGAGTGCGGATGCGCACCTGCTCGCCGGGAGCAAAGTACCGCGTTTCTTCGCCCGCCGCGTTGAGCACCACCGCCCCCACGACCTCCGCGTCCAGGTCCCCAAAGGACTGCGCTGCCGCGTGCGACCCCGGGGCCGACGATACCGCGGTGTGCTCCACCCTTTCCCGCAGCGCGTGCGCGAAGTACCGCTTTTCCTGCTCGTGCAGCAGGCGCCGGTACTCCAGCAGCACCTCACCCGACGACCCAGACGCGCGAACCCTGCCTTCCTCCAGAAGCACCGCACGGTCTGTCAGGCTCCGCACCGCCTCCTGGTCGTGGCTGACAAAGAGCAGCGTCACCCCCCGCCCGCGCAGCTCCTCGATCCGCTGGAAGCACCGCTTCTGGAACAGCGCATCGCCCACCGCCAGCGCCTCGTCCACGATCAGCACGTCCGGCTCCAGCTGCACCTGCACCGCGAACGCCAGCCGCACCATCATGCCGCTGCTGTACGTCTTCACGGGCTGGTCCAGGAACTGCCCGATATCCGCGAACCCCGCGATCGCGTCGAACCGCTCCGCGACCTGCTCGCGCGTCAACCCCAGGATCGCCCCGTTCAGGTACACGTTCTCACGCCCAGTGAATTCCGGGTTGAACCCGCTGCCAAGTTCCAGCAGCGCCGCCACGCGCCCCGCCACCTCTGCGCTGCCCGTGGTTGGAGCGAGTGTGCCGGCGATGATCTGGAGCAGCGTGCTCTTGCCGCTGCCGTTCCGCCCCAGAATTCCTACCGCCTCCCCGCGCCGAACCTCCAGCGACACATCCCGCAGCGCCCAGAAGTCGCGGTAGTACCGCTTTCCGAGCACCCGGAAGAGTGCCTGCTTCAGGCGGTCCTGCGGCCTGTCGTAGATGTGGTAGCACTTTCCCAGCCTCTTCACACAGATCGTCGCGGGCTGCTCACCCCCGCGCGCGGCGGGCTTAGTCTCCACCGCAGCGTCGGGCAACGCGCCTTGTTGCACCGTGCTAGAGGACATCAGCAAACCCCCGTTTGGCCTTCAAGAACACCGCGTAGCCCAGCTGCAGCACGCAGAGCCCAAAGAGCGTGACCGCCGTCAGCGCCGCCCAGTCCGGCGACTGGCCCATCACGAGCGTCCGACGCCCGCTCTCCACGATCACCGCCAGCGGGTTCCACGCGAGCACGGCCCGGAATCCCTCAGGTACCTTGTCTATGGGGTAGAAAATCGGCGTCATGAAGAACAGCACCTGGAGCAGCATGCCCTGCACGAGCGGGCGGATGTCCCGCAGGAATACGCCCAGCGCCGCCAGGCCCAACGCCACGCCCGCAGACAGAGACACGAGCGCGGGCACCACCAGGGGGAACAAGTAGAGCGTCGCTGAAAGCCGCGCCCCCGCGCCCCCCACCCACTCCGCGCCCATCACCATCTTTCCCACGAGGAGCACGCCGAGACTGACGCCCGCGAGCATGGCCGAAGCGAGCACCGCGGACACCGGCAGCACCTCCAGCGGGAACACGACCTTCTTCACGTAGTTGGGGTTGCCCACGATGAGGCCGGGCGACTGGCCCGCACTGCTGCCAAAGACCTCGAACAGCAGCAGCCCGGAAAAAACCGTCAGCGCGAACGTTGCCGTGCTCTGCGGGGCCTCCCCTTCGCCCCACTTGGCCCGCCAGACGACGGCGAACACGAACGTATACACCGCCAGCATCAGCAGCGGCTGCAGGACCGTCCACAGCAGCCCGAGGTGCGATCCACGGTGCCGCTCGCTGACGCTGCGCACCGCGAACTGGGCCAGCAGGCCACGAAGCCTCCACAGGTCGGCCGCCATCGAGAAGGGGTTCAGCAATGATGCAAAAGACCGACGCTCCGACACCCGCCGCATGGGTGGCAGGGGTTCATCCGACATGGGGGCGGGGAAGGTGGTCAATCCGTGGCGTCCAACCTGGGGCGTCGCGGGGTGAGTATAGGAAACGAAGCGGCGTCCCCCGGGGGAGCGGGATGGACGGGGCGGGTGTCCAAAAAAGAAAAGGGCCCTGCAAGGTTTACCTTGCAAGGCCCAAAAGTCGGCGATGACCTACTTTCCCTCAGAGAAGTATCATCGGCAGCAAAGGCTTAACTGCTGTGTTCGGGATGGGAACAGGTGTCTCCCTTTGCTTATATTCACCGACAAACCGGTGGCGTGACCTTCCGGTCACAGCACCAGTCATGCGCGACTTCTTACGAAGCCGGCACAACCGGACAGGCGACTATGTTTTTCAAGACATGAGCAAGCAAGCAATGCAACACCAAACTTAGATTTTAACGTCGTGTCAATCAGCCAATGGTTCCATGAGAAGAACCACGGCGGCTGGTTGACGTGACAGGACATTCGACCGTTAGTACCGCTCGGCTCAAGGCATTTCTGCCCTTACACCTGCGGCCTATCAACCTGGTAGTCTCCCAGGGGTCTTTCGTCTTGCGACAAGCAGGCCTCATCTTGTGGGGGGCTTCCCGCTTAGATGCTTTCAGCGGTTATCCCTGCCGTACGTAGCTACCCAGCGGTGCACTTAGCAGTGCAACTGGATCACCAGGGGTACGTCCAACCCAATCCTCTCGTACTAAGGTTGACTCCACTCAAGCCTGCAACGCCCACAACAGATAGGGACCGACCTGGCTCACGCCGGTCTGAACCCAGCTCGCGTACCACTTTAATCGGCGAACAGCCGAACCCTTGGGACCTACTCCAGCCCCAGGATGTGACGAGCCGACATCGAGGTGCCAAACCTTGCCGTCGATGTGGACTCTTGGGCAAGATCAGCCTGTTATCCCCGGGGTAGCTTTTATCCGTTAAGCCACGGCCCTTCCACCCGGTACCGTGGGATCACTAAGCCCAGCTTTCGCTCCTGCTCGACATGTCCGTCTCGCAGTCAAGCCACCTTCTGCCTTTACACTCGTCGGCCGGTTTCCATTCGGCCTGAGGTGACCTTTGGGCGCCTCCGTTACTCTTTTGGAGGCGACCGCCCCAGTCAAACTACCCACCAGTCACTGTTCGGGCGCCGGTTCACGGCCGCCCGTTAGGGCCTAGACTGCACAAGGGTGGTATTTCA
>CALLYM010000193.1 GCA_937858155.1 uncultured Phycisphaerales bacterium | reverse complement strand
CGGGCTTCCCGTGCCCGGAAACGTCTGCGACAAGGATTCCCGCGACACGGTCGCTGCAGACGGAAGGGCCGAGGTCAAAGAAGTCGTAGTAGTCGCCCCCCGCGCGGGTGCTGGACTGGTAGTGCGTCGCCAGGTCGACGCTGGTCAGGTGGGGCGGGCGCTCGGGGAGCAGGGACATCTGCATGTCCTGGACGCTCCTGAGCTCGGCGTCGAGGGCGTCGAAGGCTTCTTTGAGTTCGCGGGCGAGGACGAGGTTTTTGGTGGAGCGTCCGAAGAGGATGCTCTGGAGGACAAAGTCGGGGAAGCGCTCTTCGCTGAATGCGCCGGGGTTCGGCGAGGTGTGTACGACCATGTTGATCGCTTCGCCGTCCTCAAAGTGCGGGATGGCGACGACGCTGCGCGCATGCTCAAGGTAGTCGTACGCGGGGTCGGAGCGGGCGATCTTGAAGTCGTGGTGGAGGATGGGCTCCGCGTTGTATATCCACTCTGCGAAGACGCCGCCGCGCAGGGACGGGAGCGCGTCCTGGTTGCGCCAAGGGTCTGGCTGCTCCTTCCAGAGTGACGATCTTGTGATGCGGACGTGCGGCTGCTCCAGGCCCCGGCGGGAGAGCCCTATGAAGTGGCCCGGGGCGATGGTGCCGCGCATGCGCTGGCCGTACGCGCGGACCATTTCCTGCGGGTCGGTCTTGGTGCTGACCTCGCGCATGGTCTCGACGATGTGTGCGGCCCGCTCCTTCCACGAGAGGGAGAGGAAGTTTTCGGGCGCGGACGCGCCGTAGAGGGGATTGCGGGAAGTTGTGTGGTTCTCGGGGTGCACGGGGGTTGGATGCCCTTCTGGCCCGTGCGGTGCGTCACCGGATGCAGGGCCCACCGGAAAAGGTACTCAGCAGGGCGTCAATGTCCATGGTGTCGGGGAAGAGGCCGTCGTTGTTGAAGTCGATATCCGTATTGCAGGGCGGGTCGGAGGGGGGCTGGCCCTCGCAGACGCCGCCGCTGAAAACACTTAGGAAGTCGTTGATGTCTGCGGTATCGGGGAAGAGGGTGTCGCCGTTGAAGTCGATGGAGTCGCACGGGAGGGCGCAGATCTCCGGCACGCCGTCCGCGTTGGCGTCGAGAAGCCCGTCGTTCACGATCTCGCAGAAGTCGCCGATGCCATTGCCGTTGCAGTCGTTGAGGTCGATGGTGTAGACGAGCCCCCGGCCTGCGCGAACCTGCCCGACCGCTCCGACGCGGTGGGAGCCGAGGATGACCAATTCGCCCACTCGCGCGATGGCCAGCCCATCATGGTCTGTTGCAGCGGGATTCAAGAGTTCTTGATCGCCTGTGATTCAACGGTGCGCGCAGGCGATAACGTGCAGATGCTCGCGCGCGAGTGTTGCTTGGCAGAAGCCAGTTCCCGACGTTCGGCCTATCGCTCTTTGGCTACACGAGTTTCATGGCCTTCATCACGGCCGCGCCCATGTCCGCGGGGCTCAGGGCGACCTCGACGCCGGCGGCCTGAAGGGCCTTGATCTTGGCATCGGCGGTGTCGTCGGCGCCACCGATGATGGCACCGGCGTGGCCCATGCGGCGGCCGGGGGGCGCTGTGCGGCCCGCGATGAAGGCGGCGATGGGCTTCTTGACGTGCTGCTTGATGTACTGCGCGGCGTTGATCTCGTCAGTGCCGCCAATCTCACCGATCATGAGGATGGCGTGGGTGTCTGGGTCGGCCTCGAACATTTTGATGGACTCGATGTGGTTGACTCCGCGGACGGGGTCGCCACCAATGCCGATGCAGGTAGACTGCGCGAGGCCGCGCTGGCTCGTCTGCCAGACGGCCTCGTACGTGAGCGTGCCCGAGCGGCTGACGATGCCGACGGACTTGCCGAGCTTGGCCTGGCTGACATGGGTGTGGATGTACCCGGGCATGATGCCGATCTTGCAGCCGGCGTTGGTGAAGGGGTCGGCGGGGCCCGTGCCCGCGCCGGTCTTGGGACCGGGGGTGATGACGCCGGGGCAGTTGGGTCCGATGAGGGTGAAACGCTGGAGTGCGCCAGGGGCGAACTTGCTCCTCTGCGCAGGATCACGGTCTGCGGCGGCGTTCAGCTCGTCGAGCTGGGCGCGCACTTTGATCATGTCCTGCACGGGGACGCCCTCGGTGATCGCGCAGATGAGGTTGAGCCCCGCGGCGGCGGCCTCGATGATTGCGTCGCCGGAAAAGGGCGGCGGGACGAAGATCATGGTGGCGTTCGCGCCGGTGGCTTTCACTGCCTGCTCGACGGAATCGAAGATCGGGAGGCCGTTCTCGTCCTTCGTACCACCCTTGCCGGGCGTGACGCCCCCGACAATCTTTGAGCCGTAGTGGAAGCACCCCTTGGTGTGCACCGCCCCGAAGGAGCCGGTGATGCCCTGGCAGATGACGCGTGTGTCTTTATTGACGAGGATGGCCATAGGGCGGGAGGGTAGCGCTCTCTCTTTGGGCGCCCGACGATGGGTCGTCGAGACTCTCGGGCGGGGGCATTACACGTCCGAAGAGTCGAGGATGATTGTCACCGGGCCGTCGTTGGTCAGGGTGAGCTTCATATCAGCACGGAAGACGCCGGTGGCAACGTGGATGGGGGCGGCGTGGTGGCGCACAAGGTCGGTGAACCGGTCGAACATGGGCCCGGCGCGATCGGGCTTCATGGCGAGGTCGAACGACGGACGGCGGCCTTTCCGAGCGTCGCCCGCGAGGGTGAAGTTGGGGATCAGGAGGATGCCCGCGGCATCGGCCCCCCCACTGGCAGCACCATTAGGCCCCTCAATATCCCGCACGCTCAGGTTCATTTTGCCTTGGGCGTCCTCAAAGATGCGGAGGTTCGCGATCTTTTCCGCCATCCATGCGAGGTCCGTCTCCGTGTCGGTCTCGTACAGCCCTGCGAGAACACAGAGCCCCCGGCCGATGCGCCCGCGTTCGACGCCGTCCGTGGTGACAGCAGCGGAAAGAACGCGTTGGAGGACGCTTCGCATTACGCTTTCACCAGACCCAGCGGACGCGGCCGGCGTCGGGGATGGGGAGGCCAAAGACACGGTTGGGGGCGGGGAAGTAGACGAAGAACGCGCGCCCGAGCACGAGGTCGCTGTTGACGACGCCCATGGTGGGGTCCACCTGGGCGACCCAGGGGTGAGGCGGGGACCACTTGCGTGCGTCGAGGCTTGCGGGGCTGTTGTCGCCGCAGACAAAGAACTGATGGGGCGACAGGTCGAGCGGGGACCGCGGGTGCGTCGCGAGGCAGGGCTGGCCTTCGCGTGGATGCTTGGCCGCCCTTGACTGGTTGAAGGGGTACATGTCGGGCTGGTAATAGATATCACGCCAGAGCGCGACGCGGTGGAGCGTGAACGCGCCGCCCGAGAACTCCCACGAGACGCGGGGTTTGCGGTACTGGGCGGGTATAACGAGCGCGCCGGGGTTGCTCTCAACCGCGCTCAGGGGCTGATCGAGCGTGTTCTGGATGCGCTCGGCGATGGTCCAGTCGTACTCCCCCTGGGCCACCTTCTTGTCGTTCACCCAGACCTGGACCGACTGGTCGGCGTGCCAGAACTCGATGTTCGTAACCACGCCGGGCGCAAGAGGTGTCTCGAGCGTGCCCTGTGCGAGCGTGGTCCACTTTTCCTGCGAGCCCACCTCGTCCACCTGCTGAGGCCGGGACTTCACGACGACTTCCTTGCCTTCCACTTCCATGCGGAAGTTGTGGCCGCGTGCCTGGAGCACCGCCGAGACTTTGAGGCCGGGCGCCTCGGGCTTCACGCCCATGACCAGGCGAACGTCGCTTACGGGGTAGCGTTCGTGGAAGCCTCCCAGGTACCCCTCGACGTCGTAGGCGTACCAGTCGTCGATCTCTCGCTCGCCGGACTTCCAGAGGAGGCTCGTCGCTCCCTTGCCGGAATAGGTGTACACGCCGTCATCGCCGAGCTTCCAGCCCTCGGTCGAGCCGGAAGCGTCCGCGCCCATCCAGGGCGGGGAGAACCAGCGCTTGCCATCTTTCATGGGTCGGAGGGGTGAGTACTGGCTGTCAAAGACGAGCTGCCACATGGCTCGCTGGGCCATTTCTGGCTTCCTGGCGCACTTCCAGTCGGTGAAGGCCCACTCACTGGTCACCCTGGGATCGTCGGCTTTGGGGACGCGGGTAAACACATCGCCGTCCACGAGCGCGACCTGCTCGCCCGGGAGTCCGATGAGGCGCTTGATGTAGGACTCGGGCGGGTTGGTGGGGTTCTTGAAGACGATGCAGTCCCAGCGGCGCGGTGCGTTGACGCCGACGAGGTACTTCATGACGAAGATGCGATCGCCCCAGAGGAGCGGGGTCTGCGGGATGCTGAGTTTCTCACGGGTGATCGGGTCTTCAAGGGCGAGCCTGGACTGCACGGGGAACGGTGCGCCTGCTTCGCTGCTGTAGTTGTCGCCGCGCATGGAGTAGTTCGCGGGCCAGTTGGCGCCGGTGTCCGGGTTGTTGGTGCGGACGTGGGCGCCCATGAGTGTGGGTGCCATGGAGCCTGTGGGGATCACGAACGCTTCGACGACA
Source organism: uncultured Phycisphaerales bacterium (assembly GCA_937858155.1). GTDB lineage: Bacteria > Planctomycetota > Phycisphaerae > Phycisphaerales > UBA1924 > BJHL01. The sequence continues at coordinate 19,273 of CALLYM010000193.1, read as the reverse complement.
AAGCCGCGGAAGACGAACGCCATCACAAAGGCGATAAAGATGGAGGTAAGCGTTTCCTTGGCGCTGGTGCGCGCCTGCGGGCCCATGGTCTGTGTGCTGCTGGCCATGCCTCAGCGTAGGAACGCTGCCATCGAGGCCCGGGCATTCGCCGAGTACGGGCCTGCGGTCACAGCGTTGCCGAGGCTCGCACCCGTGCCCCGGATGGGGGCTTAGTGGCCGTGGTCGTAGTCGCTGGTGCCGATCTTGTGCCCGGCGTCGCGGAGCGTCTTCTCACGCTTGGCCATCTCAAGGTCGTGGTCCACCATCATGCGGACCAGGTCGTCGAACGATGTCGTGGGAACCCACCCGAGCTTGGCCTTCGCCTTCGCAGGATCGCCCAGGAGGAGGTCCACCTCGGCGGGGCGGAGGTAGCGGGGGTCAAACGCGACGAAGTCCTTGTGGTCCAGGCCCACGTGGGCGAATGCGCGTTCCGCGAACTCACGCACGCTCCAGGTCTGGCCGGTGGCGACGACGTAGTCGTCGGGCTTGTCCTGCTGGAGCATCATCCACATCATCTTGACGTAATCGCCCGCGAAGCCCCAGTCACGCTTGCTGTCGAGGTTGCCCAGGTAGACCTTGTCCTGCAGGCCCATCTTGATGCGGCCCACGGCGCGGGTGATCTTGCGCGTGACGAAGGTCTCGCCGCGGCGGGGGCTTTCGTGGTTGAAGAGAATGCCGCAGGACGCGTGCAGGCCGTAGGACTCGCGGTAGTTCACGGTCGCCCAGTGGGCCATCAGCTTGGCGCAGGCGTAGGGTGAGCGTGGGTAGAACGGGGTGGCCTCGGTCTGGGGCGTCTCGACGACCTTGCCGTACTGCTCGGAAGAGGACGCCTGGTAGTAACGGACCTGCTGGCCACTCTCCTGCTGGAACTCTCGGACAGCGTCGAGGAGGCGGAGGGCGCCCATACCGACGGTGTCGGCGGTGAAGATGGGCATGTCGAACGACACACGGACGTGGCTCTGGGCGCCAAGGTTGTAGACCTCGTGGGGGCGGACCTTGCGGACGACATCGGACATGCTGTTGCTGTCGCAGAGGTCGCCGTAGTGGAGCTTCATGCGGGCGCGGCCGCTGTGGGGGTCCTGGTAGATGCCTTCGATGCGCGCGGTGTTGAAGGACGAGGAGCGGCGGATGATGCCGTGCACCTCGTAGCCCTTGGCCAGGAGGAACTCGGCGAGGTAGGAACCGTCCTGGCCCGTGATGCCGGTGATGAGCGCGCGACGCGTGGTGGTCATGGTGGTCCAGCTTTCCAATGCAAGAAACAGGCCCCCGCCACCGTGGGCGGAAAGTGGGCGGGAGGGTACCCGTCCATTATCGACCGGATGCACACCCCGGTTCGTCCTGGCGCGACTCTTTCCGGACTTTGAGGATGGAATGGAGCGCAGAACCTACCAGCGCCAGAACGACTTGCCCACCGGCTTGGGCGTGGCGGGCTTATCTACAGGCGGATCAATGCCATGGTGCAGGCCCTCAGGGTCCTTGCTGGGGGGCGCGGGGTCGTTCATTTTCTGGGCCGCGTGGAGGCCTGTCTCAAAGAACATGGACGCTGAATATGCAAGGAGCGCCGCCGCCAGGAGGGCGGGGCCGGCCACCTGCACGGCCCTCTCCCGCGGAGTGTTGGGAAGACGCCTTTCGGCGTGCTCCCACGCGCGCGGGGCGAACAGCGCCAAGAGGAGCAGCACGAAGGGGTCAAAGTACCGGTGCCAGAGTTGCTGGCTGGGCAGTTGGCTGAGCGTAAAGCCCAGCATGGCGGCGAGCAGGATGGTGCGGTCCCTCCGGTTGCACGCCGACAGCCATGCGGCCGCGCACACCGCGCCCCACACGCTCAGCAGAATCACGATCAAACTCGTCCGCGCCTGGCCTGTGGCATCGTGGAACAGGAGCGGTCCTTTCATCCCGATCGACCACAGCACGCCGCGACGCCCGGCGTCAAAGTCTGCCGTGGTGGCGGGGAGGAGGCTGAGCAGAAGACCTAGCCCTGCTGCGCCGAGGAGGACACCCTTATGGCATCGCCAGAGTGAGCGGAGGGGTCGCCATAGATACCCGACGAAGAACACGCTGTACGCGCCCAGCATCGACAGCACAAGGGGCGCGGCGGCACTGCCGGCGATGCGCGAGAGCGACGCGGGGGGGATCTGCTCGGCGAAGCGCTGCGGTACCAAGCCACCCCAATAACGGACGAAGAGAGAGAGGAGGCCGAACGCCGGGACGGACAGGGCGATGGCCCCGATGGTGCGGGTGATGCGCGTGCGTGGCTTGGCGAGGACGCTTGCAGGCCACGGGATGGACGCATTGTCCTCGTCCCCAAGCCAACTGGAAAGCCAGAAGAGTCCCGCGGTCCAGATGTGCACCTGCCGGGTCAGGACGAGCCCACAGAGAACCAGCATCGACGCGATGAGTGTGCGGCTCGTGAGCGGGCGCAGCGCGAGCAGGATCATCGCGACCACGCCGAGCCAGCCCATGTTGTCGGGCAAGAGGAAGGCCGCGGGGAAGAGCGTGTAGGGCGACGCGATGATGGGGAGGCTGATCGCGGCGACCATCGCCGCGGGAGCGCGCCGGGACGCGTCCCTCGCGAGCAGCCAGAGGAGCATGCCGGTGATGAGAGCGGTCGCGATCTGCAGCGGCAGCGTCGAATCACCGAAGACCTTTGCGATTGTCGCCATCAGGACGTGGTAACCGGGCGTTGTTGCGGAGAGGTAGTCCCAGGTTTCGAAGGTGGGCCAGGTCCGTGTGAAGTCGCGGATGACCGGCATGTGGTAGAGCTTCTGGTCAAACGCTGCGCGGTAGGGGATTCGCTGGCTCGCGATGACGGCCCCAACGACGACGGCGTAGATACCGAGCAGCGACCATGCCCCCGTGGGGCGCTGCGGAGGGCCGTGGGGGGCGTGCGGTTCAACCGGCGTGTGCGTCATGCGGTCCTCTGCTCAGGTCGCCTGCCCAGGGCGTTCGAACACGCGGAGTTCGTGCCCGTACCACAGCATGTTGATGCGCTCGCTGCGCCTGAGCACGAGCCCCTCGCTCTTCCCCCACTCTTCGACCATTGTGATCGGAACGTATCGCGATCGCTGGCCCGCGAGCAGGATGTCGTGCATCACGTTTGTGTACGCGCGCCAGTCGGGGTAGTTCACCATGTCTTTGTAGATCATGAGACCCCCAGGGCGGACGCGCGAGGCCGCACCGCGCCAGAACGACTCCTGGATGGGCGGGGGCACGTGGTGCAGGACGTCCACCATGAGCACGACATCGAACGCCCCCCCCGCTACAGGGACGCACGCGTGGGAGTCGCCCACGTGGAAGTCCAGCGGTGTTCCGGTGTCGAGGCGTCCGGCCATCGTCCGGGCCTGGCCGACAAGGTCTTCGGTGAGGTCGTAGCCAGCGCCGGAGGCGATTCGACCGCTCGCCGCGAGCAGGCCGAGCAGGAGGCCGTTCCCGCAGCCGATGTCGAGCGCGCGCGATCGCTCGGGCACGATCGGGAGCAGCACGTGGAACGGGCAGATGTACGGGCGGTACCTGGCCTTGGCCTTGGCGAGCGTTCCCGCGTCCGGAAAGAGCGACGATGCAACCACGCTGAGCGATCCCGGATCGAGGGATTTTTTGGCGGTTGTGTCCGTGTTCGAGTGGGTCGTGGTGGTCATGTCGAGGCTGGACTCGCCGAATCTGCGCGGGCTCACAAGATAGTCCAGTCCCAGAACATCGGCCCGCAAGCCCTCCGCGGGCCAGCGTCAATGTGTGCGCTTCATTTCCCGATAATTCCTGAACAATGTCCGCGCCCGTGCCCCCAACCCCTGCGACGGTCCTCGTCTGCGACGACGATATCTCGATCCGGCAGCTCGTCGCGCAGCGGCTCCGCAAGGAGGGCTTTGAGGTCATCGATGTCCGCAACGGGCTGGAGGGCTATGGCTGCTGCGACCCCACCGCCCTGCCGGCAGGCGTCGCGCCCCGCGTGGCCACTCCGATTGTCCCTTCCGTTGTCGTGACGGACCTGCAGATGCCCGCGATGTCGGGCATTGAACTCGCGGTCAGGCTCCGGGCGTTCGCGCCCACCAGCCAGGTGCCCGTGCTCATGCTGACCGCTCGCGGGTACATCCTGGATCAGGGCGAGGTCGCCCGGACCAACATCCGCGTGATGATGGCCAAGCCCTTTGCGGGCCAGCAGCTCGTGGACAAAGTCCGCGCGCTGCTGGCGAACCCCGCGCAGGCCGCGTAGTGAGTGGAGGAACCATGACCCCGGAACAACTGCCGCAGCCCGAGAGCACCGTGCACGAGAGCGCGCGGGCTGCGTGCGCTCGGTGCCGGGCCTTGGGCGTCCCCGTTGCGGTGCTGAGTTCCGGCGGGCGCACGCTCGAGGTTGCCGCGGAAGATTCTGCGGACCTCGCGATTCTGAGCACGACCGACTTCGGACCGGCGATGGCCCGGGCGGGGTCCGCGGGGATGCTGGTGGAGGTCTCCGCGGGCGTTCGGGCGGGCTTTATCACCCTGCGTGACGAGCACGGTGCGTCGGTGGTCATCGCGCCGGTTTTCAAGGACTCGCATCTTGCCGCGCCCGCCGACCTTGTTTTCGCCACGCTCCGCGCGAGCGTCGAGGACCTGGACTCGATGCAGCGTCACGCGGGGGACATCGAGAACTTCACCGGGCAACTGGCGCACTCCTATGACACCATCGACCTGCTCTACACGCTCGGTCGGGCGATGGGGCAGCCCAACACGCCGCGGGACTTTCTCGCGTCGTTGTGCGCCCGCACGCGTAGCGTGATGGGCTTTGCGTGGGTCGCGGCCTGCTTCGCGGGCGATGCCGGCATGCCGCTGGGCCTGCGGAACGTCACCGCGGTGGACGGCGATCTGTTCGCCGATCTTTCTTCATGCCGTCGAACGCTGCTGGCATGGGGGAGCGCGGGTCAACAACTGGCGATCCATGAGCGGGTCGAGGGTCTGGGCGGGCAGACCGGGCAGGTCATGAGCCAGCCCCTGATGCTGCGAGGGCGCGCGGTGGGCGTGCTGGCCGCGGGCGGCAAGGGTGGGCCCGACCCCCTCATCAGCAGCTACGACACGCAGCTGTTCGAGGCGTGCGCCGGGTTCCTCGCGACATTCATCGAGAACGTTGCCCTGTACGACGACCAGAAGCAGCTCTTCATGGGCACGCTGCAGGCCCTCACCGGCGCGATCGACGCCAAGGACCGCTACACCTGCGGCCATTCTGAGCGTGTGTCCATCCTGTCGTGGCAGATCGCGGAAGCGGCCGGTCTTTCGATGGAAGCCGCTGAACGTGTCCGCATCGCCGGGCTCGTGCACGACGTGGGCAAGATCGGCGTGCCCGACTCGGTGCTCACCAAGCCGGGCAAGCTCACTGAGGAGGAGTTCGGCGCGATCAAGCTCCACCCGGAGATTGGGCACCGCATCCTGCTGCCCGTCCCCCAGCTGCAGGACGTGCTCCCGGGCGTGCTGCACCACCACGAGCGGTACGACGGGCGCGGGTACCCGCACAAGATCGCGGGCGAAGCGATCCCGCTTATGGCACGGATCATCGCGGTGGCAGACACCTTCGACGCAATGAGCAGCGACCGCTCGTACCGCAAGAAGCTCTCCCGGGAGGCGGTGCTCGCCGAGATTGCACGGTCGGGCGGCACACAGCTGGACCCGCGGCTTGCGCTGCTTATGGTCCGGATGGACCTGGGGCTGTACGACGAAATGACGCTGCGGCACGCGGCGGAAGCGGGCGAGCGGAAGGCGGCGTGAGCGAGGGGCTGAGGGCCGCCGGGTTCGCCTCTGGGGCGTGCGGAGGTCTGGCCCCGCCAGCGACTACTTGACGACACGCTGGAGAGAGCCCGGCGTGAGGCTCATGCCGGTGGTCTTTGCGAAGCCTGGTATGACCTGGGCTGGCTTTGCGTACTGCACGCGCAGTTCGGCGCCTGTCTGAATACTCAGGTTCCCCCCCACCACCAGTGCCCCGCGGAATGTCGGGTTCATGCCGTTGGTCACCGAAACGTTGCCCGAGACAAAGACCAGCCCCTTGATCCACGAGGGGTACTGGTCCGCGGTGTCGGAGTCGGCGGAACCGTCGTAGGGTGATCCCGCGGGGTTGAAGTTGACGCCCGCGGTGGACTCCACCAGGTCGGTGGACAGGGTGCTCAGGGTCATGCTGCCTTGGACGATGAGCGCCGGCTGTGTTGCGGAGGGCGCTTCGATATTGACATTGTCACGGATCAGCGAGCCCGAGCCCGCGTTGAGCAGCACGAGCGTCGCGTTGATCCGGCAGTTTCGGAGCGTGATGTCGCTCCCGCCGCAATCGATGATGTAGGTGCCGGTCGCGTTGGTAGAGCCGAAGGGGTTCTTGCTTGCGGAGAGCACGCAGTCCCTTATGGCTCCGGACGAGAGGGACGAGAAGTTGATGGTCGTGCCGATCGACCGGTAGTACTTGATGGTGTCTGAGGTGTTGGGGACCATCGCTTCCATGGTCTCTGGGTCGTACGCGGCTCCGGAGCGGGAGTTGGTGCCGCCGCCCGCCGTGGTTGAACCGTCACCGACGGTCAGCGACTGCGCGGACATGGTGGTTGTGGTCGTCTTGCCGCCGGCCAGGGGCCGGAAGACCGTAACGGGGCTCGTGCGCACGGGCATTGCCAGCGCGACAGTGTTCAGCGCATCGATGACGCTTGGCTTCGCGTCGGAATCCACCTCCCACGCCTTCCCGACGGAGACCGCCCCGGAGGTGTAGATGTTGCCCGTCCCCACCTTGGACAGCGCGCCGCCCACGGTCACCGCGAAGTCGAGGCAGGAGAGGGGCGTCTGCGCGGGCGCGAGCGTCATCTCATAGTTCTGCTCGCACTGGCCGGAGACGGCCGACACGCTGACGACGACGGGGTCGAGGTTGGAATCGGTCAGGTCGCTGTCGGTCGGATCGGCGAGCGAGATCGTGATGTCGCTGGCGTCGGCCCCGAAGTAGCGCTTGTTCGCGAAGGCGAGGGTGCTGCTGGACCGCCATGTCGTACCGGCGGGGTCGGCCGAGAGCACCGCGAGCGCGAACTCCAGGCCGGACTGTGCGTCCGCCCTCGCCTTCTGGGATTCGACGGTCAGGTTCACACGGCTGAGGCGCTCCTTGTGGAGCAGCACGGCGGTCATGCCCGCGGCGACGGCGAGCGTGGATGCGCCCAGGACGAACACGTAGATAGATCCTCTGCGTTCCATGGTCAGAGCCCCCCCGCGGCGAGCGTGTCGTCCCAGGCTTTGGCGCGAAGCGCAGTCAGGCGCGCGACGGCGACGTTGTTGTGACGCACGATCACCCAGATGCGTTTGACGCCGGTGTCCGAGCCGGTCGCGGTGGTGTTCGCGGTCGTTGTCACCCATGAAACCACGACGCTCCGGCGCCAGTTGTCGGTGCCGTCGATGGCCTTGCCGTCGGGCATAATGCAGGGCGACTCTTCGAACAGGTTGTAGTCGTCCACATCGTCCAGGGTGCTGCGCGAACCCTGCGATTCTCCTGCGTCCACCCCGATGGTGGTGGATGACGCCTCCATGTACGGGAGCGCGGTGATCTCGGACATGAGCGAGCGCGCGAGCGACTCTCCCATCGACTGCTCGTCCACGGCGTGGCGCGCTCTGCGGGATTGAGAGATTGCCGCGAGGGCCGCTGTCGACAGCACAGCCAGGACGAGCATCGAGAGCACCGCCTCCACAAGGGTGAGGCCGGCACGCGGGCGGAGGCGGGGATGGTGTCGGTCGGCGGTCATGGTCAGGGGGCTGTCGGACGGTTCAGCAATTGGGTGGTCGATGTCGCGGCAGTGCCGCCGCGCTGCTCGAAGGTGACGGTGGCGCGGACGGCCCTGTTGATGGAGCTTGTGGCGGTTGTGGGGCCGTAGAACTTGCCGTAAATAGTGCAGGCCATCCCCCCGTCTCGCACCGTCGTCCACGTCAGGCCAGATGTGGTGGATGTCAGTAGGCGGGCGGGGTATCCGGCGACGCCGGTAGCCTGGCCGGCCATGCCCGACTTTGTAGCCGTGGTGGCAAGTGTGGGCTGCAGCACCAGGCACATCGCCGCGGTGGGCGCCATGGACAGCACGCTATTGGGGGTAATGGTCACGTCGGTGAACGCGGTTGGAGACGTCACTCCGGAGGAGTCCACGGTGCCAGCCGACGTGCGGAGGAGGTCAGGAAGGTCGGCGATGGTGACCCCGGAAAACAGGGCGGTCAGGACCGGTGCCTGTGTCGCGGTGCCGCTGCGCTTCATTTTGACTGTCGCGCGGGTTGGTGTCCATGCGGTCGCGGTCGCGGGGCACTCTGGGCGGAAGTACTGCGAGATCTGTGTCGTGCCGCGGACCTCGGAGGAGTTTGGAATGGTGCCCACGTGCTCGTACAGGACCTGCTCGGCGCCCCAGGCGTCCGGGCCCGGGATGGTCTGGGTGGCGGCGACGGTGTCCAAGCCCAGGCGGAATTCGGTCACGTCCGTGGCGACGGTGATGGGCGTGCCGCCGTTGTAGACCCACTGCAGCGGATCGCCCGTGGTCCCTGACCACTTGTACGTAAACGTTTCTTCCGCTGTGTCGCCGTCGCGGTCTGGCACGGTGAAGGTGATGGAGGTCGGTGACGCGTCGGAGATGCCGATGGCCGCCGCCAGCTCGGAGGAGATCCGGTTCGATACCTCGCGCGCGGACACGCTGACGACGTCGCTGTCATTCTCGCTGGGGATGGCCTTGCCCGAGAGCAGCACGATCGACGTCATCGACACGGCGATAATGCCGACGATGCCCAGGCTGAGCACCGTTTCGATGAGCGTAAAGGCGTTGGGACGGCGGGTGGTCATGGTTCAGTCAAGCGAGACGATGTTGAAGATGTTCACGACGACGTTGGAGCCGCTGGCGGTGAAGCGGACCTTGCCCGTGATGCGCGGCACGGGCACGATGTCGAGGAGCGTGGCCACGATGGGGGTGGGCGTGACGGAGGCGTCGATGGTCGCCGCTTCGCTGGGGTTCTTCATCTCGGAAGTCGTGGAGACGCCCGAGCCCGCGGCGACGGTGACGTAGTAGGCCTCGGTGCCGTTGGTGACTTTGACGCAGGTGGACGAGCTGGGCACGCCGAAGCCGTCGAAGGACAGCTCGGTGCCCGAGGCGAACTTCACCCAGCCGATGCCGGCGTGGTAGGGGTCGTCGGTGAGGATGACCTCCGCCTTCTGCTCGGTGGTCGGTGTGCGTTGCACGATGGTGTACCCCTCCTTGCTGAAGCAGAAGGTCTGGTACACGCCCATGGTCCGGGCCCTTTCGCGCGTGGCGTTGAGGTCCTGCACCAGGCGTTGCACCGCGGCGTGCAGGCGGGCGCGACGCGTCGCGCTCATGAGGCGAGGGACCGCGATGACCGACGCCGTGGCGAGCACGACGATCACCAGCGTGAGTTCCAGCAGTGAGAAGGCCCGCCTTGCCATGGATCAACCCCCGTTGTGCCACGCGCTCGGTCCACAATCCCTTTCAGCACAAACGCCCGCGGACGGTCTTCACGTCTCGCGGGCGCGGGTAATCATGCGTCGGATCGAAGGGCTCAGTAGGTGTTGTAGTCCTTGCCCGCCTTGTCGGCCTCGCCCGCGGGGAGGTTGGCGGTCACTTTGCCGGTCGCGGGGTCGTAGAGCCAGCCCTGGGCGCCGCCCTGGGAGCCGGAGGTGTTGACCGTGGCCGCGCCCTTGTTCGTGCCGACGGGCAGCACGGGGAAGGCGCTCAGGTAGGGGCCGTAGATGTGGGAGGCGTCGGACGTTGCCTGGGCGGTGCCGCCGAGGTTCGTGTACGTCGTGAGCTGGTTCACGATCGCGGCGGTGGGGTACAGGCCCTCGTGCTCGGTGTGGTACAGGTCGATTGCGCTGCGGAGCACCGAGAGGTTGGCCTTGAGGGCCGAGTCGTTGGCGCCCTCGGCACCGCGGCTCATGCGCGGGATCGCGATGGCGGCGATGATGCCGATGATCACGATCACGATCACCAGTTCAATGAGGCTGAAGCCGCGGCGGGCAAGAGAGCGTGCAGAAGTCATGAAATCCTCCGTGAAGCCGTCGAGGGTGTCCGTTCGCTCCGCCGTGAGACATCACGGCTTGCCGAGCACTCCATTCATCGGCTCAAGTCTGCGGGATGGTGCGGCGGCATCACCAGTCAGACCGTGGTAGCGGGGCTTTCGCCGGTACAGCCTGCACATCCCACCAACCGTTCCCCTACCTCCGTGGGCTCACGCCGCTGGTCCCGTCCGCAAATTGCGTCGACAGGTGGAACTGCTGGCCCCGGTACTCGACGACGGCGGAGGCTGCGCGGTCACGGGCGGGGGCCTCGATCGAGACCAACTTGAGGCCCAGGACCTTGCTTTCGGAACCTACGGCCACGTTCTTGCCATTGATGGTTGCGTACCCGGGACCGATCGTGAACACACTGCTGAGGCGGAACTGTCCCGCGAGGTCCGAGTGCGCGCGGGGCGCAGAAGAGCGGACTTCCACCGCTTGCTTCCGCTGGGCTTCCGGGAGCCACTGCACAGGCGATGTGAATGCCGAGGCGACGCGCGCCTGGCTCTCGGACGTCGGTACGGGCTGGCTGCCCGCCAACCGCTGGAGACGGTCGGCCGCCCCCTCCTGGACCGGCGCTTGGACAGGGCTCTCCTGCGGACGCGTCGCGGCAAGGGCAGCGGGCGCGGCCGACGCGCTGGCGGGCGCGGACGAGTTCAGCACGAAGCGGTCCACGATGAGCGCCGCCGCGCCCACGCCGACCACCCCGAGCAACAGCTTGTGCTTGTTGGTGAGTTCCACGCCTTCCATTAGGCAGAACAGGGGGCGTGGTGTCAAGGGCGCTCAACGGTTTTCCGGTACGCCCGCGATGCTACCGCCGGCAGGGCCGTCACGATCCTCACGGTTGGCGCCGCCCTGCACGCTGTACCAGCCCAGGCAGAACTCGAACACGACCTGGTCGCTGGAGGCGTTCGTGTCGGCGTGGACAGCGAATGCGCTGACCTCCGTGTCCTTGCACTGCTCGTGGAGGTCGTGCAGGAATGAAACGACGTCCGCGAACGCGCCCTGACCCGCGATGCGGATGGGCACGAGTATGAACCTCGGTGTCGCCGTCGGATCGCCGGGGTCCATCTTTGTAACCTGCAGGCCGTGGGCCTCCAGGAGCCCGCTGACCGACGCCACCTGGTGGTTCAGCAGGTCCACGGGCCGTAGCTCGACCGTGTCGACAAGCCGTGATTCGAGCGCGTGCGAGAGGCGCTCCAGCGCGAGGGTGTTGTCTTCAAGCACCTTGAGGTCCTGCGAATCCTGGGCGGCCTGCCGTTCCCGTGCGGCTTCTTCTGCCTTCACGCGGTACGCGGGAGCAACCACACCGAGGTAGATGCCCAGCGTGACCGCCGCCAGGACAAGGACGCCCGCGCCGTGGACGATGGCTGTCGCGTCGAGGCCGCGGCTGTTCTTCTGCGGGACTGTTGTCATTGTGCACCCCCCTGCTGAGGCTCTTCCAGCTCGCACTGGATGGTGTACCGCGTGAGCGCGGGCTGGCCCTCGCCGCTCGGTGCGACGACGGCGGTCTCGCCCATCCGGACGGAGTCGAACACGCGGGCACCCTCGACCTTTCCGATGAACGCGTGCACGTCGCTCATCTGCTCTGCGAGGCCGGAAATGACGAGTGTCAGGCGCGTTCGTGTGACGGACGATTCGGGCTTGCCGTCCGACGCGGGGGTGCGGGTGGTGGTGTCGGTGCGCTTGAGCTCGCAGCGGCTCATGATGAGCGTGGGCGGGCGCGACACGGCGAGGTGGCGGAGCATGACGCTCCAGTCGGGGTGGTGGCCGACGGCGCGGGCGGCGTCGACCCGCCGACGCAGGTCGGTCACGTGGGTGGTCAGCGCCTGTTTCTCGGCGTGCTTGGCCTCGAGGCGTGCGCTCACCACGGTGGAGGCATTGCTGCCGGACGCTGCGCGGGTGACGCCGACCGAGTATGCCCCGGCCGCGAAGACACCGACCACGCACCACATGATGCCGCCTGCGACCCACCAACGGGCCACGGCGCGGGCGCGGAAGCCCACGATTCTTTTCTGGGGCAGCAGATTGATGTGCGGGACGTTGTTCACGCCGCCCTCCTTTGCGTCACGGTGTCACGGCGCAGGAGCGAGAGGCCCAGGGCCGCGACCAGGGAACCGTCGCCACGGATCGCACTGCTCTCGCTCGCCTCGCAGGCGTCTGCCGGGAGCAGGTCGCGGGCGTCAAGCCCCAGGGAGTTGGCGAGCCTCTCCTTGAGTCCGCGGATGGAATGTCCTTCTCCCGTGACCAGCACGGCGGTCATGGGCAGTGTGGGGTACAGCTGCACGGCGTACGAGAACGACCGCTGCGCTTCGCTGACCACACGGTCGATGAAGTCGCCCTGGAAGGCGCGTGCGTGGCGGAGCAGGTCCCGTGTCGGCGCATTGGCGGCGACGTCCTCGGCGCTGGACGAGAGCGTGAGCCGCACCGCGTCGCGTGTGAGGCCGAGCTTTTCTTCCACGGACTTTGTCAGCGCGGAGAGCGACACTTCTTCCACGACGCGTTCGTACACGGGGATGGTGCCCTCACCGCTGCCCACGTGCATGAGCATCACGCGGCAGTTTGACCAGCCGATGTCAATCATGCCCACAAGGCTCGGCACGTGCGACACGGTGGCGTCGCACACGCGGGCGTACGCGCAGAGCGGCGCGTCCAGGCAGATGAGCCGGAGCCCGGCCTCGGCAAAGGTGCCGGCCAGGGCCTCGCCCGCTTCGGTGGGGAGCGCAACCACGATGGCGTGCGTTGCGCCCGGACGCCTGTCGGGCGTCGGGAGGTCCCACATGCCAAGCTCGAATGCCTGCACCTCGATGCGATGGATCCGCGCCATCTCAACGCGTGCCAGCTGTTGGATCGGTGCGGCGCTGGTGCGCGGGGGGAGTTCCATCGTGGTGGTAAACGCGCCCGGGGGGGCCATGGCCGCCACGTCCCGGCCCACGAAGCCCGCGCGGTCCAGGGCCCACGCAAGCGAACAAGCGTCCTCGCTCGTGAAGGCACCGGGGGTGCGTACGGGCCACGCGATCCCGGCGGACAGCACGGGGCGTGTGCGGCCCTTCCGCACCTGCACCGCGCGGACGCACGAGTGCGAGACCTCGATGCCGATAGGGCTGTACGCGTGGGAAAACGCCCTCACTTGCCACCTCCGTTCGCACCCGATGCCACGAGGTCGAACAGCGGCAGCATCATGCCCACCGCCACGCTGCCCACCACCACGCCGAGTACCAGCAGGATCGCCGGCTCAATGAGCCCCGTCAGCGTCTTCATCTCCACCTCGTTGTCTTCGTCCATGTGCTCGGCGATCGAGGTCAGCACGACCGCGAGCTGGCCAGACCGCTCGCCGCTGCGGATCGCCTCCACGACGGAGGGCGACATGAGCATCGGGTCCGACAGGGCGCTGCTCAGGGTCTCGCCGCGGATCACGGCGTCTTCCGCCCGCCCGACCAGCGAGCGGTACAGCGAGTTTTTCATCGAGGACCGCGTGAGGGCCAGCGCGTCCAGCAGCGGCACCTTGCCGTCGAGGAGAACGCCCAGCACGCGCGCGATCCGCGCCATCGAGAACGACCGCGTCACGCGTCCCACCTGCGGGAGACGCACCATGGCCCGGTCCGTCGCCAGGCGTCCGGCCTCGCTCCGGAGGTAGAACACCGCGCCCCCCACCACCAGCGGCAGCCCGATGGCGAGCCACAGCCATGAGTCGCGCAGAAAGTGGCTGCAGGACATGAGCGCCTTGGTGAGCGGCGGGAGCTGCGACCCGATCGACTTGAAAAGCCCTTCGAAGCGCGGCAGCACAAACGTCATCATGACGATGATCACGCCCGCCGCCACGCCCATGAGCAGCGTGGGGTACACCATCGCGCCCGTCACCTGCTTGCGCACCTTCACCTGCTGACGCAGGAGTCGTGCGAGGCGATCGAGCATGACGTCCAGCCGCCCGCCCGCCTCGCCCGCGGAGACGAGGCTCCGGCAGACGGCGTCGAAGTACCTCGGGTGTGCCGCCATTGCTTCCGCGAGCGACTTGCCCTCTTCCACCTGTGTACGCACGCCGGTCACCGTCTGTCGCCATTCGCCCTCGGGTGTCTGACGTTCGATGGACGCGATCGCCTCGACAACGGGTGTGCCGGTGGAAATGAGGATGGCCAGCTGCCGCGCCATCGACGCAACCTTCTCCACGCGCGAGCCCGTCCCGAACATGGAACCCTTCGCGCGCGGGCCCCCGGGCTTCGCCTCGTGCTCGGCGAGCACCGCGCTGGCGGCGTAGACCTCCGCAACGAAGACTCCTTGGCGGCGGAGCATCTCCACCGCCTCCTGTGCGTCGGGCGCGTCTACAAAGCCGCGGGAGGGTGCGCCCGACTTGTCGAAGCCCGAGTAGCCGATCTTCATGCCGCCTCCTTCACGGAGGGCTCGCTCGCGGGAAGCTCGTCGTCGTTCTGGGTCACGCGCAGCACTTCTTCGAGGCTTGTCTTGCCGTCCAGCGCGAGGTGGACACCCTCCTCGCGCAGCGTGAGGCAGCCGTCCTGGCGCATCTTCGCCCGCAGTTCATGCGTCGGACGCGCGTGATGGATGAGGCGCCGGACATCAGGGGTCACTTCGAACACCTCGTACACGCCTTGGCGGCCCTGGAACCCGGAATCGTGGCAGCGTTGACAGCCCGCACCTTTGCGGAACGCCCTGCCAACCTCCCCAGGTATGCCCGCATCCTTCAGCACCTGCTCACTCGGGAAGTACTTTGTCGCACAGGATGAGCAGATGGTCCTCGCGAGGCGCTGGGCCACTGCGCCGTTGAGCGCGCCGCTCAACAGGTATGGCTCGATGCCCATGTCCGTCAGGCGCGCCACCGCGCCGGGCGCGTCGTTGGTGTGCAGTGTCGCCAGCACCAGGTGGCCGGTGAGCGCCGCCTGCACGGCCACCCGCGCGGTCGGCTCGTCACGGATTTCTCCCACCATGATGATGTCCGGGTCCTGTCTCAGGATGCTGCGCAACGCCCGGGAGAAGGACAGGCCGACCTGCTCCTGCACCTGGATCTGGTTCACCATCTCGAGCTGGTATTCCACCGGGTCTTCGACGGTCACGATGTTGACCTCAGAACTCCGCAGGAGGTCCAGCGCTGAATACAGCGTCGTGGTCTTGCCGCTGCCCGTGGGGCCCGTCACCAGCGCCATGCCGTGCGACTGCTTCAGGAACCGGCAGAATACGTCCAGCGACTGCTGGCGGAAGCCCAGGTCTTCAAGGGTCACCTTGAGGTTCGCCTTGTCCAGGAGGCGCACCACGATCTTTTCGCCCAGCAGCGTGGGCATGCTCGACACGCGGAGGTCGATCTCACGTCCTTCCGCCACGATGCGCACACGCCCTTCCTGGGGCAGCCGCTTCTCCGCGATGTCCATCTTCCCGATGACCTTGACGCGCGACACGATGGCTGCGTGCATGCCCATCGGGGGCTTCATCAGGTCGCGCAGCACGCCGTCCACGCGGTACCGCACGCGCGTGCCCTTCCTGCTGGGCTCGATGTGAATGTCGCTCGCGCGGTCCTTGACGGCGGTGATCAGGGCCATGTTGACCAGGTTCACGATCGGGTTGCCCGCGATCAGGTTGTCCAGGTCGGTCGAGGGCCCGTCGTCGATTGCCTCCCTCTCCACCACCTCGACGTCCTGCTCAGTCAGCTTGGTCAGGAACGCGTCGATGTCCACGTTGCCCCGCGAGTACTTCTGGATGTACTCGCGGACGTTGGCTTCCAGGGCGAGCACGGGGCGGACCTTGAGGCCCGTCACCTGCTTCAGGCGGTCGATCGCCGGCAGGCTCTGGGGTTCGGCCATCGCAACAGTCAGCGTGTCGCCCACCTTGAACATGGGCAGGGCCAGCAGCCGCTCGGCCTCTTCCGCGCCGATCAGCTTCAGCATGGCCGGGTCGATCAGGCCGTGCCGGAGCGTGCAGCCCGGCACGCCCAGGACGCGTGCAAGCGATCGCACCAGCGTGGCCGGGCTGATCGTGCCCTGCGCTACAAGGGTCTCACCCAGCTTCTTGCTCGTCGTCTGCTGCGCGACCAGGGCCGCTTCCAGCTGCTCCTTGGTAATCACCCCGTCCTGCAGCAGCACGTCGCCCACGCGCACCCGGCGCGGCTGGAGTGACGGGTTCGTAGCAGCACCCCCAGCGTTCACCGGGGCGGCCACCACGCTGGGCTGCACAGCACGGGGCGCGCGATCGCCCGCGCCATCCTCGGGCACCGGATCACCCGCTCGGTGGATGAACGGAAGGTTCACGACAGGAAACTCCTCACCGCAGTGTTCACATCCGCGTAGTGCTCGAAGCGGTCCGCGACGCCGGTCAGGTCCAGCACCTCACGCAGAGTCTCGGGCGCTCCCGACAGTCGCATCGCCCGGCCGCCCTCGGAAAGTTGCTCGGCCGCCTGCACGAGAACTTCCAGCCCCTCGCTGTCGACATACGCCACGCCCGAGGCGTCGATGACAAACCGGCCCAGGCTCCGCGTCATCACGTCACCGAGACGCTGACGGAACTTCACCGCGTCCTCCTGGAGGAGCGGGCCGACCGGTCGGATGACCGTGACCGCGCCGTGTCGTTGTTCCTGAACTTCCATGTGCTCCTCCTTTCCTAATGCTCAGCGTGGTGTGTTCATGCCGCCATCTTCGCCACGCCCTGGTGCAGCGGGACCGTCAGCGTGAAGGTGCTGCCCTTGTCCAGGGCGCTCTGCACGTGGATGTCGCCGCCATGCAATCGCACGACCTGTCGCGCCAATGCCAGGCCAATCCCCGACCCCGTCACCGTGCCGACGCGCTTGTCCTTGCTCCGATAGAACTTCTCAAACACCAGGTCCCGCTCTTCGTCGCTGATGCCGATGCCGTTGTCGGACACGTCCACGCGGAGTGCCTGGCCGTCGTCGCTTACGCGCACCATGACCTTGCCCCCCGCCGGCGTGTACTTGATCGCGTTGCCCACGAGGTTGTGCAGGGCCATCGCCAGCTTGTCCCGGTCACCCTTCAGCAGGGGCACCTTGGGCGGGAGGTCCACGCTGAACTCCAGCTCCTTGTCGGCCGCGGCCGCCGCGAAGTCCTCCCGCAGCTCCACCAGCAATGCCTCGAGGCGCACATCGTCGACGTGGAGGCGGAAAGTGCCCGCCTCGATCTCGCTCACGCTCAGCATGTCACCCACCGTCCGCTCCAGACGCCGGGCCTGCTGGCTGATCGAGTTGATGCAGCGGGCCTTGACGAGGGGATCGCTGCCGCCCTCCTCCACCAGCTGCTCCAGGTAGAGGCGGATGTTCGTGAGGGGCGTGCGCAGCTCGTGTGTCGCCTGCGCCACGAACGCGTTCCGTGAGTCGTCCGCCACGCGCTGCTGCGTGATGTCCTCCACCGCCACCAGCGCGGCAGCGCCATCCTCCTTGCGCATCGGGCGCACAGTCATCCGGAGAATCGTCTTCTCCTGGTCCTTTGCCGCGTCAGCGATCGTCGTTTCCACCACGACGCGCTGCTTGGTCCTGCCCTGCACAACCCCCCGCACAGCGTCCATCACCGCAGTGTCGCTGACGTACGCCGCCATGTCACGCGACACGATTTCCTGGCGGGGTTGGCGGAGAAACACCGCCGCGGCCCCATTGATGGCCCGCACCTTGCAATCCGTGTCCAGCACGATCAGGCCAAGCCACAGCGCGTCGAACGCCGTTGCCGCATCGCCCCCGGTCGTCCCCGGGGAATGCTGGCGCTGCGCGGCGGCTTCAATGTCCCGGCGCGCACCCGCCGCGTCCCGCTCCGTGACCAGGCGGTTCCAGAGCAAAGCGTCTTCTCCGAGGTCTTCGCTGATGCGCATCGCCCCCGCCGGCAACTCGCCCGAAGCAAACTCCGAGGCCTGGTGCAACGCCTCTCGGATCGCTCCAAGGCCTCGCATCCGTTCCCGGAGCCTCCGGTACGCGACCACGCCTGCGATCATGACGCCCGCGCCGATCCCCGCCAACCCCACCTGGGCCTGAAAGTCGCCGGCGAGCGGCGCGACCACGCGGCGGGACAGCGTCAGCGTGGCGTCGCCCTTCCCCTCCACCGCAAACGTCTTCGTGAGCGTAAGTGTGTCGTCGATGAACTTGGTCGTTACCTCTCCGGCGCGCGTGGATGTTGCACCGGCCCACCCCGCAGGCACATCGTGCACCGTCACATTGGCCCGGGACTTGTCCGCGACCACCCCCACGCCGTCCAGAGTGAGTGTTGCCGTTTCCAGACCCGCATCGATTGCCGAATCGCACACGACGTGCTGAACACCTTCAGCGTCCCCCCGCGCCAGCAGTTCCGTCGCTGAGTGGGCCAGCGTGGCCGCCGTTACTGCGATTGCCCGCCCTTCTCCATCACGCCGAGTCCGCGCCTGCGTGTAGAAGGTCCACGCACCGCCAGCGCACAGCGTGAACGCAAGCAGGCCGGCCATCGTGGCGCCGACCGCGACCTGCGGGCCCTCGCCACGCCTGACCAACCACGACGCGACCCATCCGCCGCTTTTCTGCTTCTTGGACGTGCGCACGTGCGACCCTTTCCGGTCTTCCCAGGAGAACCTGACGCATCGAACATCGGCGGTAAGCGGGAACGACTGAATGCCCGCAGGCAGCGGCGCGCACTCAGGTCGTCCATCAACCCGCGGGTGGCGCATGAGTTGCGCCCGAATCGTCCGGCCTTAACGGAGGCGGCCCTTGACACAATCTTGTTGACTCCTTCGCGCCATCACAACACAAGCTGTACGCAAACCTGATTTGCTTCTACGCCTCAAGAGCGAACGCAGAGAGGGTCGCATGACAACAGCCGATCGAGGAGCACATTCCGCGCGTCGGTCCGCCTTCACACTCATCGAACTGCTGGTTGTTATTGCCGTACTTGGAGTGCTTATCGGGCTGCTCCTGCCCAGCGTTGCCTCGGTCCGCGAGACCGGGCGCGCCGTGAAGTGCAAGTCAAACCTCCGTCAGTTTGGTATCTGCTTCGAAAGCTACGCGGCGTCCTACCGCGGTTTTTTCTCCTCTGGCTCGTGGGACAACTCCCTCCTGGAGGGCTACGGGCCTGTCAACACCACCGGATGGGTGGCGGACGTGCTCAACGGCGGCTATGGCAACCCCGGCAAGATGCTCTGCCCCAGCAGCCCCGCGCAGGCCAGCCAATCTCTCAACATGCAACGCCTGAATGATCAGGCCTACCAGACGTTCACGCTCGCGGACGTGGACGAGTTCGTGACCAAAGGCCTCAACAC
>CALLYM010000192.1 GCA_937858155.1 uncultured Phycisphaerales bacterium | reverse complement strand
TTGGCGCCCGCCGCGGCACCCGCCGCAGGCTTGGCACCCGGGGCAGCGGCCGCACCCTCTTCGGGCTTCTTGGCGGTGAGAACCTCGGGCTCCGCTGCGCCGGGGGTCGCGGCGGCGGCCTCGTCGAGCTTGAGCTCCTGCTGGATGACGATCTGTGCGACGTTGGAGTGCTTGTCGGTGAGGAGTTTCATCCCTTCACCGAGCTTGACGTCGGCGCAGCTGATGGCGTGCCCAACCTCGAGGTCGTCGATACGGACCTCGAAGAACTCCGGGATGTCCTTCACCGGGCACTCGATCTCGATTTCATTGACCGGGTGCATGAGGATGGCGCCGGCTTCCTTCAGGCCCTTGGCCTCGCCGATAAGGTGGATGGGCACCTTGGTGCGCACACGGTCTGTCAGCGCCACGCGGGCGAGGTCGACATGGACGATGTTGTTGCCCAGGTAGTCGAACTGCAGGTCACGGAGGAGGACCATCTGGCCCTCGTCGATGTCCTTCGTGCCGGGCATATCGAGGCGGAAGACCTTCTCTCCCTTGGTAAAGTGCGATACGGCCTCGCGCATGTTCAGCGAGATGCTGACGGGTTCTTTGCCGCGGCCGTAGACGACGGCGGGCAATTCGCCCTTGTCGCGGAGGCGCTGGCAGTAGCGTGAGCCGTGCTTGTCCCGTTGGGACGCCTTGAGCATTGGTGCTTTCTCGTGCATATCTGGAACTCCTTCTGAGTGCTTGGGTCTGTGCTTCTGTCAGACAATCTTCGGACGTCTTTCTACCGCTTTACCCCCGCCGTCTTCTCGAACAGGGCGCTGACCGACTGGTTGTTGTGGATGCGCTTGATGGCTTCCCCCAGCAGCGGCCCGACGCAGAGCTGCACCAGGCGGTCCTTCAGGGCGTCGCAGCGGGGCTGCAACGGCACCGTGTTCGTCACAATGATCTTGCTGATGGGGCTGGCGAGCAGCTTGTCCACGGCGCTGCCCACAAACAAACCGTGCGTCGCCGCGGCGATGACGTCCTTGGCGCCCTTGTCCTTCACGAGCTTGGCCGCCTCGCAGACTGTGCCCGCCGTCGAAATCATGTCGTCGAACATAAGGACGGTTTTGCCCTCGACGCTGCCGATGAGGTGCCCCATCGCGACGCTGCTCCCGGACAAGCGACGCTTGTTGATGATCGCCAATTCGCCCCCGAGCAGGTTGGCCATGGACTCGGCGACCTTGACATTGCCCACGTCGGGGCTCACGAGACACAGGTTGCTGATCTGGTTCTTGATCTGCTGGAAGTGGTCCACGAACACCGGGGTCGCCGAGAGGTGGTCCACGGGCAGGTCGAAGAAGCCCTGGATCTGCGCCGCATGGAGGTCGATCGCGAGCACCCGGTCGGCTCCGGCCGCCGTCACAAGGTTGGCCACGAGCTTCGCGGTGATCGGCACACGCCCTTCGTCCTTGCGGTCCTGACGCCCATAGCCGAAGTAGGGCAGCGCGACAGTCACGCGCCCGGCACTCGCGCGGCGGAGGCAGTCGATGAAGATGAGGAGCTCCATGATGTTGTCATTCACCGGCTCACCGGTGGAGATGACCACATAGCAGTCTCGCCCGCGGACGTCCTCGTCCAGCTTCACAATGAGTTCGCCGTCCGGGAACGCGATGGTGCGGGCGTTGCCGAGAGGGACGCGCATGTGGGCGCACATGCGCTGGGCGAGCTCCACGCTCCACCGCCCGGCGAACACCTTCAGACCCGTGTAGATCGAGCCTTCGGACATCAGCGAGCTCCTTTCACTGAGGCTGTGCCGGTCGCGGCAGTCGTGCCGGCGCGCGAGCGGTAAATCGCGTCCACCATCGCCAGGTCCTCGGGCGTGTTGATGGAGAGGACGTCCTCGGGCGGCACGGCGTCGATGACTTCGACACGCCTGCCGTCGCCCAGGAGGAGCGCAGGAACGTCGGTCAGGTAGTACTCGCTGCTTACCGGATTCCGGGTCACGCGCGGGAGGGCGGTGAAGAGGCTCTGGGCATCGAAGCAGTAGTACGAGGGGTTCACCTCGCGGACCTTCAGCTGCTCGGGTGTACAGTTCTTCTGCTCGACAATCGCGCGGAACCGGCCTTGCTCGTCACGGACAATGCGTCCATACCCGGAAGGGTCTTCGATGACGCTTGTCGCGAGCGTGGCGGCGGCGTGGGCCTGGTCGTGGCGTTGGAGCATCGCCTTGATGGTCTCCGCACGGATCAGCGGACCATCCCCGCAGAGCACCAGCACGCGGTTGCCGGGGCTTGCGGCTTCTCCGGTGAAGAGCGGCGCTGCACAGGCCACCGCGTGGCCGGTGCCCTGCTGCTGGTCTTGCACCGCGTACTCCACGCGGTAGTCCTTCAGTGCGTCCCGCACGAGCTCCTGCTTGTGCCCCACCACCACGACCACACGCGAGCACCCCGACTGCTGGCACGCGTCCACGACTGCGCACACCATCGCGCGGCCCCCGACAGGGAATACGACCTTGGGGAGGTCACTCCGCATGCGGGTGCCCTTGCCGGCGGCGAGGATGATCGCGGTCGTGGTCATGGCAAACTTGCACGGGTTGCGGATCGGGCGATCAGCAGAGGAAAGCTGGGCGACGTGGATTCGAACCACGACAAACAGAACCAAAATCTGCTGTGCTACCGTTACACCATCGCCCAGTGACTCTGTTCACCTGATGGCTTGCCACAATCGTGGCTGATCCGCTGGTTGGTCGTTTCCCAACGACCCGTGCGTTCCTCCATTCCTCAGGGAGCAAAAGACTCCCGACAGACAGGCCGACCGGTCGCGGCCCGTGTCAGCCCCCTATCCGGTGAGGCGGGGGCGAGGAACGAGAACCGCGGCGAAGAGGCCGACCGGGATGGCTGCTCGCCAAGCGAACAGGCCCGGGCGGGCTGAGCGGGACGGTCCATCAGCCGCGATGGGACCGCCCATCACCGCGCCTCGGGGTACTGCTACCCGTCCGTCGCGATGGGCTCGAAGGGGTGGATGGTAGGTGCATTCCGTTCCCGTGGCCAGTTTTTGATGTCGGTCGGTTGCCCGTCCCGCGATTGCACCGTTTTCAGGGGGTGCCATCTCCACCCTCAACAACTCCCGAACCTAGAGCCACTCCACGTACGATAGAGGTGGGCAGCCCGATCTTCGGGCTCTTCCGGGAGTCTGCATGCAGCTACGCACGCTCATGTCCAACGTCTTTCACGCGGGCCTGCCGCTACGGATGGTGTTTGCCTGTCTGCTCATGGTGCTCGGCTTGGCGGGTGCTGACGAACCGCCCAAAGCCATCGCGCCGGCATCGGAGCTCTTGAGCCCTGCCCGCACGGTCCCGGCATTCCGCCAGGCGCGGAATGTGGCCATAATCCCCATCCATGGCGAAGTGGACGAGGGCGGACGCTTCCGTGAAAGTGTGATGGTCGCCAGCGTGCGTCGGCGCATCGATGCCGCGGTCAAGGGCGGGGCTGACGCGATCGTGTTCGAGATCGACTCACCGGGGGGCGAGGTGGGGGCCGCGCTGCGTATCGGCGAGCTCATCAAGGAGTGCCCCGTCAAGAACACGGTGGCGTGGGTTCACCCCAGGGCGTTGTCTGCCGGCGCGGTCATTGCCCTGTCGTGCCGCGAAATCGTCGTCACCGACGGGTCCACGTTCGGCGATGCGATGCCGATCACGGGCCGGAGGGGCTCGGACGGTTCGTTTCACGCAAGGTCGATGGACCCCGAGCTCCTGAAGAAAACGCTGCCGGTTCTCATCAGCAGCGTGGTAGATTCAGCGCGGCGGCACAACGAGGTGTTTGGGTCATACCAAAGGGACGAGTACCTGACGCAGGCGATTGTGGCGAACGACGTCGCGCTGTGGTGGGTTCGCAACTCTTCAACGGGCGCGGAGATGGCGATTGACCGGCGTGAATTCGAATTGCTGTTTCCGGGAAAGGACCCGGAGATGCCCGTGCGCCTCGCTGGGATCAAGAGCTTGCAGCCGGACGCGCCGGTGCCAGGGGCGGGGGCTGCGCCGCTGGACCAGCCCCCCACCGACGAACTTCCCGGTGTGCCTGCGGGCTCTGCGAAGCTCGCGATGGCGCGTGAAGAAGCAGAACGTCAACGGGCCGCGAGCTCGCCGATGCTCACGCGACCGACGTCCCGCCCCGTGATTACCGGGGCGGACGTGGGTCAGTGGGAGCTTGTGGACCGAGTGTCGGATGGCTCGGCCCCGGCAACTTTCAGCGCATTGGACCTGGCGCACTACAACCTGGCCAGCAACGCGGTGAAGGGTGAGGGCGGGCGGGTAGTGCTCCAGCCGATCAATACCGATGAGGACATAAAGGACTTTTTCGGCGCCACCAACGTCCGTCGCTTCGAAAAGAGCTGGTCCGAAGGGCTCGTTGTGCTGCTCACGCACCCGCTGGCGCGGGGCGTGTTCATCGCAGTGTTCATCGTGTGCTTGTTTGTCGAGCTGAGCCATCCGGGCGCTTCGATACCGGGACTCATTGCGGTAATCGCGTTGTTCGCGGCGATTGCGCCCAGCATGATGCTGGGGCTTGCGTCGTGGTGGGAAGTTGCCGCGATCGTGCTTGGCATCGGCCTGCTCGCGATCGAGGTATTTGTCCTGCCCGGCTTCGGCGTCGCGGGCATTGCGGGGCTTGTTCTGCTCTTCCTGGGACTGCTGGGCACGTTCATCCCGGCAGGGAGCGGCATCTTTCCGACGGGGCAGCGAGAGCAAGGGCAATTGCTTTGGGGGTTGGCGACGATTCTGGCCGCGCTGACGACCAGCGGCATCGCGATCTACTTCATCGCGAAGCACCTTGGCACCGTACCTCTGCTGAACAGGTTTGTTCTGCGGGATGCCGGGACGGATGACGAGAACGCAGAATGGGCGACGGCCAATCTTGCCGAGACGGATGCGCCCGCGCGGGTGGGTTCGACCGGTACGGCGGTGACGGCCCTCCGCCCCGGTGGGAAGGTAGACATCGGGGGCCGGATTATCGATGCAACCGCCGAGTCAGGCTGGATTGAGCGCGGATCAACGGTACGGATCGCGAGCGTTTCCGGGATTCGCGTGGGTGTCGAACTCGCGTGACTGCCTCCACTTGCCCGTTACGGCGGGCCCGGAGCCACC
>CALLYM010000191.1 GCA_937858155.1 uncultured Phycisphaerales bacterium | reverse complement strand
TGAGGGCGGTTGTGGTGATGTGCATGCCGAGCCCGGGATACGGGCTGGACGTCGGCCCCGGCCCACCTGCCGGGAGGGAAGTTTAGGCGGTAGGCCATGGCATCGTGCGGATCGAGCCTCGTGCCTGTTGTGAAGGTCAAACATTCCGGAACGGATTGAAGTCTGGGCGTACAACTGGGCGTGACGATGACTGACCTACAACCCCTGGTGGACACCGCAGGTGGCGCGGTCCGTTCGTCCTCTTCCAGCCCGCGTGTTATCGACATCCGAGCCGTCAAGAAGGTTTACTACAAACCCGACGGAAGCGTCATGGCCGAGGCGCTTCGGGGCGTCGACGTGTGTATCGAGAGGGGCGAATACGTCGCGATCATGGGGTCGTCAGGGTCTGGCAAGAGCACACTCATGAACGTGCTGGGCTGCCTGGACCGCCCAACCGGTGGCCAGTACTTCCTCGATGGCAAGGAAGTCTCCGCCATGAGCGATGAAGAAGTGTCTCGCTACCGCGGACGTGCCATCGGGTTCGTCTTCCAGGCGTTCAACCTGATCCCGGAACTGACGATCGAGGCAAATGTGGAAGTGCCCCTGTTCTACCAGGGCATGGACGCCAAGCAGAGGCGCGAGCGCGCTATTGAGGCGCTCACGACGGTCCAGCTTGAGCACCGTCTGGGGCACCGTCCGCGTGAACTATCGGGTGGCCAAATGCAACGCGTCGCGATCGCGAGAGCTCTCGTGACGCGGCCTGTTCTGCTGTTGGCCGACGAGCCCACAGGAAATCTCGACACCTCTACCGGTCAGGCGATCCTTGAAGTGTTTGATGCTCTATACGCAACGGGCATGACGATCATCATGGTTACGCACGACCCAAAGGTGTCCGACCGCTGCAAGCGGGTGGTCCGCCTCGCGGATGGCCTCGTGGAGAGCGATGTCCGCAAGTAGCTAGAGCCGGGGCGCCCTGTTGCCCCGCCCGAAGGCATCCACGATAATCGCAATCAACGCGACCAGAAGGAGAAGGCCAAACCCGCCGCTGGGGTAATAGCCCCACCCGGAGGCGTACGGCCATACCGGCAGCATGCCGATCACCAACAGGGCGAGCAGGACGATTAAGACGAGTTGGACAGCACGGTTCATGGGAGGTCTCCGAAAGTGCCTAACACGCGGTCTGAGGCGGACACATGAAGCGGTGGTGAAATCGGGTGTCCAGTCGGCTTATTGCGGCCAGCTTTGGCGCTCTCCCTTTGGCAAGACCGATATCATGACGGTGTCACGGGCCCCGCCATCCGGCGCCAGCCCCTGGCTGAATGGGAGTTTGGCATGGATCGCACAAACGCCGCGGGCGTCTTTGGCCGTTGTTCTTTCTTTCGGGCGCCGGACGATGCACCAACGGGAGGCACTGTCCCCACGGGCGGACGTGTCACCGAGCAGGACATCCAGCGGGAACTCAAGGACTCGTACCTTACGTACGCGATGTCCACGATCATGGACCGCGCGCTGCCGGATGTGCGTGACGGGCTCAAGCCTAGTCAGCGGCGCATCCTGGTCGCGATGAACGACCTGAACCTGCGGCCGGGCCGCAAGCACTACAAGTGCGCGAAGATCACCGGCGACACCACCGGCAACTACCACCCGCACGGCAACCAGGTCGTGTACCCGACGCTCGTGAACATGGCCCAGACGTGGCGCATGCGCGTGCCGCTGGTGGACCCGCAGGGCAACTTCGGTTCAATTGATCCCGACCCGCCGGCGGCCGAGCGGTACACCGAGGCGCGGATGCACCACGCAGCGGTGGACATGCTGACCGACCTCAAGCTGGGCACGGTCGACTTCCGCCCCAACTACGACGAGCGGCTCGAAGAGCCGACTGTTCTGCCCGGGAAGTTCCCCAACCTGCTCATCAACGGGGGCATCGGCATCGCGGTAGGCATGGCGACGAGTTTGCCACCGCACAACCCGGTGGAAGTCCTGGACAGCATTGTCCGGGTGATTGAGAACCCCGAGATCACGATCCAGGAGTTGATGCAGGACGTCGCGGGGACCGACGGCTCGGTGAAGTTTGTGGGCATCAAGGGGCCCGACTTCCCGACAGGCGGTGTTGTGCACGGGAAGCGTGGCATCCTGGAGGCGTTCGCGACCGGCCGCGGCAAGGTCACGGTGCGTGGGCGCTGTCACATCGAGGAGATGGGCAAGGACCGGCAGCAGATCGTGATTGACCAGATTCCCTACAACATGGGTCTGCGCACTGTGGTTGAGTCGATTACAGACGCGGTGAACGAGGACCGCATCAAGGACATTTCCGACGTGCGGAACGAGTCGGGGCGCGAGAACCCGGTAAGGGTTGTCATCGAGTTGAAGCGCGGCGCCGACCCGGCGGTGGTGGAGAAGCAGTTGTACGAGTACACGCCGTTGCAGCAGACGTTCTCGATCATCAATCTGGCGCTCGTGAGCAATCAGCCGCGAACGATGGGGCTGAAGGAACTGCTCCAGTGCTACATCGACCACCGCGAGAACGTGATCCGCAGGCGGACGGAGTACCTGCTGCGTGAGGCGAAGAAGCGTGCCCACGTGCTGGAGGGCATGATCTACGCTGTCTGCGACATCGACGAGGTCATCAAGGAAATCCGCGCAAGCAAAACTCGCGAGGAGGCGATCAACCGCCTCATGCAGCGCAAGTTCAGGATCCCGCTGACCCACAAGTACGCAACGATGCTCCCCAAGCGTCTGCAGGA
This sequence comes from uncultured Phycisphaerales bacterium, assembly GCA_937858155.1. Lineage (GTDB taxonomy): Bacteria > Planctomycetota > Phycisphaerae > Phycisphaerales > UBA1924 > BJHL01. Next base: position 2,004 of record CALLYM010000191.1, on the reverse strand, counting down.
CCGCATCCGCGCTGCCGAGACTACAGGGGGCATCACCCTCACCCGCGTCCAGGCCGAAACCATCGGCGGCATGCGCCTGATCCAGCTGGTCGGGCTCGAAATCGAACGCCTGACCAACGAGTACAGCGCCGTCTCGGCCGAGATCGAGGGGTACGAGGCGATACTTGCCGACCGCCAGAAAGTCCTTGCGATCATTAAGGGCGACTGCGCGGAAATGCGGGCCCGCTACGCGAGCGACCGCATGACGGCCATCGAGGACGGCGATACGGACATCCAGATCGCTGAGCTCATCCCCGTCCAGGACGTGGCACTCACCATCTCCCACAACGGGTACGTCAAGCGCGTGCCCCTCGACACGTACCGCCAGCAGGGGCGCGGCGGCAAGGGCATCCGCGCCAGCGACACCCGTGACGACGACTTCATCGAACACGTCTTCGTCGCGAGCACACACGACGACCTTCTGTGCTTCACCAACACGGGGCGAGTCTTCGGCATGAAGGTGTTCGAGGTGCCGGAAATGAGCCGGACTGCGGCGGGGCGGAACATCATCAACCTGCTGAACCTGAAGGAAGGCGAGAAGACCTGCGCATACCTCTCCATCAAGAGCTTTGAGGCGGGCTCGCAGTTCCTCACATTTGTCAGCAAGGGTGGCATTGTCAAACGCACGGCCCTTAAGGCCTACGCCAACATCCGCCAGTCCGGGCTCATCGCCGTCGGGCTGAAGGAGGGCGACAGCCTCCTCGCCGTGACGCTGACCGACGGCAACGACGACGTACTCCTCGCAACCAAGTTGGGCCAGGCGATCCGATTCAGCGAGCAGGACGCCCGGGACATGGGACGAGGAGCGGCCGGCGTCAAGGGCATCGAACTCGAAGAGGGCGACGAGGTCATCGGCGTCGTCCGCGTCCCAATGCAGCCCGACGCCGAGGGTGACCTGGTCACCATCGACCCCAAGCTTTGCCTCCTGACCGTGACCGACAAGGGCTACGGCAAGCGCACGCCCATCGACGAGTACCGCGTGCAGCCGGAGACCGGTAAACCCCGTTCCCAGTCCCGCGGCGGCAAGGGGCGTGCCGACATCAAACTGACCGACAAGAACGGCGTCAGTGTCGCCGCACTGGGTGTCATGCCCGGGGGCGACTTGGTGGTCATCACCAAGGGCGGCCAACTGGTGCGGATGCCCGCCGACGAAATCCGGGAATGTGGACGCGCCACGCAGGGCGTCCGTGTTGCGCGCGTGGATGAAGGCGACAGTGTGGTCGCAATAGCAAGCGTTCCGGCAAGCGACGGGCTTGAAGGTGCGGAAGGACCAACCGCATGATCATCGGGGCCCATGTCATCCTCTCGTCCACGGACGCAGGGGCAACCAGGGCATTCTTGCAGAAGCTCCTGGGTGTGAAGGGCGTCGACGCGGGCCGCGGCTGGCTCATCCTCCCCCTTCCACCGGCGGAAGTCGCAGCCCACCCAGCCGATGCGGAATCCCGGCACGAGCTGTACCTGATGTGCGACGACATCGATCACCAGGTGAAGACACTCCAGCGCAAGGGTGTGGAGTTCACCGGACCTGTGATGGACCGGGGTTGGGGGCGTATTACGTCGTTCCGCGTGCCCGGTGCAGGAACGATGAGCCTCTATCAGCCCCAGCACCCGGTGGCGATCAAGACTGCGAACAGGCAGGCGAAGAAGAAAGTCGTGAAAAAGACGCCACGGCCACGTCCAAAGTAGTAGGCATCCGCCGATCAATGTGCATTGCGCCGTTGGGCGATCTTCTCACCGGCCGGCACCACAACAGGCTCTTCTTTCCCGCGCCGCCAGCAGTCGTGAACCTGGAATTCCGCACGCGACGCAGGGAAGTCCATGCGCAGGTGCGCACCGCGAGACTCCTCCCGCCACGCGGCCGCTCGCGCAATTCCCGGAAATCCGGCACCGCGGCGAATTGATAGAAAGCGGCGACCTCGCAGGGCATGTCTTTCGCTTTATCAGGCGGGCGGTGGAGGGGAAAGA
>CALLYM010000190.1 GCA_937858155.1 uncultured Phycisphaerales bacterium | reverse complement strand
CGACATCCGCCCGCCAGTTCTGGAGCAGGTACTTCCGCACGCCCAGCGTGCCGTTGGCGTTGCCCGTCCATCTCCCGCCCCCCGGTTGTGTGTCGGCCTGGATCACGCTGTCAATATACCACGGGGGGCAAGGGGGTGGTCATGGCTGAATCGTGCCGTTCATACCTCGCTGGGAACATCGCTGGTGGGACTGGTTTTGCCGGAAACTTCGTTGGAAGGGCCGCGGTTGGATGGGGCAGTATTCTGGGGCTAGGGGGAAGCTGGAATGCGTGTGGAATAGGCGCGATGGTGCTCGGGCTGGCGTCAGGGGCTCTAAAGGACGGCGTTGCGTTGCGGTGAAGGTGTGAGTGGGACGGAAGGGGGCCCTCCCTGATGGTCGGGCTGCATGCTTTGGCGGGCTGCACGTTTTGGATAATGCACTTTTTGGGGTGGAATCAGCGGCGGCGGCGTATGACCGGGGCGGCGAGCAGGAAGAGCGGTGCGGCGGGGGATGGGATGGGGGTTGCTTCGAGGTGGAAGTCGTCGTAGAGCACGCGGGGGATGCCGTCGCTGCCCCAGAGGTGGATGCCGAGGTAGCGTCCTTCGACTTCGGGCGGGAGGACGGCGGGGGTGGTGTACTCAAGGAAGTAGGGGAGCATCTGGCCGTGCGCATTGGTCGGGTGGCCGAGGCCGCTGGTGATGGCGAGGCGGCGTGTGTCTGTACCGGGCCAGCTTTCAAGGGGGAGCGTGTCGAGGGTGGGGGCGGTGATGAAGGAGACGGAAAAGAAGTAGTCGGAGTCAAAGCGGCCGATGCCGCCGAGGAAGTCGAGGCGGTAGCGGGTATTGGGCTGCACGATGTGGTCAAGGATCTGGCCGCAGCGGGATACTTGTGTGGCGAAGACGTGCTGGCCGCTGTGACCCTGGATGAAGGGTTGGCCGCCTTGGTCGGGCGGGTTGAGGACTCCGGCATAGTTGATGGCGGTGCTGGGGCTTGGGAGGACGAACGTGCGCCAGCCCGGGACTTCAACGGGGTTTGCCCAGCTGACGGAGCCGCCGGAGAAGGGGAAGCGTGTGGCGACCTGCGTGCCGACGCCGCCCAAGCCGTTGGTTTGTTCACCCACGGCGAGGGGGCGGCTGGTCGTTTCAAAGCCGGGGTTGATGATGGGTATGACATCCCCACGCGATACGGTGGCGGTGAAGGTGGATGAAGCGAGGATGAGAAGGAGAGAGCAGCGGCGACGGGCAGTGCGCATGGACGGCTCCTGCAGATATATATGGAGTACGCCTTGTCGCTCTTTGGAATGGTATGGAACGCGCGGTGGTGATGGTGCGCGGGAGTTGCGGGTGTGGGGTTGATGGGCTTGGTGTGCAGGCGTTACAGAGCCGTGACTGGTGTTGGGGGAACATCCGGGGGTGGGTTCCGTATCCTGACGCATGGCGGGGCTGTGGTGCGATGGTCTTGCGGCAAGGATTTTCACGCAGGCGAAGGTTGTTCAGGGCATGTGAGGTGTGTGTGGATTGGCGCGTGCGTGCAGGAGCGTGGCAGGTCGGTTAGTATCCCGCCCCCTTGTGCCCGGCCCTGATTGGCGGGCGTGAACGGGTGTGCGGTTTCGAGGCAGTGGAACGCGGGTCGCGCGGGGCGCGGCCATGGATAGAGGAAGGACGATCATGCCGTCATCAAATACGTGCTGGGGCATTGAGATCGGTGCGAACGCCATCAAGGCGATCAAGCTGGAGGCGACGGGCGAGGGCAAGTGCCGCGTCGTGGACTTCGCGGTGGTGCAGCACCCCAAGGTGCTGAGCACGCCGGATGTGAACGCGAGCGATGTGATCCGAGTGTCGCTTGGGCAGCTGACGAACCAGGTGGACATCGGCAAGGCGTCGGTGGCGCTGTCGATCCCCGGGCACAGCAGCTTCGCGCGGTTTGCAAAGCTGCCCCCGGTGGAGCCCAAGAAGGTGCCGGAGATCGTGAAGTTTGAGGCGATGCAGCAGATCCCGTTCCCTTTGGAGCAGGTGGAGTGGGACTACCAGACGTTCGTGACGCCTGATTCGCCGGACGTTGAGGTGGGCATCTTCGCGGTGACGAAGGAGCGCATCAACGAGCGGCTGCAGATGCTGGCGGACGTGGGCATCACGCCGGATTACGTGGTTTTGAGCCCGATCGCGGTGTACAACGCGCTGGCGTACGACCTGGACTTCAACGAGAAGACGCCGGGGACGATCGTGGTGGACATCGGCACGACGAGTACGGACCTGGTGGTGGCCACGCCGGGGCGTGTGTGGGTGCGGACGTTCCCGCTGGGCGGGCACCAGTTCACGGAGGCGCTGGTCAACCAGTTCCAGCTGAGCTACCCGAAGGCGGAGAAGCTCAAGCGCGAGGCGCAGGACACGAAGCACGCGCGGCAGGTCTTCCAGGCGATGCGGCCGGTATTCACGGACCTGGCGCAGGACATCCAGCGGTCGATCGGCTACTTCCAGAGCCTGAACAAGGACGCGGAGCTGACACGCGTGATCGGCGTCGGCAGCACGTGGCGGCTGCCTGGTCTGCGGAAGTACCTCAAGCAGCAGCTGGGTCTGGACGTGTACCGCGTGGAGTACTTCAAGAAGGTCAACATGGGCGTCGCGGGCATCGAGGGCGCCGAGGACAGCGAGGACGGCGGGCAGCAGCAGTTGGCGGAGGGCGCGGGCAAGGGCCACGCGTTCAATGACGCGTCGCTCAACCTGGTCACGGCGTACGGCTTGGCGCTCCAGGGCCTGGGCCTGAACGCGGTGGGCGGGAACCTGATGCCCACGACGGTGATCCGCAAGTCGATGTGGAAGGACAAGACCCGGTACTTCGGGATGGCGGCGGGCATCGCGGCGGCGGCGGCGGGCGTGATGTTTGTCGGCCCGGTGCGGAACTACTTTGCGATCAAGGGCACGACCAAGCCGCCGGTGATCCAGCAGGCGGTGCAGCGGTTTACGCAGCTCAAGCAGGAGGCGACGGAGGCGGGTGTGCTCAGCGCTGAGGGGTCAGACCTCCACGCCGCCAACTACCTCGTGCTGCAGGACGACCGCGGCGTGTACAACATGCTGGTGGGCGACGTGCAGAAAATCTTCCAGTACGCGGACGACGCGAAGGGCGGGTGGGCTGCAAAGATCCAGGCACCGGGCCAAGAGCCCCCGAAGATGCCCGATGGGCCGGCGTTCTCGCTGGACCTTCTGCAGACCAAGTACCTGGCGCCCGCGGCGGGCAACAACAACGGCATGGAGGTGCGGGAGTCGGCGCCGCCGCCGATCTCGGAGTTTCCGTGCATCCGCGTGCAGATGCAGGTGAGCACGGCGGTGCCGGACGCGCAGCGTTTTGTGGACGCGACGGTGCAGAAGTGGCTCCGTGAAGCGGCGGGCAAGGCACGCCCGGGCGTGCCCTATGAGATCTTCTTCCAGGAGAAGGGGATGTCGCTGTTTGAGGCGGCGGCGGCGGACGAGGAGGCGGCGCCCAAGAAGCTCGTGCTGAACGACCCGGGTTCCCCGACGGGGGGGTACACGCGGCAGGATCGTGACAGCCGGGGGCCGGGCGGTGGCAAGATGGCGGGAGGTCCTAACCGTCAGAAGAACCAGCCCGGGGCGCCCAAGCCGGTGCCTCTGGCGCTGAGCGGGGCGGGAGAGGGGCAGGGCGGCTCGAACGCGTCGACGATTTCCGGGCTGGCGCCGATCATTCCGCCCGCGGAGGGCAAGGTAAAGAGCACGGGGTCGGCGGTGTATGTGTGGTTCCTTGTGTTCAAGCCGGCCGCGCCCGCGGCGGGTGCTGAGGGAGGTGGCAAGTGAAGTTCAAGCCCATGCTGGAGTGGCTGAAGGCCAACCTGTGGATCGTGGTGTTCTCGGCGCTGGTGATCATCCTGCTTCCGGCGTCGTTCTTCGTGAGCCGGATGTGGAACAAGAAGATCCTCGCCGAGCAGCAGAAAGTCGCGGGCAAGGAGTACGACGACGTGATGAAGTCGTCGGTGGATTACAACCTGCCGCAGTTTGACGCGAAGGTGAACGCGGTAAGCGTGAAGGCGGTGCCGAACTCGAAGTTCACCGAGCACTTCAAGAAGGCGCGTGAGGCGGCCGCGGGCCAGGTGGGCACGGTGTCAAAGGCCGCGACGGACTTCAACAAGGGCGTGGGCCCGGACGCCGCGGCGGTGGGGCGGAGCGAGTTCCGCCCGCTGGTGGAGGGGTTGTTCCCGAAGGCGGTGACGCCCGAGGAAGCGAAGGATCCCAACGTCGCGCGCGACAAGGAGCAGGCGAAGCTGAACGAGTTCGAGGACAAGATCCTCGGTAAGCGCGGCAACCCCAACCCGTACCTTGAGCTCTTGAAGAAGGTCAATGCGGGCGGGCCGGAGAACAACGACACGCTCTTCCAGCAGCTGCGCGACCAACGCAAGCGGGAGGAAGAGAAGATCACGCAGAACAAGCGGAAGCTGGACGAGAAGGAGGCGAAGGACCTCAACGACCGGATCGTGGGCTCCCGGCTGGGCACGTACAAGGCGCGGGCGAAGTCGCTCTCCGTGTACATGACGCCCGAGGCGCTGCCGTTGCCCTACACCGGTGAGGGGCGTGCGCCCGGCGCGCAGTCGGAGAACGCGGACCTGATCGAGCCGTACTCGACGATCGCGTGGGGTTCCATCGACCGCAAGAACCTGGCCCGTCACAAGATGTTCATGCACCAGTGGGACCTGTGGATGCTGTCGGACCTGCTGAGCGCGGTGCGCCTCGCGAATACGGGGCCTGACGGCAAGCCGCTCAACATCGAGACGGCCATTGTGAAGCGCATCGAGAGCATCGCCCTGCGGAACCCCGAGGGCATGAAGACGCTGGACCCCAAGCCGGTCGACCCCAACGACCCTTCGTATGTCGCGCCCACGCCCCCAACCCCGCCCGCGGAGACGACGCCCGGCATCGCGGCGCTGGACAAGGGCGTGTCGATCACCGGGCACGCGCGGGGCCCGTGGAACAAGTACTACGAGGTCCGCAACGCGGAGATGACCTGCGTGGTGTCGTCCGCTCGGCTGCAGGACTTCCTGAAGGCCATCGCGCAGACCAACTACATGACCGTCATCGACCTGGACATCGACTCCGAGGTGGATGTCTGGAATGACATGGAGGCCGGCTACTACTACGGCGACGAGCACGTCGTGCGCGTGCGGGTCACCATCGAGAGCCTGTGGTTCAAGGAGTGGCTGGTGCCGTTCATGCCCAATGAGGTGCAGACGGCGCTGGGCATGGAAGTTCCCGCCGAACCCGCGCCCGACGCAGCCCCCCCGGACCCGAATGCACCGGCGGCCCCCGTGCCCCCGGGCGGCGGATGAACGGATTGGTTTGAGGCACACAGGTCGATCGGTTCCACCATCTTGTCACGACGCAGTCAGAGGGATTAGTCATGAAACTCAAGGGCATCAACCCGTTCGAGCAGCACGTTGAGAAGATCATCATCGGCGGGTGCGGCGTTGCATTCGTCGGCGCGCTGGCGTGGCAGTTCTTCTTCTCCGAGACCGACGTCAAGGTGGGCAAGGACAGCGTGCCTGTCTCCCGCGCCTTTGAGCCGGCAGAGAAGGAGGCGAAGAACAAGCTCGCCGCCATGGACGACCCCAGCCCCAAGAACCTGCCCGAACTCCCGAAGATCGACCTGGGCGGGGACCTCAAGATGGGCCAGAAGCTGGCGCTGCCTGCCGTGGCGGGGACAACAGTCGCCATGGGGCGGACGCCGGGGCTCGGAAGTATTATCGTGGACGGCGGGCCGCCGACGACGCAGTGCACATTCGCGATCGCGAAGGTGCCGGCGCCCGCCGCGCCGTACGCACTCGCGTTCCGCAACACTGTGAGCCCGGTGGAGAAGCTCCGTTCTGCCGAGCTTGCAAAGCTGTTGCCCACCGAGCAGCCCTTCGACAAGGCCGCGGTGAGCGTTGAGGCCGAGTTTGATGGCAAGGCGTTGTTCGCTTCGCTCTTGGCAGACCCTGACGGCGACGCCGGACCGCTCTGCGGCACTCTGCCCAACTGGGTGCTTGAGGGTGGGCAGGGCGGCATCCCGCTAGTCGAAGTGGTGGGGGTGCAGATGGAACGCCGCACCGTGCGCAAGGGCGACGGTTCGATCCCTTCGAGCGATGAGGTCGTGCCGATCGGCGTCATCCCCGGTCGTGCCGACCCCGTGGCATACTGGAAGCAGCACGCCGAGAGCGGCGGCAGCATCCCGCCGCTGTTGGACGAGGCTCGCGAGGCGATGGAAGAGATCCAGCGCCCGCCTTACCTTGAGACCATCGCGGGCGTGGAGTGGTCTGCGCCGCGGGAAATGGCCCAGGAACTCCTGCCCCAGGCGGGCGGCGATAACGGCGCCCAGATCGCGGCCATCAAGCGAGAGATCAAGCGGATCGATCGCAAGATTGCCGATCTCTCGGCACTTCGCACTGAGCTCGACCGGGTAATCGGCTCCTGCAGCCACGGCACGGTCGCCGATTGCAAGATCATCGAAACGCTTGCGCCGCGCGCCCATGAATAGGATTCCCAGAACTGTCTGGGCGCTGGGCATCGTCAGCCTGTTCATGGACCTGTCGTCCGAGATCATCCACGCACTGCTGCCGCTGTTCCTCACGACCACGCTGGGCGTGAGCGTCGCATTTGTCGGGCTGATCGATGGCATAGCGGAGGCGACCGCCTCGATCAGCAAGGTGTTCTCTGGCTATGTGTCGGACCGGATCGGGCGG
>CALLYM010000189.1 GCA_937858155.1 uncultured Phycisphaerales bacterium | reverse complement strand
GGCGGACGCGGGAGGTGTCTCCGCGGCGCTGGGCAGCGCGGACGGCGGCCGCGCGCCGCTTTGATCCAGTTCCACGGTGTAGCGGCGCAGCGCCGCGGTCGTGTTGGTCGGCACTTCGTTGACGACCGGCGCCGGCTGGGCCGCATGGCTGCGCGCCGGCCCGGAGAGCAGTTCGGGCACGAACAACACGGCGATGAACACCAGGATGGCCGCACCCACCAGGCGTTCCTTCAAGCGGCGGTCCATATCGATCGGCAATCGCGTCACCCGGCTGCGTCAGGGTGCGCATTGTACCCGCGCGACTCCAACCAATCGAGCACTGGACCGACGCTGTGAAACGAACCGAACGCGACGATGCGAGCGTGGGGCATGCGTTCACGCACGATGCGCAGCGCCTCGACTCCTGTCGTGAGGTCCTTCACCGCCTGGAGCGAGAACTGGATGCCGACGGTGGGTACCGGTGCCTTTTCACGAGGGACGGAGTAGAACTGCTTCCAATCGACACCGTTGGGGATCAGGGCGCAGTCCTGATCGCCGTACTGCTCGGCCATGATGCGCTGCAGGTGGGTGGAGATGACGAGCTTCTTTGCGGGGAGGCGGTAGGTTGACCGAACCTGGTCGGGGTCACCACCAAAGAGCTCGTGCGCACGCACAAAGTACGCGTGGGCGCCCTTGCTTGGTGGGAAGGAGTGCACCCATTGCATGGTCTCCCACCACGTGCCAATGGTCACGTCCGCGTCGGGCACATCGTCGGCGTGGATCTCATGGGCCATGACGGGCATGACATTCGCGATCGAGTGTGCCAGGTGGTGCCGTGGGGTTCGGAAGGAGTTCACCTCGATCATGGTGCGCTTGATCATGGTGCGCACACGCCACGGCATGGGCCAGGATTCGGGCGCCGCAGGATACATGATGTTGACGACGTGCCCGCGCCGAACAAGCGCCTCGGCGATCAGCCGATTGGACTTGATGCCGCCTGAAAGGTCCGGCGTAGGGAGGACGAAGTTGATACGGAGCTGCCGCGTGCCAGCAACCGGAGTGGGAAGTGAGAGGTCTCGCGACTCCTCGCTGCGCCAGAAGCTGGTGAAGTTGATGGTCGGGCTGATGCGCCGGAGTGCGTTGGTGATTGCGGGGGCGTACAGAACGAGCGCCAAGGCACCGCACACAACAAACTCCATCCATGCGGGGGCATGGGCGCCGGCCAGCGCCGACTGAACGCCCAGGAGCACCGCCACGACGACGCCGAGGTACATGGACGCGCGGATGTCGTGAGAGAAGGGGCTCAGGCCGATCTTGGCCGCGTCACGTGCAAGGATGAGGTACTTGGCAAACTCGGTGACCGAGAAAGCGATGATGACCGTGATGAGGGTGTAGAACTCCCGTGTCCGGTCCGGGCTGTCCCGCCAAATGTACTGAGCACCGAAGAACACCCCGGGAACAACCGCGACCATGGCGATGAACTTCACGGTGTTGGAAACCGCGCTGCTGCGCGATTGGCCCGCCGCGAGCAGCGCGGCACCCGTGTTATTCTGCAGCACGCGCATCCACGCCAGCGTGCCCAAGGCCTGAAGGAACTCCGCAGCGACCTCGTAACGTCCGTTATACGCCATCCGCACGAACGATGGGCCGACTCCCACCATGCCCGCGACCACGATACCGCCCAGCGTGGAAGTGAGCACCGCGACCTGGTTGTAGACGCTGGTCGGTACCCTCCCGCCGCGCTTCAGGCGCGCATACATGGGCATCAGGATGCTGCTGGACAGCCCTTGCGCAATATCCACCGGCATCGTGGCGAGCTGGAACGCGATGCTGTAGATTCCCAGCAGCTCGAGCTTGTTGAACAGCTTCTGGATAAGCACGCGGTCGGTCTGCAGGGCCAGAAAGGTCATGAGTGTCGACACAAAGACCCACCGGCCGAAGGAAAACAACTCTCGCACCGCCTCTGGTTCCCAACGGAACCGGTGCTTGACGCCAGGCAGAACGGTGTGGCTCAGCGTGAGACGCATCACTCCAGTCACCGCAGTGCCAAGCACCAAGGCCCAGACGCTCTTAAGCTGCCACGCAAGGACCACCATGGAGACCAGCGTGATCACGGAGATCGACAGCTCCATGATCGTGAGTCGCTTGATGTTCATGTCCCGCGCCGCGGTATGCAGCGAGGTGGAGTTGAAGGCGGAAATGCACCCCACGCTGACGGCGGCGACAATCAACAGGGTGAGGGTTTTCTGATCCGCCGGCTCCTTGGTGAGGAACAAGGAAATTGGGTACGCGAGGGCAGCCCCGACCAGAGCCTGCGATATCGCACGCATGGCCTGCACCGTCCATGCGGTCTGCAGGAACGCTTCTTCCTTGCCGCGCGGGTGCTGCACGATGCTCGGCCCGACGCCTATGTCCGACATCATCTGCAGCCCGCGCAGCACCAGGTTCACCAGCTGCATGAGCCCGAACGCAGCGGGATCTACGAGGAACCGGGCCAGAACAACGTTGGTCGCCAGACGGATTCCCTGCTGAGAGAACTGGGCGCCGAGGGACCAGAACGTGCCGGTCAGTGCCCGGCTCTTCACAGTTGCGCGTGACATCGACTCCGCCGGGGGCGGTGAGATGGTCGCGGGCTGGGAGACGGCGGCGGACACGGGGTTAGGTGGGTCGTACGACTTTGAAACGCGGAAAGATCGATCTGGAATGACAGTGGGCTAGAGCCAGAGCCAGGGGGTTACCTGCCGAGAGACCGCGCGCATCAGCTCCTTTGCCTTGTAATTGCGCGACTGATAGGAAAGGTTGTGATTGCCACCAAAGCCTTCAATGATCGGCTGAATTCGGAAGCGGGGCACAATCCCATGATCAGGCTGGCACGCAATCGCCTCCCGCATCCGCGCGTACAGGTAGTCCTCTGGACCAATGTTGCCGCCCGGTCGCGAGTAATTGCGCAATTCCGGGTACTTCCCGCGCAGGTATCGGTCGTAGCCGGCGGGAGTCCAGGAAGCCAACCGGAGGTCCATCCACCGGTTGCCCGAAATCCTGTCAGCGAAAATCGGCACGTAACGAAGATCGCAATAAACCTGGTAACCGGAAGGCGCGAACCGCACAAGGCGTGCGAGGTTCCGGATCCGAAGGCGGCCCGTGACCTTCCACATGGGCGTCGGTTCCTTCAGCAATATCGATCGTTCCAGCCCAATATCGAGCATGCGGAACTCACCGTAGCCCTTGCCTAGGTTTGGGTCGTGGTCGTTAGCCTGAAAGCCCAGGAGCTCGATGCGCTTGGCGCCCTTCCGCCGGGCCGCGAGTTCTCGGAACGGTGTCAAGTCCGTATCTGAGTTTTCAAGGAGCACGACGCGGTCCACCGCGTCGTCGGGCAGGGAGAGATAGAATTCAAACGCATCGAGGTAGTCCTGCATGCGTACGGCGGGGTCGCTCCGCTTCAGGCCTGGTGCGTTGGGTGGCGGCGTGATCGTCGCCGTCATCACGACAGCGTGCGGCTTAAGGGGGTGAGTCGGCATGGCTACCACCGGAACTCCCCGCGGCGGACCGCACGGTTGGCGGACCAGAGCACCGCGGTCTCGAATGGGAACGCGAAGATCGCAAGGAAGAAAGAGCGGATTGCGCGAGCGAGCGGCTTTTCACGCAGTTCACGGAAACGTCGGAACACCAAACCGTCGGGCATGACCCAGAAACCCAGGGACTTGATCTTCTCGCGAACGAGATCGCGGAGCCAGTCGGGATTCTCTTCGTTCCGTCGCTGGCACCAGGACCCTGCGTCCTCTCCCTTGGGCAAGTGCCACAGCTTGTCGTAGATACATGCGTTGATTCGCACGCCGACAAGGAGCCGTCTGGAATGCTTGAAAATACCCAGCGGGTTCCGTACCGCCTCGAATACCTGGTGCGCCCCATCGGCGCGGACAATGCGGTCGTACTGCGCGGAGTAATTGGAGTTGGTAAAGAAGTTGGTAATGAGCATGGCCCGGACGAAGCCGTCTTCCACAAGCAGCCCGCGGGGCATCCAGATACGTCGGATGATCTCGCCTCGCACGGCGTAAAGGCTGCCCGCGATCGCGGGGTGGTCCTGATCGTTCGCAGCGGATCCCAGCAGAGAAATCCGGTCGAAGAGCGACTTGCGCTTCTTGAGAGCGATGTCCTTCATCGGCCGCCCGACCACAGCGTGAGCCTGGGGCGATTCCCCGAGCTTCTCAAGCAGCATCTCAAAGCACCGGTCGGGCGTGAAAAGGACATCCGAGTCGAGCAGGAACACAACGTCGGCATCCTGGCGGGAAAAAGAATGGACGAAGTGATTCCACGCGTTGCTCTTGCCCGCCTGCGCGATTACTTCAACCCTCGCCGATACCTTTCCGTGTGTGAGCGCGGGGAGCGCTTCATCCAGGGTGTTCTGCGCGACCTCCGCTGTCGCGTCGGTGCAGCCGTTGGGAACGATGACAAGCTCGACGCACTCGATATTCGCAGGCGGATCCCGGAAGAGTGACTGCGCAAGCACGCAGCGGATCGTGTCTGCGATCCGCTGCGACTCGTTATACGCAGGCATGCCAAGGCTAATCTTCATACTGCCCGTTCACGTCAGGGGGTCGTAGTTTATTGCCCCGCCCCGGCAAGGACACCTTGCGTGGGTTCGGGCATCCCGAATCCGTCGCGGATGTAGGCGTTAACGGCCTGGGCAGTGAATTCCGGGCGCCAGTTGGTACGGGACTGCTTGCGCGCCTCCGTGAGAAATGCCTCCAGCGTCGGCTCAAGGCCCAAGCTCGCCATGTACGTCCCAATAGTGCGCTCAGCGTCAGGGAAGGACACCTGCGACATCTGCGCGGTGGTGTCGCCGGTGCGCGTTGCCCATTCGGCGGGGGTGAGCGCGCTGGTCAGGTGGCGGAACCACCCGTTGTTGCTGGGGTCGGTGCTGTAATAGGCATTGTCCGACCACTGGCCACCCGGGGTTGGGATTCCGGTGAACACCACGCGACCGCCGTGAGGCTGGACGAACACGTTGTCGCGGTGGATGGCGTTGGTGGGCTGGGCGACCTGGACACGGAATGCAACGCCCGTCCCGTTCGCGCCGCGCCAGTCGTACACGATGTTGTCCTCGGCCAGGACGTTGTCGTTCTGATCATCCGTCGCAAGACCGGGCTCATCGCCGTGGGCAAGCGTGTTGTGCGCGACGATGTTGTTCGTGACCGTCACGTTCTTGCTGCGGCCCCAGGTCAGGCCGAAGCCACGGGGCTGCATCTGCAGGTTGTTCGCCACACCAAGCCCAATGTCACCGGAGTCCAGGACGACGTTGTAGAGCATCGACCCGCTCGAGTACTCGGTGGGGTAGGGGATGCTGCCGTGGCCCATGGTGATGCCCAGCGGGTTCGCAAGCGAGAGGCAGTTGATCGCGTTCATCGGATTGCCGCGCATCTGGATGCCGGTCGCGGCCGCGCGGGCGGAGATCGTGTTGCGAATAGTGACGTTCTTGCCGGTCTTGTTCAGGTAGAAGTTATGGTTGAAGATGGTGGACTCCGCCTCGGGCACCGTGGGGTTCCAGCCGTTGTGATCGAACACACACTCGTCCACCAGCAGCCCGTCGACGGTGCCGGAGTACAGCCCCTGGCTGTGACTCGCGGTGCTGTAGGCGTCGGTCACGACGCAACGACGGACGATGATGTTGCGGACCGGGCTCGCGTCGTTGATAGCGACGAACGAGAAACCGCCCGCGTAGTAATCGATCGCGAGGTCCTCAAAGAGGAGGTTGCCGCCGTCTGAGTAGTACGAGATCGCATTGCCACCACCTGGACCGGAGGGGTTGTAGTCGGGCGTGTTGGGGATCTTGGTGTTTGCCTGGAAGTGGACACCCATCACCCAGACGTTGGAAACACCGCTGCCGCTCTGCATGTGCAGGCCGAATGGGCGTGAGCCGCACTTGATCAGCGGACGTTCGGGGGAGTCGCCGTAGGTGTAGACCACCATGGGCTCTGTCGCGGAGCGGCCGCGCTTGTTGAAGCCACCGACCACCCCACCGGAGAACTCGCCGATGTGCTCATTGGTCCACACATCGCCGCGGCGGAGTCGGAGATGGTCGGGGTAGTCCCAGCGCAGGAGGGCGAATGCAGCGCCGATTGTCCGCTTGGGCGTCTGCTCCGAGAGGCCGTCGTTGGCGTCGTTGCCCTGGCTGCTGCTTACAAAGACCTCGCGCGTGTCAGGGCTCATCGGCACCGGCGTCCAGCCATCGGTGACGTTCACGACTGTCCAGTCGGTCGGGGCCGAATCACCACCGGAGTTGAAGGACTGGATGCGGTAGCGGTGCCGGCCCATGCCCGGGTCGTCGACGTACGTCGATGTGTTGGCGCTGACAAGCAGGGGCGAGGCGGATTGCCACGCGCCGTTTTCCCAGTCACTGCGCTCGACGCGGAAGCCCTGCTCGTTGAAGGATGCGTCGGTCCAGCGGAGCGCGACGTGGGTCTGGTCACCCGCGTCCGTCGCCGAAAGGTCCAGCGGCGACGCGGGGATCGTTTCGGACACCGTGACACCCGCCCAGTCGCTCCACGAGGAGTAGGCGGCGTTATTGAAAGCCCGAACACGGTAGGAGAAGGACCCGGCACCGGACGCATCGACGTACGCGGTTACGTTGGAACCCAGCGTGACAGCCCCGGCGGGGAACGCGGGGTTGCGTTCCACCTGGAAACCCAGTTCGTTCGTGGAATTGTCGCTCCACGCGAGCCCCGCGCGGCGGTTGCCCTGATCGCTTGCGATGACGCCGGAAGGCGCCGGGGGGGGCAGCGTGGAGGGATCGACCGCGGGCTGCTCGATGGTGATAGAAGACCAGGGGGTGTACGCGGAAATACCCGTGCTGTTGAGCGCGGCCACCCGGTACCGGTGTGTCCCGGGGCCGGGCAGGTCGGTCTGCTGCTGCGCATTCGCGAGCGTCTGGACAACGCGGGTCGAGCCCCACCCGCCGGAAGACTGCCGCTGGTGCTCGATCCGGAAGGCAGTTTCGTTGTTCGAGTTGTCCGCCCAGTGGAGCGTCACGGTTTCATGGTCGCCCACGTCGCTGAGCGCGAGCGTGCTGGGAGCCTCGGGCGCGGTGTCGGCGATGGTGACGGCCACCCAGTCGGTGAACGGAGAAGGACCAGACGCGTTCAGGGCGCGCACGCGGTAGGAATATTGGCCGACGCCGCTCTGGTCGGTGTACGAAGTCTCATTGGCCGCGACCCGGACGCGTCCGCCGGGGAACGCCGGATTGCGCTCGACCTCGAAGGCGGTCTCGTTCGTTGATGCATCGGTCCAACGCACAGTTGCTCGGCGCATTCCAGCGTCGGTCACGATGAGGCCTGAGGGCGCTGCCGGCGCAAGCGTCGCGTCGGTGCCCGGCGCGGACGGGGGCTCGATGGACACGCCCGCCCATTCTGTCGCGGAGGACTGGCCCGCAGAATTGGAAGCGGCGACGCGGTAGCGGTGCTCGCCGGGTCCGGGGTTGTCGATCTGCTCGGTGGTGTCCGGGCTGACGATGATGGTGGCGAGGGACCCCCACTGCCCGCTGGAAGCCCGCGTCTCGCGCTGCAGCACGAAGCGTGCTTCGTTATCGCTTGTGTCGGCCCATGTCAGGCGCACGCGGTCGTTGTCACCCAGGTCCGCAGCGGCAAGGCCGGTCGGTGTGGAGGGAGCGATGTCGCTGACGGAGACATTGATCCACGCGGAAAAGTCCGACGCGCCGGCGCGGCCGAGCGCGCGCACGCGGTAGGAGTACTCGCCCGCACCACACTGGTCCGTGTACGAGGACGCGGTCTGGCTGACGCGGACAAGGCCTGAAGGGAAGGCCGGCGTGCGTTCGATCTCGTAATTGCGCGGATCTCCGATGGTGGACGCGGCCCACGAGAGCGTCGCGGCACGATTGCCCGCGTCGACCGCCGCGACCGAGGCAGGGACGGACGG
>CALLYM010000188.1 GCA_937858155.1 uncultured Phycisphaerales bacterium | reverse complement strand
CAGGCAATGATCTTCGACCTCGGCGAGTTCCTGACCACGATCAAGTCGCCCTTTGCGCTCGTCGCTCGCGGCTATGGCCCCAATTCATTCCTTGCGGGGCTACTTGTCAATCACGCGCGCAAACTCAGCCGACCGGCGTTTTCTCACCTCTGGAACACCTGGACTCTGCACTACCTCATGGAAACGGCGGGACTCCGGCCGACACCGTACACCATTTCGCAGGCGGCCCCGAACGCCACGCGAGGCAAGATGCTTCCGTCGCTGGTCATCCCGCAGAGGTTCCGGTACAACAGCTCGTCAAAGGGGATAGCGGTCGGTGTCATGGAAGCCCTCTACGGCCGGCAATTTGCGGATGTGCTCGACCAGTTTCTGTCAGAGGCGCTTGAGCAGCGGCCGACGTCGATGGAGGTCGAACTCGATAATCAGAACTACGTGTTCGTGCTGGAAACGAGCAGCTAGCCCCGACCCTCGCGCTTCGGATTTTTCTTTCCTTCCAAGAACTTCTTCGCTTCCCCCGCGACCGCGAAAGAGCCGGTGACGAGGATCATGTCCCCGCGCGTGACAGCCCGCGCGGCGATGGAGATTGCTTCCGACACCGACGCCGCAATTGTCGCCTGCTTCCCGCAAATGTCGGTGAACCGGCGCTGCAGGTCCTTGGGCTCCACCGCGCGGTCACTCTGCCCGGAACGGGTGAAGATCATTTTGTCCGCTCCCATGCTCATGGCGCCGAGCATGCCATGGATGTCCTTGTCGCTGCTGCACCCGAAGATCACGACAAGAGAGTCGTAACGCATCTGTTGTCCGACGGCTTTTACCAGCGCCTGGACCGACTCCTTGGTGTGCGCGCCGTCAATGACGATCCTGGGTTCAGCAAACACCAGCTCCAATCGCCCGAGGTTGGGCGTGCGGGAAAGGCCTTCGCACACCTGCGCGTCGGGCAGGTGCATGCCGCGTTGGCGCAGTACGTCGATGATCGCGAGCACAAGACCGCAGTTACGAGCTTGCGGCTCACCCTTCAGGGGGACGGGGACGTGCTCGAAGTTGCTCGTCGGTGTCGTCAGCGAAACCTTGAAGTGCGGGCCAAGGTCGTGCTTGCTGGAGAAAGCCTCGGCGTAGGTAACATCTCCCTGGCCAATGACTGAAAGTCGCGTTCCTGCGGACTCCGCAGCGGCGTGGAGCACCTGGAGCAGCGATTCGTCCTGCACTGCGGTGAGGGCCGGTACGCCGTCCTTGAACACGCCCGCCTTGTGCCCGGCGATCTTGTCGAGCGTGTCACCAAGGATGTCGGTATGCTCAAGGTGGATGCTTGTGACGACCGTGACATCCGGCCGAACGATGTTGGTCGCGTCCAAGAGGCCGCCCAGCCCGACCTCGACCACCGCGATGTCGACGGCCTCCTCCGCGAAGTAGAGCAACGCGAGGGCGGTAAGGCACTCAAAGTAGGTCGCTTCGCCCAGCTTTCTGGGGAGTGAGCGTGCCGCCTCGAGCACGCGGCGGGTGAGCACCGTGAACTCCTCTGGGGAGATCATCCGACCGCCAATGCGGATGCGCTCACGCACGTCGATGAGGTGAGGGCTGGTGTAAAGCCCAACCGCAAACCCGCAGCCGCGGAGCGCGGCGGCGGTCATCTCGCAGACGCTGCCCTTTCCCTTGCTGCCCGTCACGTGGACGGTGCGGAACGAGTTCTGCGGGTCGCCCAGCGCCTGCGCCAGGGCACGCATTCGCTCCAATGCGAACACGCGTGGCACGTCGAGTGCTTCCCGGCGCATCGCTTCGACATTCGTGAGCGCGAGCATCGCGGCGTGGGCCTTGTCGAATGAGTCGATGGCATCCGTCGCAATCGGAGCAGGGCGGACCGACGGCGACTTGCCCTCGATGCTGGATGATCGCTCACTGGGTTCAGCGTGGACGGGTGGGACTGGGTCCTTTTTCCGCGCACCCTCTTTGGGCTTGGGCGCCGGGCGCCCCGGTGAAGGGACGCCGTCTTCGCTTGGTCGCCCGGTGGGCCGATCACCGCTCATCACTCACATGGTAGCGGATCGGTTCGCTGCGCCAAGCGCAACTTGCACAAACAAGCGCCAACAGACGGCTTGTCACCGCGGTGGGTTCTTGACAAAGACGACCATGATGAGGTCGTCGAAGTACCGGCCATCGGTTGCGCGAAAGTAGTGTTGTCGCCTCCCCTCCTGCGTGAACCCGTGTTTGCGGTACAGGGCGATCGCCGGCGCATTGTCGGCGTAGACATAGAGCTCGACACGCTCGATGCGTGGATGCCCGGTCGCCCATGCCAGTGCGGCCCGCACCATCATGTCGCCGAGCCCGACCCGCCGGAAGTCACGGTGGATGTCGATACCAAGGGTCGCGCAGTGGGCCAGGCGCTTCCAGCGGCCCGCGCCGATCGACAGGTCTCCAACGATGTGACCCGCGTCAGAGGGGGCGTGGGGACCCGCGACTTCTGCGACGACCCGGAGTTCGTCCGGGTCGTCGACCACGGCCCGTACGCGTTTGGATGTGCGCAGCGAGGATTCTCCCAGCTCCTCAGGCTCAAAGAGCGTGTACCCACGCTCCTGGGTCACGCTTGCGGTGAGCGCACAGATTGCCTCGATGTCCGCAATCCCTGCGGAGCGGAGCACGACATGTCTCCCATCCCGGAGCCGGACGTTGACTGGTTCAATCTGCGCCACGGCGTACAGCCCCCCTGTGTCGTACGACTGCCCGCGGGCATCCTACTTCTGAACCCGGGTGAAAATTATGTAGTCCGTGCTGGCCCGCTGCCCGCCCGATTCAGAGACAAGGCGGGCGACCTGTCCGCGGTGGTAGGCGCTGTGATGAAACACATGGGTGCAGATGTCATGCACAGAACTCTCGTAACGCACGCCCTCGCTGCTGTGGTACGTGATGACCCTCTCCGTGTCGGCGTCTGTGAGTGATCCCAGAAACTCCCGCCATTGGGCATCGACTGTAGACATTTGGCGACGCGTTTCTTCCGTTGTCCAGTTAGGGAACCACTCCTTGGGAATTTCGTGCTTGACGCCGCGGAGTCGCATGAGCCAGATAGTGCGGGCCAGGGTGCTATGGGGCAGGAGCTGCGCGGCACGCGTGAATGAAGGTCGGGTCCGCATGTCGACAGGCACCGTGTCGAGCGAGGCGAGCGCTCGGTCATTGGCCCATGTTTCGTATGCCTGCAGGCGCAGCAGGGCGGCGATTTGTGGATTGTTCATGAACAGCAATCCTGTTGGAGAAAGAAGGCTCAGGTCAATCGAGCGAGTCCGTGGGGTGGTTGACCAGGTCCGAGGCCAACCGTTCGCGGGTGCCGGCGTGGATGGCACGCACCATCTCTTTGGTCGCAGTACGAAGACCCACGTACACCGCTCGGCTCACGATGGCGTGCCCGATATGCAGCTCGGCTACTCCCGGGGCCTGCGCGATCAGTGCGACATTGTTGTAATTCAGCGCATGACCGGCGTTAAAACGCATGCCCAGGGACCGGATCCGCCCGCCGGCACGCCATACGCGGGCTACCTCCGCAGCGAGCGCGGGCACGCGGAGATCTCCGCCATGCTTCAGGAATGCCGCCGCGTACGGGCCTGTGTGCACCTCGCACACATCAAATCCTGCGGCCCTTGCCGCGTCGACCTGACGGTCGTCGGCATCGAGGAAGGCACTTGCGGTGCAGCCCGCGGCGTGGAGGCGGGCGACAACGTCCTTTATGCGGGCCGGTTGTCCGGCGACGTCCAGCCCGCCCTCGGTCGTCACCTCATTGCGCCCCTCGGGCACAAGCATCGCGGTATGGGGCCGGACGCGGGCCGCGATGCCGACCATCTCGTCGGTCGCCGCCATTTCCAGGTTGAACTTTGTGCGCACCAAGGCACGGAGGAGGTCCACATCGCGGTCAACAATGTGGCGGCGGTCTTCGCGCAGGTGCACGGTGATGCCGTCCGCCCCGCCGAGCTCGGCCTCGTGGAATGCACGAACCGCGTCAGGCTCCCCGAAGTCCGACTGCGTGCCCCGGTACCTGGCTTGGCGGAGCGTTGCGATGTGGTCGATGTTGACTGATAGCAGCGGCACGTTCAAGAGTAGCAAACTCTCGCACCGCACCGCAACGGCCCGTCTTGCGCACCGACGGCTTTCCTACTCTGCGTGATGCGCGTCCTGTTCTGCTGTGTTGGCTCGCACGGCGATATACACCCGTATATCGCCGTGGCAAAGGCTCTGACGGCACGCGGCCACGAGGCGGCGGTGGTTGCGAACCCGTACTTCCGAACTGTGGTGGAGGGGGCGGGCGTGGTCTTCTTGCCGCTGGGCGCCCACATCGACCTTGCCGAAGCGATCCAGAACACCCCTGGTGCGATGGCCCAGTTCGGCGGATCGCTGCGGCTGGTACGCAACTGGGTCGTGCCGCTCCTCGAGGAGCACACCCGGTCTCTCCTCTCCCACGCAAAGTCCACCCGGGCAGACCTCATCGTGGGGCACACCATTACGTTTTGCGTACCGGCAGTCTGCGAAGCGCTCGGCATTCCCTATATCGCCAGCAGCCTCGCACCGATCGGCTGGATGAACGCCAACGATCAGCCCGCGTACTCCGCCCTCGACCGTACATGGCCACCTGTAACGCTCTGCAAGTTCAACCTCCTCTTGGGGCGCCTCATGATGTGGCACGCCGTCGATAAAGAAGTCAACCGCGTGCGACGAGCCCTGGGTGTGTCCACCGTCCGTGAAGCGTGGTATTCCATGACACGCGGGGGTGAGCTTAATCTGGGCTTGTGGTCCCCCGTGTTCCGCGGCACTCATGAGGGTGACCCCCCCACAGGCGTCATCTGTGGCTTCCCGTGGTCAGACAGGGCCCCCGGGCATGAGGACGACATGCGCCAGGTCGAGCAGTTCCTGGGGGAGGGCGAGCCCCCTCTGGTATTTACCCTTGGCACGGCGGGCGTGCATGTCGCGGGAAAGTTCTTCGGCGCAGCGGCGGAAGCAGCCACCTTGCTGGGCAGGCGCGCCATGCTGGTCGCGGGTCGAAAGGAATACGTTCCCGCGTCCCTCCCCCCTGGCGTTCGCGCATTCACGTATGCGCCGTACTCCCAGGTTTTTCCCCGCGCGCTCGTCAATATTCATCATGGCGGCATCGGCACCACCGCCCAGTCCCTGCGTGCCGGACGTCCCGTTCTGGTCACTCCTATGTCCCACGACCAATTCGACAACAGTGCCCGCCTCAAGCGCCTCGGAGTTGGCGACAGGATCAACTTCACGCGATGCACCTCGTCCAACCTCGCCAAGTCTCTCCGCCACCTTATCGAAGATCAAGCCATCATTGACGGGGCGAAAACCCTGGCCCCACGCATAGCCGCTGAAGACGGCGCGAAGACGGCCGCCGAAGCCATCATCGCCCACTTTGACCGCTCGCAGGTCTTCTGACTCAAGAAAGCGTCCGGGAATTCGTCCCAACAATGACTCATCGCCCGGCACCAGCACGAACGCGGGGGACTTGAGGGGCGTACACCCCGCGATCTCGTAACAGGACAACGCGTTTTTCATACATAAAGTGCCGGGGGAGTCGGGGTTTGTGCGGGCAAGCATGATCGGCAGGCAGCCCGGGCTTTCCGGGTAGACGTGGGAGTGTGACCGCTTGTGGAAGTGGCTATTGATCAGTCTGGTCCTCGTCGCCGGGATGTTCGGCGCGGCGTTCTACTTTGCGCACGAATCCGGGGTGCTGAAGAAGATCGAGGAGCAGTTCAACCCCAAGGCAAAGCCCATGGAGGTGAAGTTCGGCGCGGTAGAACGCGGCGTGCTGATCCGCACCATCTCGGCGCCGGGCCAGATCGAGCCTAAGACCAAGGTCGAGATTTCGGCCCAGGTCTCGGCCCGCATCATCGAAATGCCCTTTGACGAGAACGACCAAGTAAAGAAGGGTGATGTGGTGGTGCGCCTGGACGACCGGGACCTCCGCGCAAACGTCGATGCGGCGAACGCATCGCTCCGGCAGGAGGAAGCACGGCTGGAAGGCGCCCGCGCCGGCCTTGCCAACGCCGAGATCGAACTCAAGCGCTCGCAGGACCTCGTGGCGAGCAAAGACGCCGCACCCGCCGACCTTGACGCGGCTCGCCTCGAGTACAGCCGCGCGGAGAGCAACCTGCGTCAGGTCGAGCACGCCATCGAGATCGCCAGGGCCAATATCCAGCGCGCTGAAAAAGACCTATCCAACGCGGTGATTTCCGCCCCGTTCGACGGCGTCATCACTGCGCGGAATGCCGAGGTGGGTGAGACCGTGGTCGTCGGCACGCTCAACAACCCCGGCAGCGTCATTATGGAAATCGCGGACCTCTCCGCGATGCTGGTGAAGGCGCGCGTGGACGAGGCCAACATCGCACCCATTCAGGAGTCTCAGGGCGCACTGATCTACATCAACGCCTACCCCGACCGACGCTTCACCGGCAAGGTGGAGCACGTAGGCCTCAAGCGCATGCTCGACCGCGAGAACACTCCCTACTTCGAGGCCGAGGTGCTCATCGACCGCCCGAGCGACCTCGTGCTGCGGTCGGGGCTTACCGCGAACGTCGACATCCAGGTTGAGACATTTGCGCAGGTGCTGAAGGTCCCCACCCAGGCGGTCCTTGACCGGGCAGTGGACGAGCTTCCCTCGGATGTGACGAAAGACAACCCCGTCATTGAAGCGGGGAAGAAGTTCACCCGGGTTGTGTATATCGACCAGGACGGCAAGGCCAAGCCCGTGCCGGTCAAGATTGGGTCCAGTGACGACACTCACACGGTCATCACCGAGGGTCTGAGCGAGGGGGCGAAGATCGTTTCCGGCCCGTTCAAGGCTCTGAGCAAACTCCAGAACGGGCAAGCAATCACAGCGGAACTTCCGAAAAAGAAGGGCGACAGCAAGCCGGCCGAAGCCACGACTTCCACCGCGGGCAAGTAGCCTGGCTCCTCACAGACGCGCGCCTCCATAGATTGACCCAACCAACACCGTGCCCACCCTCTCCATCAAAAACCTCCACAAGGTGTACCGCCTGGGAAGCGAACGCGTCTATGCCTTGCGTGGTGTGGACCTTTCGATCGAGCGGAACGAGTTTGTCGCCATCATGGGAGCCAGCGGCTCGGGCAAGAGCACGCTGATGAACATCCTGGGCTGCCTCGACCAGCCCACC
>CALLYM010000187.1 GCA_937858155.1 uncultured Phycisphaerales bacterium | reverse complement strand
CCTCGACTACCCCGGCGTCGGCCCCGAGCACAGCTATTGGAAAGACACGGGCCGGGTGAAGTACACCGCCTGCCGCGACGACGACGCTTGCGGTAGCCCCCGCCCCCACCACCCTGATTGCCATAGCCATACCCCGACCTGTCCATGTCGCGCTCCTGCTCCGCGTAGACACGCGGACCGGCACCCAGACAGTGCCGTTCATTCCCTGAAAAGTCCCCGTAGCCCACGAACTCAATTACCCGCCCGCGCGGTTTTCGCGCGTAAACCCCAAGCGCCCGCCCGGGCTTGTCCCAAGTCCGGCGGAAAAACGGGCCTGTTGATTGTGGTTCGCCGGTCGGGCCCTTGAATGGAACCCTCGTCACCGGGGAGGCACCTAAGCGTACCACACTTCGGCGTTTGTGCCAAGCGGCACTACCCTTGGTTCGATAAAAACACTGGCTTGGCGTGCCCCTTCGCCTCCCTCTCCTCCCAACAATCACGCCGTCGCTTCGCTTCACCCCTTCCCGTGGCACCCAGAAAGCCCTCCGCCAACTCCAAGCCGACCAGCCCGGCCGTACCCGTCGCCGCAGCTCCGCGCGCGCCGGGCGAAGACGCACAGGTTGTTTTCAAGGGCCTCCCCGTCGCCGACGGTGTCATCATCGGGCGCGTGCTTGTAGTGGATGATGACGGTGTGCGCGTCGCAAAGCGCCCGATCAGCGCGGGCGCGGTCGAAAACGAACGGGTGCGTCTCGAGCAGGCTGTCACCGCCTCGATCGCGGAACTCGCCGAAACCCAGGCCCGCGCCGAGAAGGAAATGGGCAAGGAAACGGCCAAGATCTTCCAGGTCCACCAGCTGATGCTCAAGGACCCTGGCCTCATCAAACCCATGCGGGACAAGATCGAGAAGGACCTGGTCAGCGCCGAGTTCGCCGCCCACTCAGTGCTTTCCGGCCTCGCGGACCGCTTCCGCGCGATGGGCAGCAACAACTCCTTTGGCACCAAGGTCAACGACATTGACGACCTGGATATCCGCCTCCACCGGCACCTCGCCGGTGAACAGCGTGGACGCCTCAAGTTCGCGCCACCCGGCACGGTTGTGGTCGCCCGCGACCTCACCCCGTCACAGGCCGCCGGCTTTGACCGCTCCCGAATCGTGGGCTTCGTCACCGACCTGGGCGGCAGCACCAGCCACACCGCCATCATCGCCAAAGCCCTTGAAATCCCGGCGGTTGTGGGTGTCCAGACCCTCCTGAAAACCGCGACCGACGGCCAGCAGATCATCGTCGACGGCGAGATCGGCACCGTCATCCTGAACCCCACCCAGCAAACCCTGGAGGAGTACCAGCGCACAATCGAGCAGCGCCGCGTCTACAGGGTCAGCGTTTCTGAGTTGGCAGACCTCCCTGCCGTCACAGTGGACGGCGCGCGCATCAGCGTCATTGGAAACATCGAACTCCCCGACGAGGTGAAGAAGGTGCTCGACATGGGCGGCGAGGGCGTGGGCCTGTACCGCACCGAGTACCTATGGCTCACCAGTGGCGAAGAGCCCGACGAGGACACCCACTTCAAGGCGTACAAGCGCTGCGTGCAACTTGCAGCAGGCAAAGAACTTGTGATTCGAACGTTCGACCTTGGGGCTGACAAGGTGACACAGGCACGCGAAGAGGTGCCGGAGCGCAATCCATTCCTCGGCAATCGCAGCATCCGCTATTGCCTGAGGAACACAGCGATGTTCAAGCGGCAGCTGCGGGCCATTCTGCGTGCCAGCGCACTGGGACCCGTGAAGATCATGTTCCCCCTTATTTCGGCGGTCGGGGAACTCCGACAGGCCAAGTTTGTCGTCCACGATGTGATGGAAGAACTGGACGAAGAGGGTGTGAAGTTCGACCGTTCCATCAAGATCGGCATGATGGTGGAGGTACCCAGCGCGGCCCTGCTCGCCGATGTTTTTGCCCGTGAAGTCGACTTTTTCAGCATCGGTACCAACGACCTGGTGCAGTACACGCTGGCGGTGGACCGCATCAACGAGCGGGTTGCCTACCTCTATCAGCACACCCACCCGGCGGTCATCAAGCTGATCCGCGATGTGGCCCGTGCGGGCCGGCGCCGCGAGATTCCGGTCTCCTGCTGCGGGGAGGCCGCGGGCGAGCCGGAATATGCCCTGTTGCTGCTCGGGCTGGGCCTGCGTACCCTTTCAGTGACCAGTTCGGCGATTCCTGCGCTGAAAAGGTTTATCCGTAGTTTGTCGATACAAGAGTGCGAGCGCGTGGCCCGACAGGCCCTGTCGCTTGATTCCGACGGTGCGATCACCACTTTGCTGCGTGACCGCGCCCGAAAGATCGTCCCCGAAGCCTTCAGCGGGCGTTCCGCTGAATAGCCACGGGAAGTAGGCAAGCGGCTTGGTGGAGACGCACCGCATAATCGCGGCGCCGCCTCCTGAGCCGGAAAGACAACCCGACGCACGCACCGTGCCCCCCGCAAGAAGAAAGCGGCCGGCGGGCACGAGCAGATGTCGGGCGGGGTCGGTGGTCGGGATGCCTGCGCTGCACGCGCGGCGCACCCCGCCAGTGCCCGGAAGCGTCCGCAGCGCGACACTGTCGTGCTCCGCTCCTCCCGGGCCGTCCGACACATCGGGTGCGCCGGGTTGTTCCTGGCCTCCCCAGTTGGCCCATCCCCACGGGCCCTTTCCGGCACATCCCACGCTTGCGTCCGGTTGGTGCGAGTCAGTCGGCCCGCTGTCGCGTTGGCCCACACCCGCACCCCACAAGCATCACCGACGGCGCACCATGCACCGCGCCCGGCACGGAGAGTTCCATCATGGCAGAGAAGTCCAGCAAGTCCAGCGCGAGCAAGTCGGGCAACACCCCCCACTCGCAGATGCTCATCAATTACGTCCCGGGTGAGGAGTGCCGCGTCGCCATCGTCGAGGACGGCAAGCTCGAAGAGCTGCACACCGAGCGCTTCAGCGCCGCAAGCAACGTCGGCAACATCTACGTCGGCAAGGTCATGAACGTCGAGCCCGCCATCCAGGCCGCGTTCGTCGACTTCGGCATGGGGGAGAACGGCTTCCTCCACGTCACCGACCTCCACCCCCGCTACTTCCCCGGTGAAGAAGACAACGCCACCGAGCGCGTGGGCATCAAGACCCCGCGCCGGGAGCGCCCGCCCATCCAGGCCGCGCTCCGCAGGGGCGACGAGATCATCGTGCAGGTCCTGAAGGAGGGCGTGGGCACCAAGGGCCCCACGCTCACCAGCTACCTCAGCATCCCGGGACGCTTCCTCGTCATGATGCCCTTCATGGACAAGGTGGGCGTGTCCCGCAAGGTCGAGGACGAGGATGAGCGCCGCAAGATGCGCGAAATCCTCGACCAACTCGAGCTCCCCGACGGTTTCGGCTTCATCCTCCGCACCGCCGGCATGAGCCGCACGAAGGCGGAACTCAAGCGCGACCTCGCCTACCTCCAGCGCCTCTGGAAGGACATGGACAAGCGCCTCAAGACCGGCGGCAAGCCGCGCCTGCTGTACAGCGAGAGCGACCTCCTCGTCCGCGCCCTGCGCGACATCCTCTCCAACGACATCCACGAGGTCATCATTGACAACGACGCCGCTCTCAAGCGCGCCGCACGCTTCCTCAAGATCGTCGCCCCGCGCACCAGCACCAAGCTCCTCCACTTCCAGGAGAAGGCCCCGCTCTTCCACGCCTTCGGCATCGAGCAGCAGATCGCCCTCATCCACGCACGCGAAGTCCCCCTCGCCAGCGGCGGGCGACTCGTCATCGACCAGACCGAGGCCCTCGTCGCCATCGATGTCAACTCAGGCAAGAGCCGCGACTCCCGCAACAGCGAGGACAACGCCTACCAGACCAACCTCGAAGCGGTGGACGAGATCTGCCGACAGCTGCGCCTCCGTGACATGGGTGGCATCGTCATCAACGACCTGATTGACATGCGCCACGCCAGCCACAGGAAGGACATCCAGAAGCGCTTCGAGGATCGACTGAAGCGCGACCGCGCCAAGACCACCGTGCTGGGCATCAGCGAGTTCGGCATCCTCGAGATGACCCGCCAGCGCATGCGCCCCAGCCACGAGTCCGTGCACTTCACCGACTGCCCCACCTGCCGCGGGCGCGGCATGCTGCAGAAGCCCGACTCTGTTTCCGCGGACGCCCTCCGCGACCTCGCCGCCATCCTCGACGTCGAGAAAGTCGCAAGGGTCGAGATGGTGGTTGCGCCGCGCGTCGCGGGAGACCTCCTCTCCGCCAAACGCCAGCTCCTCTCGCGGATCGAGCGCACCTACGGCAAGCACGTGGACGTGCGCGTGAGCGAAACCGTTCAGGTCGACCGCGTGGGCTTCTACGCGTACGCCGCCGACGGGAGCGACATCGACCTCACCAACCTCCCCAAGCCCAAGAAGCCCACCGCGCTCGTCGAATGGGTGGACCCCGACGCCGGCGCGGACTGGTCGGTCGATGTCGAAGAAGAAATGAAGGCCGCCGCCGAGCCCGAGGAGGCGGGTGAAGCGGACGAGCTCGACGTTCACCCGATTGAGATCGATCTTCCGGACGACGGCCAGCCCATCGCACCACCCACCGACCCCGGCCGGCGCGGACGTCGTCGCCGTGGGCGCCGCGGACGTGGGGGCGATCGCGGAGGCGAACAGCAACAACCCACGCAGGGCGGACAGCAGCAACAACAGCGACAGCCGCAGCGGAGCGACGAACCGCGCGCCGACCGTGGCCCGCGCGATCGCCATCCGCAGCACGGTGGCCGCCAGGGGCCGCGCGAACATGACAATCGTTCGGCCGGGCGCGACGGCGGACGGCGCGGACGCGCGCCGGTGGCAGACGATGTGGACGAATGGGGCGAACCGCCCGTACGCGAAGTGCTGCCGAACGGCGATGCGGCCGAGCCCCCGCGCCCGGCCCATGACACCCCACGCGACCCCGCGGGTGACGCAACTGACCGCGCTCAACCCGAAACACCTGTGCCGACCGGTGAAGGTGGTCCCC
>CALLYM010000186.1 GCA_937858155.1 uncultured Phycisphaerales bacterium | reverse complement strand
GGTCGTCGCCGCCATCGCCGGATGGGCCGACGGCCGCATCGACATCTCCGGCCAGTCCCTCTGGGTCGACGCCCCCGAGGCGGTCCTCGCGGTCCTCGCGGACGCGCACGGCTGGGAGGCGGTCCGGGGCCCCGGCCCCATGACGTTCCGGGAGGCGCTGCTGTCGCTGCAGGTGGCCGCCGAGCGGTCCTACGGGTCGCCCATGCGCCGCGAGGCGTACGAGGCTCAGGCCCGGGAGAATCGGTGCTTCTCAACCTGCTTGATGAGCGAGTCCGCCCAACCGCCGCAGTCCACGGTGCCATTCATCGCGTGCCGGATGCCCGCGAGCCCCCACTGCTTGCCGTTGTGGCCACGGGCCTCAATCACTCCATCGGTGTAGGCCACGAGCGTATCGCCCGGTTGCATAGCTACTTCCAGGCACCCCGGGTCGTATTCCGCATCCGGGCACGGTCCCAGCAGGAACGTGGTCGCGACCAGTTCCTCCACGGTGCCGTCGCTGCGTCGCAGGTACGAAGGTGGGTGCCCACCGTTCGCGTACAGCAGGGTGTTTCGAGATGGATCCACCCGCGCGCACATGGCCGTGACGTAGACGGAGTGGGGCGCAAGCGTCAGGTGTGCGTACCGGTTGAGCGTCCTCAGAACTTCCGCCGGCGTGACGTCAGGCCGCTCGGCAAAGATGCGTGAAAGTTCGCCATAAATGCGGTTCACGGTGAGCGCGGCGAGAATTCCGTGCCCCGTGACGTCGAGCAGCACCACGCTGAGAGCCGGCCCTCCGCTCCCGCCCTGCGACTGGAACGCGAAGAAGTAATCCCCGCCGATCTGCTGCATGGGCTCGTACTTGTAGCGAACCCGGAAAGGACCGCTGCTGATCTGCGCCGGAAAAAGCGCCTCGTGGATGCGCCGGGCGTCATAAAGCTCACGCCGCACATCGCGGTACCTGCGGTACAGGAATTGGCGCTCAAACGCGTCCGCCCTCCGTGTGTGCATGAAGTACACCAGCGCCAGCGCAGGACCAAAGAGCAGCGGCGCCCACGCGATCTGGAAGAACCGCACCCCAAGGCCACCATCGCCCATGAACAGCTTGAGCAACGCCCACACACCGAACACCAGCAGCACGGGCTGCACCGCCTGGCGGAACGTCCACGGCAGGAAGCAGCACGCCAGGAAGTGGGTGAACGCGAACCCCCATATGCCCAGCCCGGCACCGGCGCCGCCCGGCACGTGCCCAGCTCCCACGTGCAGCAGGCCGTCGCACACCACCAGCAGATAGGTCAGTTGCAGGAACCGCTCCTTGGGCAATGCCTTGGTCTTCGCGATGAAGAAACATGACGCGTAGGTCGCGACGGCCAGCAGGCTCACCACCATCGTGAACACAATGGGCCACCAATGACGCTGTTGCTCCGCGTCGGGCTTGACCTTGGCTATTGCGTACAGAATGCCCGGCGCCGCGAATTGCGCAATCAACGCCAGAACCATGAGGAATGCGCCTAGGCCGGTCAGGATCCCCGCAAACCACAGGAACCGCGAACGCAGCAGCGCGTGCGTCTGCGCTTCAAACTCCGCATGGAGTTCGGACGGCACGTGGGGATGGGAAGCCTGAGTAGGCACTGCACACAGCATACCGCGGACACACGGCCGCTGCTCGTTTTTCGTAGGACTCCACTGCCCGTTTCAGTGGTCTGTGCGGCCTGAAGACTGTTGGAAGGGTTTAAACAGCCGAATCTTCCAGATCGAACCATCCCTTCCCGTTCCGCTTCACTGTCCGCACCGGGTTCCCCGGCTCATGGTCCAGCACCAGCGTCCACCGCTCATCGGCGGCGTGCGACAGGAACCAATGCTTGGTGACCATGCTGGTGTACGGCTCGACGTCGTACGCGAGGGAGTACGCCGCGCCTAGGTGGGCGGCGGTGGGCATGACATCCGGGGTGAAAACCACTGTCCTGCCACCGGTGTCCGTGAACTTCACGGCCTGCTGCCCCCACGTGTGACCGGGGGCGCGGAAGACGGAGATGCCCGGCACCGGCTCCTGCGAGCGCTGCTCAAGCGTCAGCAGCGGCAGCTGCGCACGATCGGGCGTGACGCCCGGGGTGAACGGCGCGGGCGCGTCGACCAAGTGCACACGGTCGCCCAAGGCTTCCATGCTTGTCGCGTCCAATGCGTACGGCCGGAGATGATCGGTGAAGTACGTGCGCGTCATGACCGATCGGTTTGCCAACGCGTCGCCCCACTCGCGTCGCTGCACAACGAGTTTGGCGTTCGGGAATGAAAACTTCACGCCGTGGTCGGGCCTCGCCCCCGCCATGCCTGATGCCGCCCCATGCCAGTCGGGCGTTTCACCAGCCCGTGCCAGCCTCGTCAGGCCGCCGGCGTGGTCAAAGTGCAGGTGGCTGACAAAGGCCGCGCCGATATCCGCTGGTGAGCAATCCGACTCATGGAGCGCCGTCAGCACCGTGCGGTCAGTGAGCGCGAACAACTCACGGCTCTTGTCGTCCAGTTTGTCGCCGGTGCCGGTCTCGATCAGCACGACCTTTGGTGCCCAGGCCGCGCCCGCCGGCGCATCGCCGTCTCGCTCCAGCAGCAGGCAGTTGTGGTGCACCCGCATGCGGTTCTTGTCATCCACTTCGACAGACCGTGACCATACCGATCGGGGAATGAGCCCCAACATGGAGCCAGCGTCGAGTCGAAACTCTCCTGCCCGCAGCACCTGCCACCTGTACCGTGTCGTCATGTCGGACTGTACGAGCTGCAGAGGCCCCCTTTCGTTTGTACGAACGCCCGTTTACAGATCCCGGCGCATCAGTGACATGAGGTCCTGAACACCACCGCCCCCCACCTAGACTTCCTCCGTGCACCGCTCCATCGTCATCTCAGGCCTGGGTACAGTCTCCGCGCTGGGCGTGGGGGCCAGGTCCCTCTGGGATGGGCTGGTAAGCGGCGCGTCCGGCATCCGCCCCCCCACGCACATTGACCTCTCCGGAATGGAGTGCCAACTCGCCGCGGAGATCTCCGGCGACAACGGTTCAGAATTCTCCGCGCGCGACTACGTCCCCAAGTCCTACCGCAAAGCCACCAAGGTGATGGCCCGCGACATCGAAATCGCCGTCGCCTGCGCCCACACCGCCGCCGCCGACGCCGGGCTGGTGACACGCGCCGCCGAGGGCGCAGTAATGACCTATCCCGGCGAACGTATCGGCTGCCAGATCGGCGCCGGCCTGATTGCTGCGGAAACGGACGAACTCGCCGCAGCCCTCGCCACCGCCGTAGTGGAAAACCCGGACATTGCGGCCCGCGCGCGAGGCGGCTTTGACTACCGCGCATGGGGCACCATCCCGACGGATGGGCAGAAGACAGGCGGCATGGAGAACCTGCCCCCGCTCTGGATGCTCAAGTACCTGCCCAACATGCTCGCCTGCCACGTCACGATCATTCACGGCGCGGAAGGTCCCAGCAACACGCACACATGCTCGGAGGCGTCCGGCCTTCTATCGATCGGGGAAGGCTGCCGCGTCATCGAGCGTGGGTCGGCCGATATCTGCTTCTCCGGCTCCGCCGAGAGCAAACTGAACCTCATGGGGCTGCTCCGCGTCACGGCCGCACACAGGTTGGCCAAGGCCCCCGCGGGCTCATCGGCCACGGACGCCTGCCGACCCTACGACCCTGCTTCCACCGGAAGTATCCCGGGCGAAGGCGGCGGCATTGTGATCATCGAAGATGCCGCTCTTGCTAAGAAACGCAGTGCGTCTGTGTACGCAGAGGTCGCAGGCTTCGGAGCGGCCCATTCGACCACCAACCTTTTCCCTCCCTTCAAGACCGAACCTCGGGCCATCAACTCCGGCCTTGTACACGCCATCCGCGCGGCGTTGAGAGACGCCAACGTCGCACCCGAAGGAATCGACGCTATCTTCCCCCAGGCGTGCGGATGCCCATTCATTGATGTGGCGGAGGCTGGTGCCCTTCGCGAAGTCTTTGGGTCCCGACTGCCCTCCATCGACATCGTGCCACTCGTCACTATTCTGGGTGATTGCTTCGCCGGCAATGGCGGACTGCAGACCGCTGCCGCGGCGCTGTGCCTGAAGCATCAGGCCCTGCCCGCACGACGGATTCGGCTGTCCGAATCACCACCAGTCGTGCAAAATGCCCCGGGTCCGGAGGGGCGCAAGAATGTCGGGTACGTGCTGGTGTGCAGCACCTCTGTAGGCGGGCAGAACGCGGCGCTTGTGCTGCGACGGGTGCAGTGATTCAGCGCGGTCTTATGTCACGTGTGTGACATAACGCCGCGAGGCTCTGGGTGGGGCCGCCGCGACAACGGCGAACATGCAAAAGGAGTTCTACACATGGCCAACGAGTACAACCGTGAAGAAGGCTACAGGGGGGGCGGCGGGCGTGGCGGATACGGCGGACGCGGCGGCGGGCGTGGCGGCTACGGTGGACACGGCGGGCATGGGGGCCATGAGCGCAGGGGAATCCCCCTTTCCGCGCTCGACGCCAGCACGACAGAGGCTTCGCGCAAGCTGATCGGCGCCGCCATCGAAGTCCACAAGACACTGGGCCCGGGCTTTGACCACGCGGCGTACACCAACGCCCTCAAGATCGAGCTGGACGCATTGGGCGTCACGACCACCAGCGGGCACAAGATTCGGGTGACGTACAAGGACAAGTCCGTGAGCGAAGCGGTTGCCGATATGTTCGTCGACGGCAAGTTTTTCGTGGAGGTCCTGGCCCGCCCCGGCGCGATCACCACGTTCGAGCGCCTGGCGCTGCGTGCGAAGCTCAAGGCCGCGGACCTTGAGCTTGGACTGATCATCAACTTCGCGGAACGCCGGCTCAAGGATGGCTTGGTTCGCGTCGTCAACATCGACAAGATCCAGAAGGAAAAGGGCCTGTCCTTCGACGATGATGACGCCGGCGAGGGCGGCGGAGATGGTGGCGGCGAGGGGACGATGCATGAGTTTGATCAGCACTAGCGCACCGCTCACCGGATCGCCACTCCACCACCCCGCCCGACAGTTCCTTTTCTGCGCGCCCTGGATGCCCGCTGGCTTGCTGCTTTCTTCATGACCCGTCGAGTCGTCATCACCGGCATGGGATGGATCACGCCCCTCGGGCATGACGTGGATTCTGTCTGGGCCAAACTGCTCACGGGCGTCAGCGCCGTCGGGCCCGTGACGCGGTTTGACGCATCGACCTTTGCAACGAACTTCGCGGCGGAGGTGCGTGGCTTCCGCCTCACCGACCACCTGCCGACGCACGCGCGCCACGCGGGGGCCGGACTCAACAGCCAGTTCGCCCTCGCTGCAGCCCGGCAAGCCTGGCTGCAGTCCGGGCTGGACAAGGCCCGCACCGACCTGAGCCGAATGGGCATGTACCTGGGTGCCGGAGAGGGCTCGCTGGAGTACAACTCCTACCTCACCACCAATATCGCCGGGTGGAACCGCGAAACCCGCACCGTCGACGCGCGCCGCCTGACCGAGGTGGGCATGGCCACCATGAGCGCGGCCGCCGAGCTCGAGCAGGAGCCCAACTCCACACTCGCGCACCTCGCGATGGAGTTTGGCTGCTGTGGACCGTCCTTCAACTGCATGACCGCCTGCGCCGCGGGCAACCAGGCCATCGGCGAGGCCTTCGAGATCATCCGTCGCGGCGACGCCGACGTCATGTTCGCCGGCGCGGCCCACAGCATGATCCACCTGCTCGGCATGACCGGGTTCATCCGCCTCACCGCCATGAGCAAAAGGCGGGACGAATTCAACACTGTCCCACGCCCGTTCGACTCCACCCGCGACGGTTTCGTCATGGGCGAGGGCGCGGGGATGCTGGTGATCGAGGACGCGGACCACGCAATCGCCCGCGGCGCAACACCCCTGGCCGAGGTCGCGGGCTATGGCTCCACCGCCGATGCCTACCGCATGACGGACATCCATCCCGACGGCAAGGGGGCCGTGGGCGCGATGATGCAGGCATGCCGGCAGGCGGGGATCGATCCACGCCGCCTCAACAAGGACGGACGCCCGCCCGTCCATTACATCTCCGCGCACGGCACGGGCACGAAAGAGAACGACAGCATCGAGACCCACGCCGTCCGAGAGGTCTTCGGCGAGCTCGCTCCCCGCGTGCCTTTCTCAAGCGTCAAAAGTTCGCTCGGGCACCTCATCCAGGCCGCCGGCGCCGTGGAGCTCATGACCTGCGTGCAGGCGATCAAGACGGGCTGGGTCCCCCCCACCATCAACCTCCACCACCCGGACCCCGAATGCGACCTCGACTACGTTCCCAACAAGGCGCGGGACCTGAACCCGCAGGGCGGCGTGGACGTGTGCCTCTCGAACGGATTCGGCTTTGGCGGCCAGAACGACACGCTCTGCGTGCGGCGATGGAAGGCGTGATGCACGCCCGACCGGCCGCGTAGGTCTCGTAAGCCGCCGCTATCATCGCCCCGCATGCCAGTCCAAGAGACCGATCCCCTCGCAATCCTGCGGGACCGCTTCACCGCCGCCGTTAGAGCCGCGTTCCCATTGCTGGCGAGTGAAACCATTGACCCGCTCATCACGCCCGGCAAGCAGGCTGAGCTGGGCGATTATCAATCGAACGTCGCCATGGGCCTGTCGAAGAAGGTCGGCAAGCCGCCCCGTGACGTGGCCAAGGCAATCGTCGGGCACGTGGATGCCGCCGGACTTCTTGAACCGCTCTCCGAGGCGTCGATCGCGGGACCGGGCTTCATCAACATCAAGTTCAGCGCACCCGCGCTCGCGGCGCTCATCTCCGCGATGGACGCCCCCTCCATGGGAGTGCCGCCCGCAACACCCACCCAGACCGTCGTTGTCGACCTCATGGGCGTCAACCTCGCGAAGCAGATGCACGTAGGCCACCTGCGCAGCCCCATCATTGGTGACGCAGTCGCTCGTGTCCTTGAGCGGCTAGGCCATCGCGTGATCCGCCAGAACCACGTCGGCGACTGGGGGCTCAACATCGCCATGACCACCGCGCGCATCATGCGCCTGGTGAAGGAAAAGTCCCTCTCGCTCGAAACCCTCACGCTCGACGACCTCGACAAGGCCTACGCAGCGGCGCAGAAGGAATGCCAGCGTGACATGGACGGGCTCAAGGCCGCCCAGCACTGGCTCATGGGGCCCAAGGCCATCGCGGAACTCGAGGCCCAGGTGGAGGGCGCAACCGCCGCGTTCCTGGACGCCCGCCAGACGCTGCTTCGCCTGCAAGCCAAGGAGCCCGAGACCTACGCCGTCTGGCGGAAGATTTACAGCGTCACCATGAAGGTGTGCGTGGACGTCTGCACGATGCTCAACGTCAACGTCACAGACGAGCACACCGCGGGCGAGTCGTCCTATGCCGATGAACTCACGCCGATGGTGGACGATCTTGTCAAGCGCGGCGTCGCGGTGCTTGACCAGGGCGCCCTGGTCGTACGCCTCGATGAGCCCGGCACGCCCTGGAGCGACCGCTACGGCGTCATCAAGGAGCCCTGCCTCATCAGGAAGAGCGACGGCGGGTACCTCTACGCCACCACGGACGTCTGCGCCGTCCGCCGCCGCGTCCAAAAACTCGGCGCCGAGCGGGCCATTTACGTCATCGACGCCCGTCAGAACCTCCACCTCCGCCAGGTCTACGGCGCAAGCCTCAAGGCCGGGTACTCCATTCACCCAACGACGAAGCAGCCCGCCCTGCTCGAGCACGCAGCGTTCGGCAGCGTCCTGGGGGAAGATGGCCGCCCGTTCAAGACTCGCAGCGGGGACACCGTGAAGCTCGCGGACCTCATCCAGGAGACGTTCGACCGCGCGGGGTCGGCGGTGCGGGCGAAGTGCGCTGAACGCAATGTCTCGCTCACTGACGCGGACCTCACCCAGACTTCCCGCTGCGTCGGGATTGCCGCGCTCAAGTACGCCGACCTCTCAACCGACCGTGTCAAGGACTCCATGTTCTCGTTTGACCGCATGCTTGCGTTCGAGGGGAACACCGGCCCCTACCTGCTGTACGCATGCGTACGGATCAAGAACATCCTCCGAAAGGCCGCCGACGAGGGCGCGGGCTCCACATGGCCGAGCGCGGCTATCGCCGTGCAGGACCACGCGGAAAAGCAGCTCGCCCTCACGCTCCTCCGCTACCCAAGCGCTCTCCGCGCGACCGCCGACGCGCTCGAACCCCACCGCCTCTGCGGCTACCTCTACGAGCTCGCGGGAGCCTTCAGCTCGTTCTACGACAAGTGCCCGGTGCTCGCCGCCGACTCCACCGCCATGCGCGACTCGCGCGTGCGCCTCTGCTCGCTCACCCTGCGCGTGCTCGAAGATGGGCTTGGAGTGCTGGGCATCCCGGTGCCCGAGCGGATGTGATCACGCCCGCCGCAGCGCCCACACGCTCGCGAGGCCCGCGAGAACAAAGAACCCGGCGAACCCCGCCAGCACGTTCATCGCGATCTGGTTGCCGCTCGACGCCCCCTCCGCCACCGGCGCGTAGACCACCTGCGCCGCGACCACGTCGTTCATCTGCCAGCCGTACCCGCCGCTCATGCCGTACGCCTCCACCTGTTTCCGCGGCGCCTGCTCGGGCGTTGTGTGACACTCCAGGCACGCCCTGTCGGTCACACGCATCGGGCGCGCGATGTAGAACATCCGCTTGCCGTCCGGCGCTGTCACCGTGTCGATGAGGACCTTCGTGTCCGGCTCCCGCTTGAACCGCTCCACCAGGCCAAGTTCGAACTGGTCAGCAAGATTGGTCGGGCTCGTGGGGTTGGGCGACGCCTCGTGGTAGATGAACCCCTCGTGCCCCGCCTGGGACCTCACTCGCTCGAACACGCTCCGCGCCGCGAACGCGGGGATCATCGACTTGTCGAAGTTCGCGTACGGCTCGTCCGAATTTGCCGCCGACCCCTGCAGCGCCGGGCGCACGACTTCTGTCGTGTACTTCCGCACCGCGTTCATCCCGTCGAGCACCATCATCGCGCGCGCCTCGGTCTGCGCGCGGATTGTCATATCCCTCTCGTGCCGCGCTTGCAGAAGCCCGTACGCAAGCGCCACGATCGTGAACAGGACAGCGAACATGAGGCCCGCCGCGGCCCCGACCAATCCACGGTTGCGCGAGACAAACTTCCGGAACCGGTACATCGTGGTCGGCGGGTGCGCCAGCACCGCCTCGCGCTTGAGAAAACGCTCGATGTCCAGCGCAAGCTCACTCGCCGTCTCGTAGCGGCGCTGGCGATCCTTCTCAAGGCACTTCATCACGATCCAGTCGAGGTCGCCGGCCAGGGCCCGCCGCAGAGAACCCGGGTCGGTGCGCCGATGGCGCGCGATTTCCTCCGCCGTCGTGCGCTTGGTAGACCCCGTCCGCGCCCTGTCTTCCCGCGACTGTCGCGAAACAGCGCCGACGCGCGTGCTGGGGCGGGGCGGGTCCTCTTCCTTGATGATCCGCTGTACCTCCGCGATCCCGGCGCTCCGCAGCTTCTCGCTGTCGAAGGGCGTCGTGCCAGTGACCAATTCGTACAGCATGACGCCCAGCGAGTAAATGTCACTGCGCGTATCGACATCCAGCCCGCTCATCGCGGCCTGCTCGGGGCTCATGTACTCCGGCGTGCCGATGAACTGCCGGAACTCGGTGAAAACCGTCGCATCGGTCAGGTCCTGGTTCATCGCCTTGGCGATGCCGAAGTCGATCACCTTGACGGCCGGTTTGTCATCGTGCAGCGTAATGAGGACGTTGCTGGGCTTGAGGTCGCGGTGGATGATGCCTTTGTTGTGCGCGTGCTGGATGGCATCGCAGACCGTCACAAACAGCCTCAGCCGCTCGTCGGTGGTCAGGTTCGCGTCATCGCAGTACTCCGTGAGGGGCACACCCTTCACCAGCTCCATCACGAAGTAGGGGCGGCCCGCGGAGGTTGTACCCGCGTCAAAGACGCGTGCGATGTTCGGGTGGTCCATCATCGCGAGCGCCTGCCGCTCGCTCTCAAACCGCCCGATCACCTGCTTGGTGTCCATCCCGGGCTTGACGATCTTGAGCGCCACGCGCCGACGCACCGGCGCCGTCTGCTGCGCCATGTAGACGACGCCGAACCCGCCCTCGCCGATGAGCTGCAGCAGCTTGTACGGCCCCAGCGTGGAGCCCGGCCCCTCGAGCGCGGACGCCTCGGACGAAAGCGTCACATCCCTCCCGGAAGGGCGCGGCAAATCCTGGGGACCCTGACCCTGTGGTTGTTCATCGGCCTCGGCCATACGGCCACAAAGATAAGGGATTCCGGCGCGCGTTGCAACCCGCCTGTCGTCAGGCCTTACGCCGCGCGAGTTCGACGCTCGGGCCGGACGAACGGCAGAACGTCTGATTCTTCCGCCCCCCGGTGCATCGCGACGCTCTGCTCCTGGATCAGGCGTGCCCGCTCCACAACCGACTCAAGGCGTGGACGCTCCGGCACGTCGCTCACCGCGGACGCCCGCACCTGGTTGAACTGCTCGGACACGCGCAGGAAAGCCTCGACCACCCTCGCGTCAAAGTGCGACCCGCTGCCCTCGCGGATGATCGCAACAGCCTGCTCATGCCCCATAGCACCCTTGTACACCCGCTTGGACGTGAGGGCGTCGTACACATCCGCCACCGCCACAATGCGCCCCGCCAGCGGGATCTGCTCACCCTTGAGGCGGAACGGGTAGCCGGTACCATCCCATCGTTCGTGGTGAGACAACGCGACCTGGATGCCCATCGTGAGAAGGTCATCGTCCCCCACCCGCCGCCGGACCGCAAGAAGAGTGTCCGCGCCAATGACCGGGTGCGTCTCCATGATGCGGCGTTCTTCGTCGGTCAGCCGCCCGGGCTTCAGGAGGATCGAATCGGGGATGCCCACCTTGCCGATGTCGTGCATCGAAGCCGCGACCCGCAGCCGCTCGATCCAGGCGTGATCGACCTCCGGAAACTGTTCGCACAGCTCCTGGGCGAGCACCACGCTGTACCGGCAGATGCGCTCCAGGTGCGCCCCCGTGTCCGTGTCGCGGTAATCCGCCAGCTTGGCAAGGCCGAACACCACCGCGTTGCGGATGGTGAGCCCGCGCCGCGTGCGTCGCTCCACCTCGTGCTCGAGCTGCTCATTCACACGCATCACCATCGAGTCGTACTTCCGCACCAGGATCGACGACCCCACCAGCGACACGCCCAGGAGCACCAGGCCCGACACGGTCACCCACACAATGACCTTTTCCCCCATCCGTGCCGCGGCGGCGGAAAGCACCGCCTGAGGACGGTACACAAGCACCTTGACACCCAGGCTGGGCACATACGCCACCGCCACCGACGCGCGCCCACTGATCGACTCGCTCGTGCCGGTCTTGACCTCCGCGGGGTTGATACGCGACAGCTCGACCGGTTCCTCGCTGCCGTCCAGGCGGACGACCTGAGCCGCGATATCCAGCGTGCGGAGCGCGGGGGAATTCTCAAGACGAGGGTGGCACAGCACGCGCCCGTGGTCGTCGAGCACCACCAGCTGCGCGCCCTCGGGGAGCGAGAATGTCTTGACGTGGTTCTGCACGCGCTCCCACTCGGGGGATGCGTACTCAAACGGCTCGTGTACTTCCGTGCCCAGCACCTTCACAAAGTCCTCGCACGCCCGCGCATTGTCCTTCGCGGCCGACTCTCCAACCTTGTCCGCGAGATTGGCCCGTGCCGCTTGCAGAGTCACGTATCCGCCCAACCCGATAACGACGGCCTGCAGTGAGAGCGTTGCCGCGATAAGCGCGGCCCGACTCCTCAGGCGGAAAGGGCGGGGGCTGTTCTGGGCTTGTTGCAAGGCACCGGTCTATCGGCCAAATTCCGACGCCGGGGATGCTCGTGGACTGACCCGGCTTGCAGCCCCGGGCACGCACGCAACCCGTGCCGACACGCCCCGCGCAGACGGCCCAGCTTCCGGCGTGCCCGCGACAATAACTCCGCGGCCGCATGCCACACCTGAACGCACAGGCAGTCCTCACACCGGGAACGCTTCAGAGATCAACCGATCCGCCCGTTCAAGCTCGTCCCCCACACGTGTCCAATCGACACTGCCTGCACCTTGGGGAACCGCTACTTCCTTCACACTCTTTCCAACCTCCGCCCGCACATCGTCGCGGATTGGAATATTTCGGCTCTCGGACATCGCGAGCAAGCGCTCGCATTCTACCGAGCAGAGAAAGTCCACCAGCGCCCTCGCTTCCTTGCGGACGGCCCCGCGGGACAGCAGCGCCACAGTGTTCGGTATGAGCAACGCTTGCCCGTCCGCTGGCCCGACACCAAACGAATGGCCGAGCGCCCACCCGTTCGACAACCCGGCCCACACATCGTCCG
This sequence comes from uncultured Phycisphaerales bacterium, assembly GCA_937858155.1. Classification (GTDB taxonomy): domain Bacteria; phylum Planctomycetota; class Phycisphaerae; order Phycisphaerales; family UBA1924; genus BJHL01. The sequence goes on along the minus strand of CALLYM010000186.1, from coordinate 5,871 downwards.
TGTCGGTCAGCCCCACGTCACACTCGCCCTGCGCGACGGCACGCACGACCGCGGAGTTCCCCGGGTACAGCCGGCAGTTATCACGCAAGCGACGGAACAAGCCCCTCGCCTTCTCGTCACCAAGAAGCGATACCACCCATGCCATGTGGGTACGCGTGGTGCCGAACTGAGGCTGCGCGATCCCTACACGCCCTGAAGGCGTAAACGCAGCCAAAGCCTCCAACGAGCTTGGAATATCCCTGTCTTTGATGCGCGAGGTGCTGTAAACCACCGCTCTTGCGCGCTGACCAAAGCCCCACCAGAGGCCCTGGCTATCACAGAGCCCTCCAGGCCACGACCCGGAGAATTCCGCCAGGCTCGCGGGCGCGCTGGGCGTCATCAGACCAGCACGCGCGAGCCCCACCGTGCCCATCACCTCGCTCGACCACCACACCTCAGCGCGGGGAGACGACCGTTCCGCCATCAGCCTCCCCACCAGCCCCGTTGTCTTGGTCGCTTCGCTGTCGGTCACCGCCCTCACTTCCACGCCCGACAGCGTTGTAAACGCGGCGGTCACCTGCTGCACAAGAAATGCATCAGCTGACGTGTAGAGGACAACCGGCTCTGAGCCTGCTGTAACCCGCCTCCGGCACGCCCCGAGCGCGAACCCGGCCGATGCCCCCGCGAGCACCTTCAGCACATCACGCCGGGATGGCACGTTGTTCATCACGGAAGATACGCGAGGGAACGCGAGAACCACTCCTCCTTCGCGGCACGCCCTTACTTCTTGTCGTCCTTCTTGGGCTCGGGCTTGTCCGCTGGCTTCCCACCCGCCTGATCGGCCTTCTTCTTGAGGTTGCCGAAGTAGGTCTTGACAGCACCCTCCATCTCGCGGGGAATCCGCACGCTGTCGATGCCTTCGGCCGCGGTCTTTTCGCCCTGCTCCACCGCGTCAGAGAATTCCGCGACCGACTCGCCCTTGATCTGGTCGCCCTGCACCAACCGGCTGGAAATCACAGGACCAGCGGTGGTCTTGACATCGGCCTTCTTCTTTTCGAACGTGTAGTCCGATGCCTGAGCTTCCGGGCTCATGCCGCCCTGGCTCTTGCCGGGCCCACCGGAGCCCTTGCCCATCTTGCCGGAGTCCCCTTCACGCCACTGGCCAAGCTTGCCCGACCCCTCGTTCTCACCCTCGCCCTGCCCGCCGCCCTTCTTGCACTGGCCGCCAAGCTTCGCGAGTTGGTCCTTCGCCTCTTCCATCGCGGCCTGCAGGTTCTCCATGTCGGACTGCATCATTTCCGACTCGGACAACTGGTTGGCGAGGTCCTGCATCGCCTGCATCGAGTCCTTCTGCATGCCCTGCTGGCTCATGCCCTGCGCCATCTTGCTCATCGCCTCGGACATGTTCGAGCACGACTCGCTGCTCTTGCTCGCGGCCTGCGCCATCTTCATCAGCGCGTCCTTCTGCGCGTCAGAGAGCTGCGGCATCTTGTCCAAAGCGTCCTTGAGGGCCGCCGGGTCCGACGCCTTCTTGGCGAGGTCCTGAGCGGACTGCTTGTCCAACCCCTGGTCCTGCAGCTTCTTTGACAGTTGGTTCTGCTGCTTGGCAAGGTTGTCCAGCTGCTTCGACAGGTTTTCCGCCTGCTTCTTCGCTTCTTCCTTCTGCTGCTGGCTCAGGGACCCATCCTGCACCTGCTTGGACAATTGTTCCAGCGTGGCCTTCGCCGCACCAAAGTCGCCTTTGCTCAACTGCTTGGAAAGCTCGTCCATCGGCCCCGGGCCCGGCTGCTTGAGCTGCTCCATGGCCTCCTTCAAGGCCTCGGACTCCATCGCCTTCTCTGACTTCTTCGCCTCCTCGATCTTGTCCGTCAGGCGTGTAAGGTCCTTGATTGCGGCGCGACGGATCGCGTCGGGGTCATTCTCCTGCACCTTCTGGTCCGGAGCGTTCGGGTTGTCGCTGGGCTTCTCTTCCAGAAGGTTCGCGTTGGCCTTCTGCAGCATCTCCTTGATCTTCTGCTCGTTCGCGGCGACCTCCGCCTTCACCTGCACGATCTCTTTTTCCTTTTCCTTCTGCGCAGTGCGCACCTTCTGGTGCCCCAGCACGTCCAGGCTCGGCACCGCGTACCAAAGCACCAGCAGCGCGATGATCGTCGCCAGTGGCACCGGCCACGCGCGGGGCGCTTCGACGGGAACCGTGCCGGACACGTTCACGCCAGCCGCCACGGTCGTTGCCGTCTCCCGCATGGCATTGGCCCACGGGTCCTGGCTCTTCTCGACATACAGCGCCGTGCTCAAGGCTTCACGCAGGTTCGCGCGTTCATCAACCTCGGTCGCGACCGCCACGGCTTGCTTCCTCGTCGCCACCGTCCATGCAAACGCCGCAACCAGGGCAAGCACACCCGCGCCGATCAGACTCCACATCCAGTACTGTGAGAACACCGCCTCAAGGCTGAACACCCGCTCCACCAGCCGCGCAAGAATCGCCAGCACCATCGCGCCCGTCAGCGTGATGGATGCGTGCTGCAAAAACGCGTTGAACATCAGCCGCCGACCCGCCCGTGTTACGACCCGACGTACCTGGTCCATGGTGGTCTCCTGCCCAGAGCGTATCTATCGACCCACTCATACACAGACGCCGGCCAACAGTTGCGGGTTCCGTGCGGGTTGTCACAGCATTGTCAATGCCCCCACGCGCCTATCACTCTGGGACGCCCCATGGCAGTGCCCGCCGAAGCCCCCTCACGTTCCACGTCTTCTCCGCTCATCCGGCTGCTGGACGCCCCATGGGTTGACCCAAACAATGCCCATACCGCCCATTCAGGGCAATTCTCCCACTTTTTGGGCACGTTTGGGTATCCATTCCACGTCGCCTTCGCCGCCTTCGCGTGCCTGTCCATGGCTGGCCCTGTGGTCTTGGTTGAGCTGGGTGCACTCCCCCTGCTCTTCTGCTGGGTGCTCCGGCTGCCGTTCGTCTGGCGAGGGGCTCTGGTCGTCCTCCGCCAGCCGTTTGCCATCTTCGCCGTCGCCTGGCTCCTCTGGCTCATGCTGTCCATCTCCTGGAGCCCGGATCCACCCGCTGGCTGGCATGAGATGGCCTACTCGCGATGGATGTGGCTGGCTTTGGCGATCTGGCCTGTGCTCGACAGACGGCCAATGCTCATCGCCGCTCTCTGCGTGGGCTTCGCGTGTGCACACGGAGCCCAACTCGCGGAGTGGTTCGTCGTCCATGCCGGCGGCACGCTCTTCTCGCACCCGCCCGCCCCTGATCCCCTCTCCCGCGTTAGCGGGTGGTGGCATCAGCCAGCCGCCGGCGGTGTGATGTGCGCCGCAAGCCTTGGGCTTCACATTGGTCCAGCTCTCATGGGGCGCGGCTGGCGACGCCTCGCGGGCGTCGCGGGCTCACTGGCGGCCGGAGCAGCGCTGCTCATGACCGGTTCGCGCGGCTCGATGCTCGCGGCGTGCGCCCTGGTTGCCCTCGTGAGCGTGGTTGCCGTCCACCGCGCAGTCGTCATCTCCCGCACAACCCAGTCTTCACGGGCCGACCGGATGTCCGCGCGCCGCACAGCCGTTCTTGCACTACTCGGACTGGCGGTCCTTGCCATCGGATTCTGGTTCGTCGCGGGAAACTCCGTTACTTCCCGCATCGTCCTCGCCCGCCAGGAACTCACCCGCGTCGCCCAGGATGGCGACGCCAACTCCGACATCGGCGCACGGATCATCGCCGCACGGGCCGCCGCCGACGCCTTCTCCACGGCCCCCATTCGCGGCCACGGCGCAGGCTCCTTCTCACACCTCTCCCGCGCTTTCGCCAAGGACCGCGCCATCGCCATAGACGACTTCCGCCTGCAGAAACTCGCTACGGCGCACTGCGCTCCGCTGCAGGCCCTCGCCACGACAGGCCTCGTCGGCAGCGGCCTGCTATGGGGTACCTGGGCCTGCGCACTCTGGGGCGCTGGCCGTGGTCGTATCGGCCCCTGGACCTGGACAGAAGACCTCGGCACCTACGGCGCCGCCCCGCTCTTTGCCCTGACCGCGCTGTTGTTCACTTCCGCCTTCGAGACCACATACCTCAACAACACCATGCAGGCTCTCGGCTGCCTCCTCATGGCCCTGTGCCCCGTCATCAAGCCCAGGCCACGCGGAACCTAGTTGGTCCGTTCCGGGTACCCCGAACGGTGGGTTCGGGCGAGCACCATTGCCGCCAGCAGTCGAAGAACCGACGACAGCAGGAATACTCCGATGAAGGCCAACCTGCCCTTCCCTCCCGCGTCCAGCACCGCGCCGCCCACAAATGACCCGGCAGTGCCCGCGCTCCACTGAAGCAGTCCGTACTTGCTCAGCAGGCTTGTGCGTTCCTGCTCGTCGAATGTCTCCATCGTCACCAGGAAAGTCGAGAGGTCCCACACGGCTATCGACATCCCTGCCAGCAGCTGCGCCACCGCAAGCCACACCGGCTCCACCGACAACGCCCATAGCGCCGGAATGGGCGCCATGAACAGCGCCGCACCGATGAGCAGCTTCCTCCGCCCGTACCGGGACACGGCCTCCCCCACCACCGACACCGCCACCGCCCGCCCCAATAGCCAGAGCACGATCAGCCCCGCCCATTCAAGGAAGGACAGGCCGGCAACTCCGCGCACATACGCCGCCCAGTAGGGCGACCCCACCATCGCGCACGCCCAGAACAGCACGATCACGCCGATCAGCCGCCACCGACCCCCGTGCCGCATCCGCTCCACCAGCTGCCGGGCGGTGAGCACCGTGTGCCGCGAGACCGCGTCCACGGGCTCCACGTGCCGCACCAGGTACACCGTCGAGACCGTGCGCGCAACACCTGCCAGGACGAACAGCACACCAAAGACCGGCAGCGTCGGGTGCGCACGCCACCCTTCGAGACCCCACGCCAATGCCGCCACGCCATCGATCATCCGCGGTGCAGCATCCAGCAGCGCTGCGCCCATGATGACCGCAACGACCGCTCCAATCTGCAGCGTCCGCAGGCGTCTCGCAAAGAAGTTCGCCCGGATGGGCGCCGGCACCAGGATGCTCATGAGCGCCGTCCAAGGCGGGCTCCCCATGATGGCCCCGGCGTGGTACATCGACGCCAGCACAAATGTCAGCCATAGCGGCGAGTACCCCACAAACGCCACTACCGCGAGCAGCGGGCACGCCAACGCCTGCATCGCCGCGCACACCACGATCGCCGACTTGTACGACCGCATCCGCTGCACCAGCACCGGCGCCGCCAGCTGCAGGACGCTCGCTACCAGCAGCGGCACCGTCGCGATCAACCCGCTCGCCACCTCCGCCCCGTACAGCTCCAGCACGAACAGCGGGAAGAACGTCTCCGCCAGGCCGTACATGACCATGTAGCACGTACCGTCGATGACCGAGCAGCGGAGGTTGTGGCGGAGGGGCGAAGGCATGTGCAAAGCCGGAAGCAAGAAGCCCCGGGGCGTGTCCCCGGGGCTTCAAGATACGCACCTTCATGCCGGCATCAACGCCCCTTGCTATCCCCCCTCGCAAAGATGCTCGCCACATAGTTCAGCACGTCCGTCGCGCTCGTCTCGTTGTAGCCGAACTGCTTGATCAGCCGCTGTTTGACCACGTCGATCTTCTGCTGCGTCTCATCGTCCACGACGCTGCTCACGAGGTTCTTCAGCTTGATCGTGTCCCGCTGGTCCTCGAACAGCTTCAATTCCAGCGCCCGGTACAGCCTCGCGTTCGTGTTGTACTCGAACTTCTTCCCGTCCAGCGCCAGGGCCCCGATGTAGTTCATGATCTCCTGCCGGAAATCATCCTTCCTGCTCTCGGGGATGTCGATCTTCTCCTCGATCGACCGCATGAGCCGCTCGTCGGGCTCGTCGTACCGCCCGGTGTACTTGTTGAGCA